>DATBWH010000025.1:0-48812 GCA_036514895.1 Candidatus Humimicrobiaceae bacterium
CCCTACAGCGACAGCGTAAGGGAATCGGACCTTAAATATTTTTCTCCATGTGAAGCCGATCCGGAATTTAAAAACTCGCTAGAGAAAATAGCGGAGGGGTTATCCAAATATATAAACAGGTAATGATTTTTAGTGGACAAATTTTAATGTTGTTGTACAATATTTTTTTAAAGAAGGGCTTATGCCCATTTTTTTTGGTTAAAAATAGAAACATTTGAAATAAATAAAAAATGGTGAGTATTTGTATAAAATTATTAAAAAAGAGAGACTGACAGAAGATATAGACAGGTTTTATATTAAAGCCCCGCTAATAGCAGAAAAAGCGAGAGCCGGTAATTTTGTAGTTATAAGGGTAAACGAAGAAGGAGAGAGGATTCCCCTTACTATTGCAGATTATGACCGGAAAAAAGGATTGATCAGCCTGGTTTCTATGAGAGTAGGTAAGACCACTACGCTACTTTCCAATTTAAAGCAGGGCGACAGCATACAGGATGTGGTAGGCCCGCTTGGAAATGCTTCCGAAATCGAAAAATTTGGCAGAGTAATCTGTATTGGCGGAGGAGTAGGTATCGCGCCAATTCTTCCAATAGCCAGGGAATTAAAAAGGGCAGGTAATTATATAATTTCCATTATCGGAGCTAGAAGTAGAAATCTTCTTATTTTAAAAGAAGAGATGAAGGATACATCTGATGAATTATACATCTGCAGTGATGACGGCTCCATAGGATACCACGGTTTTGTGTCCTCTTTCTTAAAAGAATATCTGGATAAAGATTTATCCAATAAAACAGATAAAAAGATAAGCATTGCAAGAGTGGTTGCAATTGGCCCGGCTCAAATGATGGCGGCGGTGGCAGAGGTCACAAGGCCGTATGATATAAAGACTATAGTATCTCTTAATTCCATAATGGTTGATGGCACTGGTATGTGCGGGGCATGCAGAGTAGAAGTGGGAGGCAAGACTAAATTTGTATGTGTTGACGGGCCGGAATTTGACGCACACCAGGTAAATTTTGATCTCCTGCTGTCCAGGCAAAAAATATACTGTGACGATGAAGGTATTTGTTTCGATCTTTATAAACATGAGTGCAAGCTGCCTCTATAATAATTAAAGAGAGTCAGCACTTATAATGAGGGGGTTTATTACATAAGGTTGATTTTAAGATTTGAGAGATGACTGAAGGAATAAGTAAAAAAGAATTAAAAAAAGAAAAAATCCCCCGGGTACCTATGCCCGAACAGGATCCGGAGAAGCGATCCGGTAATTTTAATGAAGTCACGCTTGGTTACACCGAAGAAGATGCACTGCGTGAAGCGTCCAGATGTATCCAATGTAAAAATCCAAAATGCATAAATGGCTGCCCTGTGGAAATCGATATTAAGGAATTTATTAGACTCGTCAGGGAGAAAAAATTTGATGAGGCTCTTGAAAAAATTAGGGAAAGAAACGGCCTTCCTGCAATATGCGGTAGAGTCTGTCCTCAGGAGGACCAGTGTGAAAAAGAATGTTTACTTGGCATCAAAGACGACCCGGTGGCAATCGGAAGACTTGAGCGGTATGTAGCGGATAGAGAAATGAAACATATAGCGGAAGGAATCAAAGAATGTGCATGGTCAGAGGTTACAAAAAAATGCACGAAGGAAAAAGTCGCAGTAATAGGATCGGGTCCGGCCGGTCTTGTCTGTGCAGCCGAGCTTGCAAAAATGGGTTATCAGGCCACTATATTCGAGGCCCTGCATAAACCCGGAGGAGTTCTGGTTTATGGTATTCCCGAATTCAGGTTACCAAAAGAAATAGTACAAAAAGAGATAGATTATGTGAAAAGCCTTGGGGTAAAGATCGAAGTAAATATGGTAATAGGTAAGATTCTGACCATAGATGATTTGTTCAAAAACGGATTTAAGGCAATCTTTGTATCCACCGGAGCAGGTCTCCCTTATTTTATGGGAATTCCGGGTGAAAACCTGAACGGAGTTTACTCGGCAAATGAATATCTCACCAGGTCTAATTTGATGAAAGCCTACAAATTTCCGGAGTGTGATACTCCTATCGTCAAAGGACTCCGTGTAGCAGTAATAGGCGGGGGAAATGTGGCTTTAGACTCTGCCAGAACTGCTAAAAGGCTGGGAGCGAAAAAGGTATATCTTATATACAGGCGAAGTGAAGAAGAGATGCCGGCCAGGGATGAAGAGATCGAGCATACAAGAGAAGAAGGAATCGAACTCCAACTGCTGACCAATCCGGTTGAAATAATAGGAAAGAATGGCTGGGCAAGTAAGATAAAATGTATCAGAATGAAGCTGGGAGAACCTGATGATTCAGGCAGAAGAAGACCTATATCGATAGAAGGATCTGAGTTTGAAATAGAAATTGACGTGGTAGTGATGGCTATAGGACAGGGACCAAACCCGCTGCTGACTTCTTCGGCCCCAAAGATAAATCTTACCAGATGGGGAAATATAATAGCCGAACCGGTAACTGGTAAAACGAATGTAAGAGGTGTTTTTGCCGGAGGAGATATAGTAACCGGTGCGGCTACAGTCATACTGGCCATGGGTGCAGGTAAGAGTGCAGCTGCAGCTATAGATGAATATATCAGAACCGATGTCTGGTAATAGTTGTAAAGTGAAATAATATAAATTCAAATTTTTACTGCAATTACCTCAAATAATATCTCAGGCATACGAATATATATGATGAATTTAATCTATTTATAAAAAGCTTATTTCAATCGTCCGGAGGTTTTAAGAACAATATTTGTTAATAAGAATTATATAATAGGTTATAATTATGATATCGAATATTCAATTTAAATTTACGGAGGTATAAATGAAAATCAAAAGCATTTCATTGAAACTACTTATCATCCTATCATTAAGCATTCTGATATTCGGGATGATTTTTGCAGGATGTAAGGCTGGAGCGGTACCAGAAACAGACGAAGGATTGGGCGTATCTTCCAGGGAAGAAGAAATGGCAATAGCAGAAGAATCTCCTGAGTCGGTGGCAAGTGAAGGAGAAGTTTCCCAGGATACCACTGCTGATACGGAGATTGGTGATGTCCCCGTAACCGGCGATAGAAAAGTAATTAAAAATGCTTATATCGAGCTTGAGATCGCTGCGGGAGAATTCGAGACAACTCTGTTCAAACTCACAAATCTGGCCGAGCAGAATGGAGGTTTTATTTCAAATAGCCAGAGTTATTCTGATGCCGAGGGCAATATGACAAGTGGCAACATTACTTTAAGGATCCCTTCCGATAAATATAATTCTGCTCTTGAGAAAGTCAAGGACATGGGTACGGTTAAGAGTACCTCAAGTAGCGGCCAGGATGTTACCCAGGAATATACCGATCTTGAAAGCAGGCTTAGAAACTACGAAGCCCAGGAAGACATCTTGCTTGATTTGATGGCGCAGTCAAAAAGAGTGACCGACACTTTAGAGGTCCAGAGAGAGTTGAGTATCGTTCAGGAGCAGATTGAAATAATCAAGGGAAGAATGCAGTATCTTGATGACCTGATCTCTTTTTCCACTATTGATGTTTTCTTCCATGAACCAGAACCAATAACTACTACTGGATGGGGATTTGTAGAATCATTGAAGAATGGTTTAAGGGGAGCTGTAAAGGTATTGAATTGGTTAGCCGCCGCAATAATTCTCACTTCTCCATTGTGGATCTTAGCAGGAATTATATTACTGATAGTATGGCGTGTAATAAAAGCAAGAAACAGAAGAAGAGCCAGGAAGGAACAAAAATAATATGAGATGCTCCAATGCCTTAGGCTGCACTCTGCTTATTTTTGCATTAGGAGTCTTTGCAGGTCTTCTTATTGCACCTCGCAAGGGAGAAGAAACCAGGAAAATATTAAGAGAACGCATGGAGGAATGCTGTAACAAGACCTGCGGATTTATTAGTGAAAAAACAGCAGAGATAAAAAAACAGACGGGAAAGTATGCAGAAAAACTAAAAAAGAATATGGAATAATAGAAATAGAACTTTTTTAAATTTTCTTTGAGAATAAGATTTTTCTGGAAGTAAAAATTATTTTACTTTTGAAACAATGCCAATGAAAATACCTACAAGCTTAGGATCAAATTGTGTTCCTGAACATCTTTTTAATTCCCTTATGGCTTCTTTTTTTGTGACCGCCTTTTTATAATTTCTGCCGCTTATCATGACATCATAGGCATCAACTATTGATATGATGCGGGATGTAAGTGGAATATTATCACCCTTTAGACCATGTGGATATCCATCCCCATTCCACCACTCATGATGTCCCAGAACACCTTTAGCTATATGTGCAAGTTGAGAATTTGATTCACAAATATTATAACCAATCTCTGGATGTTTTTTTATTAAAACCCATTCTTTTTTTGTAAGTTTTCTTCCGCTAGTAAGTATTTCTTCGGATAACGCAATTTTACCAATATCGTGAAGAGTAGAAAGCAGTGAAAGTTCGTCTATCTTATTATTCGGGAGGTTTATAATTTTCCCCATTTCTTGCGACAGCTTTTTTAGGCGTTCCGCGTGATCTCTAGTTTCCAGACTTTTTTCATACAACGTTCTCTCAAGCGATGATATTATTGAACTATATATACTTTTTCTATCAATTAGCTTATGTCTATACATATTATCTTCTGCTTCTTTTATCACATCTTGAATATCCTGGTTTATTTTTTCTTTTGTTGCCGTTCCCAGGGATATGCTTATGGGTATTTTGTGCTTGCTGGTTAGAATGCACGTATTTTTTATTCTATCTATAATTTCTTCCGCATTCACTTTTTTAGTTTTAGGAAGTAGAATTGTGAATTCATCTCCTCCCCATCTGGCAATGACATCTTCTTTTCTACAAAATGCTTTTAGTAATTCTGCTACTTTAACAATTAACCTATCACCTTCCAGATGACCTAAAGCATCGTTTACTAGCTTAAGTCTGTTTATATCACCGATTGTAAAACTTAAGGGAAGCTGTCTTTGCGTATCTTGCCTTTTTATTTCTTCTTCAAAATAAGCCCTGTTATAAAGTCCAGTAAGATTGTCATGGAAAGATAGGTATACAATTTTCTCTTCCGATTTTTTACGCTCTGTTATATTTCTTATTATTCCTTCGTAATAGGCTGGTTTTTCTTTTTTATAAATTATCCTGGCGCTAACCTCTACCCATATAAGAGTTCCATTTTTTTTCTTGAGTTGTGCTTCAAATAGTTTATTTTTTTCTTTTAGAGATGACCTATATTTTTTGGAAATATATATTTGGTTTGGAATGTTTACAGAGAGTAATTCTTCCTTATTATCATACCCTAGCATTTTTACCAGCGCAGGATTTACATCAATATAATCTCCATCTATAGTACTTTTATATATACCATCAAGAGAATTTTCAAATAAGGATTTGTAGTGCTCTTCATTTTTTTTAGAAAGATTTTCTGTCTTTTTTTGTATAGTGGACAATCTTAAAAGTTTCAATGATATGGTTTTATAGGAACTAATTGCTTCTTTTTTATTTATTGCTGCTCTATCGTTTGGAACTTCTTTAAAATGGGGTTTATTTAATTCTTTGCATTTGTTAATTTTATTATTTATTTTCATTTTACTTAATAATCAAATAATTAATAATTTTTAATGATTTTAAGAACCATTTACTATTATTTATGTTAAAAATACATTATAAAATTTTTTTATTATATATAGTTTACTTAATTATTATATCATTTAGTATATATAATTCAAATGTTATGTATATACATAAGTTACCGTTAATTTAATTATAAGATTAATAATTTATTTTGTTTGAAGTTGGAATTAATAGGTTTTGTTTATTTTTAAAAGAGTTTTTAGATTCTAATGTTAATCATGGTTCATTAGCTATTATAATAGAAGCTTTCTTACAATGGATTTATTTTAGCCATAAGAAAAATTTTGCTGATATCATAAACACAAGAAGAAGTTCAAATTTTAATTACTTTTATTCTTAAATTACTTAAAATCTAAAAATTAACCCATGCTTTAAAAACGGTAATGTATAATGGAAAAAAATGTGCAATAATATTAAAGATTTTATAAAAATAGTAATAGTCTGATATGAATAGTATTAAAAGATTTGGTGTCTCGATTGAAAGTAATTTAATAAATAAATTTGATAAATATATCAAATCCAAAAATTACACTAACCGCTCCGAAGCGTTAAGAGATTTAATTAGAAAAGAACTTATAGGAGAAGAATGGCTGCAATTAGATAAAAATGCTGCAGGTGCAATTGTTCTGGTATATGACCACCATAAAAGGGAGCTTGTAGATAGTCTGATAGATATACAACATGATTATCATAAAATTATTATCTCCACACAACACATCCATCTTGACCAGAGGATCTGTCTTGAGATTGTAGTAGTTAAGGGAAAAATTAATGAAATTTACCAGTTGGAATCAAGATTAAAATCTATAAAGGGTGTAAAGCATATCTCTCTTTCAAAATCCACATTGGCCGAAAATATATAAAGCATAAAATCCTAAAAATTATTTAAAACCCTAATTGACAATTTTGTTTAGTAGTGTTACTTTTTTTATAATAATAACACCTATTTGAGGAGGGTAAATGCATATTCCGGATGGATTTGTGGATCTAAAAACTGTTATAGCAACAAGTGTAGCTTCTGCCAGTGGGCTTGGGGCTTCAATTTACAAGGTAAAAAAGATTTTCAAAGCCAGGACCATAGCAATAATGGGAGTAATGGCTGCTCTTATATTTGCGCTACAAATGATCAATTTTTCAATTCCCGGTGGTACTTCCGGACATCTATTAGGCGGGGCGCTTTCTTCAATAGTTGCAGGGCCTTCTGCTGGGTCGATAATATTGAGTGTAGTTTTAATTGTTCAGGCGCTTATATTTAACGATGGAGGCATAACGGCGCTTGGAGCAAATATATTTAATATGGCTATAATCGGAGTTTTAAGCTCCTATTTAATTTATTATCTTATTCGAAAGATATCAAAATCTAAAGTTAATTTCTATATTGCGATAGCTGTTGCATCCTGGCTCTCTGTTGTATTAGCATCATTCTTTGCTGCACTTGAACTTGGGATATCAGGCACTTATGAAATGGCAGTTACACTGAAAGCCATGGTCCTTGTTCATATGGTAATAGGAGTAGGCGAGGCTATTATTACAACAGCAATTATTGCCTTTGTTGACAGGATAAGACCTGACTTAATTCTAACTAATGAAAGGAGCCTTTAAATATGAACGATAAGAAGACTACAACATTTGTTACAGTTGGAGTAATTGCAGCTTTAATTATTGCAGTATTTATATCTCCTTTTGCTTCTTCTTTTCCTGATGGGCTTGAAAAAGTCGCAGAAAACTTTGGATTTATAGAAAAAGCTCGAAATGCTGTAAGTGACAATGTTTTTTTGATTCCTGATTATACATTTGGCGCTGTCAGCAGTCCTTTATGGCGGGGTGCACTTGCGGGTTTATTTGGAGTTCTAATAATACTGGCAATCTTTGGAACCATTTTTTTAATTTACAGGGCAGCATCAAGAAATAAAAGTAAACAAAATAATTTAGACATTGGAAAAGATAGTAAAAGCATATAATGCCTTTAATATAAACACTAAAGCAAAGATAATAATAGTTCTTGTAAGTTTATTTTTTCTTATAAGCACGGCAAGCGGTCATTATTATATTTTATTGCTTTATTTCACATTAAGTATCTTAATAGCCATATTATTTAAATCCGGTTTTTTTCTTCTGATAAAAAGAACGCTGCTGCTTTTTTTATTTCCTTTTTTCATTTCAATATTTATTCCATTTGCAAATAAAGGAAAAATATTATTTACGTTAAATCTTAACTTTCTTAATATAACTATTACCGATAATGGTATTACCATTTTTTTAACAGTTCTTCTAAAATCATTTATCTCAATTCTAATGTTATCTTCACTTGTAATTTCAACATCCGATATCGAACTTCTAGATGGATTAAGGAAGATACATGTTCCTGCCATAATAGTTACTATTATTTTTATTATGTACAGGTACTTTTTTGTATTAAAAGAAGATTCCGATACGGGTCAGCTTGCTATAAGAAGCAGGATTTTTCAGAAATCTTATAAGACTTTAAGTAAAAGATTGACATTTCTTGCGGGCAATTTGTTGATCAAATCATTCGATAGGGCAGAAAATATTTACAAATCTATGGAGTCAAGAGGCTTTGATGGTAATTTCCATTTTATTGAAAGAAACTTCGATACAAGTAAATTAAATTGGATTATTACCATTTGTTTTATTTTAATGATGATTTTAGTTAAAATAATCGAATTCTTAAAAATATTATCTTAGTTATTTTTATTTAAAAGTTTTAGTTACCGAAAGTTAATAAAATTTAAAGTGAATAATAATATCATAATTGAAGTTAAAAACCTTAAATATAAATATAGATCGATTAGAAGAATAGATGATAAAAATGAAGCATCTATAGAATATAAAGAAGCATTGCAGGATGTTAATTTTACTGTTACAAAAGGAGAGAAAATTTCGGTAATCGGGCCAAACGGCGCAGGAAAGTCGACGCTTCTTTTAAATCTGGCGGGACTAATGGAACAAAAAAGTAGAAGTGGCGAGGTTCTTATTTCAGGAAAAACCCTGGATGATAAAAATCTATATAATTTAAGAGAAAATATAGGATTTGTTTTTCAGAACCCAAATGATCAGCTCTTTTCTGCCACAGTTTTTGATGACGTCGCCTTTGGTCTTATAAATTCCCTTAATAAAAAGAAGGACCCTAGAGCGAAGGATAGAGAATTTATAGAAAGTGTTGTAAAAAAAAGTCTGGCGAGTGTGAATCTTTTTGAAATTGATAATAATATGCCCCATTTCCTGAGTTTCGGTGAAAAAAAACTTGTTGCTTTGGCAACGGTATTATCTTACAGCCCCGAGATATTGCTGTTGGATGAACCATCAGGCAATTTGGATCCTAAAAATAGAGGGGATTTCATAAAATTGATCAAAGGGCTGGAAAAGACAATGATTATAGCGACTCATGATCTGGACCTTGCGTATGAATTTTCGGACAGGACCATTATATTAAATAAGGGTAAAATAATGTTTGACGGCGATACAAAAAAAATCCTGAGAGATAAAGATTTCCTGGAAGCCAATAAACTTTCTTTACCGCTTATGTTTAAAAATTTAATATAACTGTACTAAAAAATTCTTTTCAAGAGGCTCATTATTAAATCATAATATTACTCATATCTTAACGCATCTATGGGGTTGAGTCTTGCAGCGCGCATCGCGGGATAGATTCCGAAGAATAGACCCACTACAGTGGAGAAGCTAAGAGCAATGATTATGGGGAGAATAGTGACGGACGTATCCAGAACGGTAAAATTGCTTAAGAGAACTGCAATCAGAACTGCAAAGAGAATACCTACAATACCTCCCGTTATACTCAATACAATACTTTCTACCAGGAACTGGATAAGTATATCCCTGTTTTTAGCCCCTATCGCTTTTCTTATACCGATTTCTCTGGTTCTCTCAGTTACCGAAACCAGCATTATATTCATTATTCCGATACCGCCCACAAGGAGTGAGATACCTGCAATGCCGGCGATAACCACGGTAAAAATATTGGTAATGGTACTTATGACATCAAGAATCTGTGTCTGATTTCGAACGCTGAAATCTTCATTTTCCCCGAACCTTATACCCCGGTATCTTCTTAATATGGATTCTATCTCTTCCGAGGCCTCGTCTATTTCCTCTTCGCTTATACTCTGTGCCAGTATCATATTGTATGAATCCAGCCCATATAATTTATTCTGTGCAGTGGTGACCGGTATGCTGATAAAATCATCCTGATCATTTCCGAACGTATCGGTTCCTCTGGCTTCAAGTGTACCAATCACCTTAAAATTTTTTCCGTCAATTTTGATTATTTTGCCTATGGGATCTATTTTGCCAAATAATTTGTCTATAACCGTCTGACCGATCACTGCTACGTTCGAAGCGTTCGAGACATCGCTTTTACTGTAAAACTTACCCTCTTCCACATTCATGTTGTAGAGTTCGCGGCCGTTTTCTGTCGAGGCGTATACTGTAGATTGGCCACTATTATTTGAGTATGAAATAATCGAAGAGCTGAATACAACAGGTGCGGCTCCGGTTATTAAAGTTGCCTCTCTCTCGATTGCCTGCAGATCACCTGCTTTTAGTTTTGCTTGCTGTCCGCTGAATACGAATTGCGCTCCCAGGTTTTGCTCTTCCTCAGGATTACCGGGAGTTATTATGATAAGATTCGAACCGATGCCCTGGACACTCTGAATTATAGACTGCTGTGCCCCTGCGCCTATTGAAAGCATAGCGACAACAGCCCCAACACCAATTATTATGCCAAGCATGGTCAGAAAGGATCGCAGCTTGTTTAGAAATAGAGCCTGAAAGGCAATTTTTATGTTTTCAAGTAGTCTTTTCATATATTTAAATCACATGTTTTTCAGTCAGTCTTTCTTCCAGCCTGGGCATATCTTTTAGTTCTTCTTCAGCAGACAGTCTGTTAGCGACTTCTTCCTCTCCATGGATAACACCATCTCTTAGATAGATGATTTTATGTGTATGCCTGGCTATATCCAGTTCATGAGTAACAAGTATTATTGTCTTGCCCTCATTGTTTAGTTTTTGAAAGATGAGCATTATTTCTTCTCCGGTCCTGGAGTCCAGGTTTCCGGTAGGTTCATCGGCAAGTATTATGGAGGGCTGATTGACAAGAGCTCTTGCAATGGCCACTCTCTGCTTCTCTCCGCCCGAAAGTTCACTGGGTCTGTGCTTTATCCAATCGGATAGTCCCACCGATTCTATGGCATCCAGTACTTTCTTTCTTTTGTTTGTGACTCTATCCTTGGAATAAATCATGGGAAGCTCGACATTACCATAAATATTAGTCCTTGAGAGGAGATTGAATGTCTGGAACACAAAACCTACTTCTTTATTTCTTATTCCTGCAAGCTCGTTATCACCTATCTTGCTTATGTCTATACCACTGAGAAAGTATTTACCCGAGGTTGGCGTGTCAAGACATCCTATAATATTCATCAGTGTGGATTTCCCCGAACCCGAAGGTCCCATTATTGCAACAAACTCGCCCCTTTTTATTTCAAGATCTACGCCGCGGAGGGCATTTACCTTGATGTTTCCTATCCGGTAAACTTTTGTGATATCAATTGTTTTAATTATTGTGTCTTTACTGTTCTCTGTCATATAGTCTATTAATTTATCTAAGGTTCATTACTGGGCCGGTGAAATTAAAATAGTGTCTCCTTCGCTAAGGCCCGATATTATTTCGATAAAGTCGAAGTTAAATATCCCGGTTGTGACTTCTATCTTTTCTATCCCTTCGTCCTCAACTGGAACATTTACATATGATTTCCCGTCCTCTTCAAACACGGATTGTATGGGGACGTACAGGACATCTTGCGCGCTTAAAGTTACTATATCAAGACTTGCCGAAAGGCCATACAGAAGTACGGGGACGTTTTCAGTTTCCGGTTTTACGATAAGCTCGAATGAGACTACTCCCCCGATATTTGTGGAAATCGGGGACAACTCTACTATTTTACCGCCCATTTCATTTTCAAAGTAAGCGTCAAGCCTGATAGTAACATCCTGCCCTATTTTAAGACTAACCACATCGGTCTCATTTACTTCCGCCTTTATAATAAAGTCACTGCTTATTATGGAAATAGCCGGTACTCCCGGTCCGGCATATTCTCCTTTCCTATATGCGGAAGAGAGGACTATCCCATCATAGGGTGCATAGACTGTGCTATTTTCTATATCTAGGTTTACCAAATCAAGGTTTATCTGTGACAATCTAAGCTGGCTTTCTGCCTGTGCTATATTTTTAGCGGTAACCTGGATCTGACTTGCTGCGGATTGGGTGGAAGATAGGTTTGTCCAGTAAGTCGAGGATTGGTTTATCATTGCCTGGTTGTACAGACCTTCCGCTGAGTGAGACCCCGCAGAAGCCTGGGATATGAGGATATCGGTGGAGAGGGCTCCTTCCTCTACAAGGCTCAGATATTCGTTTGCATCTTCAAGAGAAGTCAAAGCATTTTGTACCGACAGTTCGGAGAGCTTTGTATTTTCTCCGGTAAGCTGCAGCGCTATATGATTCGCATCAAGTGCCTGCTGGTAACTTATTCTAGCAAGTGAGAGGGAATTTTCGGCTATGATCAAATTTTCTTCTGCCTGGGCAAGCAGCAGTTTCTGTCTGGTCGTGTCTATCTCTATCAACGCGTCACCTTTACTAAAGATATCTCCCTTATCAAGAGCATAAGTGACTTTTCCCGAAGCCATGAGGGAATAGTCATTCCGCAACTCACTATCCACATAACCACTGGTATTTACGGTTTGGACGATATCACCTCTGGTTACTTCGAAGGTATCAGTATCTTCCTGGTTATCTCCAATTGCCCTACAGGCTAAAAGATTTAGTGGTACTAAAATAATAGTGATAGCGGCAGCGATAAGTAAAAATTTTCTGGTTATTTTAATCATTATTTCATCTCCTGCCTTCCCTTTGCATCTGAAAATATATATTTAAAGTTTTTAAACATTTATATCTAAAACTTTACAGACCAAATGCTATTTAACCAAATTTTTATTAAATTTAAAACACGGTTCTTATAATCTTTTAAAGGATAGCTCAGCACCGGCAGCAGCAATGCTTTTGGTATTATTGCTCACTGTTAGTTTTATCTTCTTTATTGCGGCACTCAAATCTTTCTTTAAATCTGTTCCTGATTTCATCTCTGGCATAATAACGCTTATTTATTTCACGATGCGGATGAATGCCGAATTTGAATAGTATATGAAATAACAACACTAATCCCCATGCCTGCCAGTATGTGATTTCAACAAGACCGAATATTGCAGGCATCAGCCAGTTCCATAACAGCATTACAAAGTAGCCGAATAAAAATGCCATTATAAATACAAATGTTAATCCGCCCGTTACTATACCAACAATTTGCAAAGGTCTAAATCTTTTAAAATGTTCTTTAAAACAATGCATAATACCTCCTGATTATTTAATATTTGATATTCTTTAATTTATTTCTCAAACTTATTACTGCATATCTTTTTCTTGCAAGAAGGGTATTTATTGAAATATTCATTTTTTTAGACATTTCCTTAAATGAAATTCCTTCAATTTCATTTGCGATAAAAACCTCTTTCTGTTCTTCCGGCAAATTATCAATGTTTTTAAATATCTCATCTTCGATTATAGTTCTGATGTAATCATCCTCGATATTTATACATGTATCTTCAATTATTTCTTCCAATATATGTTCACCTTCTTGATCATGAAGTGAAACTGTATTCAATCTTTTTTTCCTGTACCAATCCGTTATCTTATTCCGGGTAATTGCATATAGATAACCCATCAAATTGTTTATCGGCCCGAGAACATTAAAATTACTGAGAACTGAATAAAAGACATCCTGTAATAAATCTTCGGCTTCTTCTGGATCATTAACTCTGGATCTTATATAACTTCCCAGTTTTTTATGCTCATCTTTATAAACCTTTTCAAGATTATCCTTCAATAATTTTCTCCCTTATATTGGTATAGACGGATTTAAATAAAGATTATTGTAATGAATTTAAAAGTTTTTACCAAACATATTTTTAAGTTATATATTTCTATATATAATAATTTTTAATAATTAATTTTAAAATGTAAAAAATGCTAATATAATGACTTATGGAAAATATACTTAATAATACATTACCCTAAAAAATTTAAATGGTTATAGAAAAATAATTTGATAATAAATAATAGGAAAGGAAGAATAATAATGAGCGATTGGACTGAAATTACCGGAATTTTTGCGAGAGAGATCCTTGATTCAAGAGGCAACCCTACTATAGAGGTTGAAACGGTTCTGGATTGCGGAGCAATCGGAAGGGCATCGGTACCTTCGGGAGCATCTACCGGAGGATTCGAGGCAGTTGAATTAAGGGATAATGATAAAAAAAGATATCTGGGCAGGGGTGTCCAGAAAGCTATAGAGAATGTTAATTCTTTAATTGCTCCGGAACTTGAGGGTATGGATGCTATTTATCAGCGTGAGATAGACCGTGCCATGATAGATCTTGATAATACGGATAATAAATCCAAATTAGGGGCAAATGCTATACTTGGTGTATCTCTTTCTGTGGCAAAGGCTGCCGCAATAGCTCTTGACCTGCCTCTATATAAATACCTGGGCGGGGTCAATGCACATATTCTTCCTTCGCCAATGATGAATATTTTAAATGGTGGTAAGCATGCCGATAATACAGTTGACCTGCAGGAGTTTATGATAATGCCTCTTGGTGCTTCTTCATTCAGCGAAGCTTTAAGAATGGGAGTGGAAGTATTTCATAGTCTGAGAAATGTCCTGAAAAAGGACGGATTAAATACTTCAGTGGGCGATGAAGGAGGATTTGCTCCCAATCTTAAGACCAACGAAGATGCCATAAAATATATAGTCAGGGCTATTGAGCATACCGGCTTTAAACCCGGTAAAGATGTTTATATTGCGCTCGATCCTGCTGCCACCGAATTTTACATGGATGGGAAATATAACCTTAAGGGGGAAGGTAAAGTCCTGACCCCAACGAAAATGGTTGATTATTACAAGAATCTTGTAGATAAATACCCTATAATCTCGATAGAAGATGGAATGGCTGAAGAGGACTGGGAAGGATGGCAGGAATTGACAGCTAAACTTGGCAAGAGGATCCAGCTGGTAGGAGACGATATTTTTGTGACAAATACCAGAAGGATTAAGAAGGGACTGGATATGGCTGTTGCAAATTCCGTTTTAATTAAAGTCAATCAGATAGGAACACTATCGGAAACTCTTGATGCAATCGAAATGGCTAAGAAGGGACATTACACGGCAGTGGTATCTCATCGATCGGGAGAAACCGAAGATACCACCATTTCAGATATAGTGGTAGGAGTAAATGCCGGTCAAATTAAAACGGGTGCTCCTTCGAGAACGGATAGAGTTTGCAAATATAATCAGCTGCTGCGGATCGAAGAAGATCTCGGGGATGAAGCAGAATACCAGGGACTGCATGCCTTCTATAATTTAAAATAGAAAAATAATCCGGATCTTATAATATTTATCACGTTATTTATAAAACCGAAGGTATTAAATCATGGAAGTTGTAACCGGTGCAACAGGATGTATTGGCAATGTCCTTACCAGAGGATTGCTTAGAAAGGGCAAAAAAGTAAAGGCTTTGATACGCGCCACTTCCGATCTCTCTTCACTGGAAGGTCTGGAAGTAGAAAAGGTTTTAGGAAATATCCTGGATAAGGATTCCTTGATCAAGGCTTTTAAGGGTGCTGATACCGTATATCATCTTGCGGCAATAATATCGATAATGCCCGGAGACAGGGCACTGATCAGAAGGGTCAATCTTGAAGGAACCAAAAATGTTATAGATGCCTGCATTAAGTGCGGGGTAAAGCGATTGGTCTATACCAGTTCCATACATGCCCTGGAAGAACCTCCGCATGGAACGGTTATCGATGAAGATATGCCTTTTGACGTCAACAGCAACAGGGGTGAATATGACCGGTCAAAAGCTCTTGCCAGCCTGGCAGTAATAGAATCCGCAAAAGCCGGTCTGGATCCGGTAGTAGTTTGCCCGACAGGCGTTATGGGACCTTATGATTTTAGGGGGTCTATGATAACAGGAACATTCATTGATTTTGCCAGGAATGCTGTAAAAATGAAAATTGATGGTGCATACGATTTTGTCGATGTCCGTGATGTGGCAGCAGGGCTCATTTTAGCAGCGGAAAAAGGAAAAACCGGTGACTATTATATATTATCCGGACAGAGAATAACCCTGGATGAAATTTTTTCCATACTTGAGGCAATTACAGGAAATAAAAGTCCGAAATATAAGGTGCCTTTCTGGCTGGCAAAAACAGCCGGTGTCTTTACTCCTATTTACTATAAATTAGCTAATAAAACTCCGCGTTTTACAATATATTCTGTCAATACCCTCCGGAGCAACTCATACATAAGTCATGAAAAAGCCAGCCGGGAATTGGGCTATAAACCTATAACCATAAAAGAATCGATTGAAGATACTTTTGAATGGCTCCGTGAAAACAAAATAGTTTAATTGATTTGCTTTTCCTTTTTTTTATAGTAATATGGAAAATCGGAATATAAAAATGCTCTTTTAAAATAAATCGGTACTACAGTAAATTTAATTTTGATTTTAGGGAATCCAGTTCAAATCTGGAGCGGTCCCGCCACTGTGATAGGGTGTGTACTCTCTAGTTAGCCACTGGCATAATATTGCCGGGAAGGCGGAGAGTAAAGTCCCTTAAGCCAGGAAACCTTTAAATATTTTATTTATCTCTCTTCGGCAGAAAGAGGATGATTTTTTATTTAAAAAACTCTCATCCGAAGAAGGTGGGAGTTTTTTTATTTATAAATAAAAAAAGATCAAAAAAAATCAAAGGAGAAATAATGTCTAAAAAGAAAGTATTGATAACGGCAGTGGTTACAATTTTTCTTATTGTGGCTGCTCTGAGTATATTCCCGGGATGTAAAAACACCGGGACCGCAGAGGTCGCAGGGGAAAGTGAAGCAGAAAAAACTCCGGTAAAGGTGGTGGATGGGGATGAAAATATAGTAGAACTTGCCGGACCGGCTTTGAGTATTGTTGTACTTGCTCCCAGTGCACTGGAGATAATCGATGCTCTTGGTGCAATGGAACTGGTAGTGGAAGTTGACAGCTGGAGCGTGGAACAACATGATCCGCTGGCAGAAGGATTTGAAGGAGCCGGAGATGCATTTGGTCCGAATATAGAGAAAATTGCAGAACTGAATCCGGATATACTTATAACGCCTACGGGTGGTCCCGAGGATGACTTCCTAAAAATAAGCGACCTTGGAATTGAGATTTACAGGGTCATCAATGTCAAAGGTATCGAGGGTGTTTATGATGAAATAATAAATATCAGTAAAATAGTCGGATTTGGAGATAAGGGAGAAGAGCTTGTAAACGAACTTAAAGGAGAAGTCGATGCTATATATAGTCAGGTCAAGGATTTAAATGACGATGATAAGCCGGAAGTTTTTTATGAGGTATGGAACGATCCTCTGACGAGTACGGGTGGAGATACCTATATCAGTGACCTGATAGAGAAGGCAGGCGGAATCAATATAGTTGCGGAAGACAATCTGACCGGATGGCCTGAATACAGCGTCGAAAGATTGATAGAAAAGAATCCCGATATAATAATCGCTCCAGTGAGTCTTGCATCGGATCCCTCGGTAATAACTGGGGATGAGAGATTTGCGAGTATAGATGCAGTGATAAACGGCAGGGTGTATATTATTCCGGATAATTCGATTTCCAGGCCCAATCAGAATCTCATTAAAAAAGCTCTGCCTATGCTGGCAAAAGCGATTCATCCTGAAATTTTTGGAGAATTTGAGATAATAGAATAATGAGAACCGGCACAAGGACATTAAAATATATTGTCATATTGCTGATAATACTGGGACTAATAATAATAGTCGCTGCTTCCACCGGGGCCGTAAAAATCAGCCTTAAGGATACCGGCCTGATAATGGCAAGCCGTATACCGGGGATAAATCGTTATATAAATACTGACCTCATCGATTATCAGGACATCGTGATCATTTCACAGATCAGATTACCCCGGATATTTCTGTCCATATTTGTTGGGATGGCACTCGCAGGAGCGGGGGTTATTTTCCAGGGTCTTTTTAGAAATCCTATGGCAGATCCTTATGTAATAGGAGTTTCATCAGGAGCTGCTCTGGGAGCAACCATAGGGCTGGTCTTTGTAACCGGTGCAGGTCTGCTTGGTGTTTCCACCATCACTGTTTTCGCCCTGCTGGGTGCTCTGGGTACAACGTTTCTCGTATACAATATCTCCAGAATCAGAGGAAAAGTATCAGTGATAACACTGCTTCTTTCCGGTATTGCTCTAAGTGCAATGCTAAGTGCTATTACCTATTTCATAATGATTTTAAGAACTCAGGATATGGCAAAAATAGTATTCTGGGTAATGGGCGGCTTTACTTCTGCGACCTGGGGCAATTTCAATGTCCTTGCTCCCATAGTCACTGTCCTCATCATCATTTCCGGATTTTTCATGAGAGACCTGAATATAATATCACTTGGGGATGAAAGAGCTGTCCAGCTTGGGGTACAGACAGATAGAGTAAAGAAAATACTGCTTATACTGGCGTCACTTATTGCGGCTGTTGCCGTGTCAATGAGTGGAGTCATAGGATTTGTGGGACTTATAACCCCGCATATTTTAAGGCTTCTGGTGGGGCCTGATCATAAAATATTATATCCGGCCTCAGTGATTGCAGGGGGAATATTTATGCTTATGTCGGATACTCTGGCCAGAACTGTACTTATGCCCCGGGAAATTCCGGTAGGCATCATAACTTCCATTGCAGGAGTTCCGTTTTTCCTTTATCTCCTGCTGAAGTCAAAAAAGCAGATTTTTTAGACAGGCGGGTTGAATATAAAATGGCTGTGGATGAAAACATAATCTCGGTAAAAAATTTAAATTTTTCTTATGGTAAGAAAAAAATCCTGGATGATGTCAGTTTTAATGTAGGAAAAGGAGATTTTATATCGATCCTGGGTCCGAACGGAGCAGGTAAAAGTACCATTGTAAATCTCATAAGCAGTATCCTGAAGGATTATGAAGGACGAATCGAAGTAGGCGGGAGAAACCTTAAGAGATTGAATTCAAAGGATGTCGCGAAAATGATGGCAGTCGTGCCCCAGTATACCGATCCGGGTTTCAGCTTTACCGTAGCCGAGATGGTCATGATGGGAAGGAATCCCTATATTTCGAGATTTGGAACGGAAAGAAAAGAAGACTATCATGCGGCAGACGAAGCTATGGAAAAAACTAAAATATTGACTTTTGCGAACAGAAAATTCTCGGAACTTTCAGGTGGTGAGAAGCAGCGGGTAATTATAGCGCAGGCACTGGCGCAGGATAGTCCCATACTTCTTCTGGATGAACCCACATCCCATCTGGATATAAATTTCCAGATCGAGTTTATGAATTTATTTTTAGATTTGAATAAGAGAGAGAAAAAAACCATAATAGGAATTTTTCAAGATATAAATCTCGCCATACAAAACAGTCAAAAAATTATGCTTTTAAAAGAGGGCCGGATTTTTAGCTTTGGCAGCGTGGAAGATACTATTAACAGAGAAAATATAAAAAATGTGTTTGGAAGTGATGTCTTTATAGGCAGAAATCCCGTAACCGGCAATCTTTATGTAAGTCCGGTTTTCAATACAGCGATTGAGAGAGACATTATAGCGCAGGGGGCAAATAAATGTTCAAGGGTCCATGTGATTGGCGGCGGAGGGGCCGCATCACAGGTAATAAGTTTGTTGCATAGCAGTGGTTATGTAATATCCTGCGGAGTCATAAATACTCTGGATTCTGATCTTGATACTGCCCGGATGCTAGAGATCCCATATGCAGCAGAGGCGCCTTTTTCTCCTATAAGCCTGGATTCGCAGAACAAAAACTTTGAGTTTATAAAATCCAGCGATGCCGTGATTTTACCTGCGGTTGAATTTGGACCGGGCAATTTTTCTAATCTTTTATCGGTAAATAAAGCAATCGGTCTAAGAAAAAAGGTGATAATAATAGATAAAGAAAACATAAGAAAAAGAGATCATACCGATGGAAAAGCCGAAAAGCTTTACGGAAAAATGATAAAGAACGGCGCAATCGCAGTCGAAACGATAAATGAGGTTTTAAAGCAGCTGCAGTAATGATAGATAAAAATAAATCAGGAATAGTTGTTTTTAAAAATGATCTTTGCATTGAAATTATTTCAAAAAATACTTAAGGATGGATTATAATAAAAAATAAAAGACTACAGTACCGGTAAAAAATGAATTCTAATATAACTAATAATAAGCAGGAAGAAATGTACAGAAAAGATTTAAAAGAAGGCCTGGTTCTTATAAATACAGGAGAAGGCAAGGGAAAGACCACGGCAGCTCTGGGTCTGGCTCTGCGGGCAGCGGGCCATAACCAGAAAGTCCTGATAATGCAGTTTATCAAGGGACGTTTCGATACCGGTGAGTTTAGAATCATTAAGAAATTAAAACCCCTGATCGAGATTGAAAGGCTGGGAAAAGGATTTATAAGATTTAAAGACGGAAAACCGGCACCAACCAGAGCACAGGTGAAAAATTCTTCCGAGTCATTCGAGTATGCGTGCAAGAAGGTTGCAAGCGGCAGGTATGATATGATTATTCTGGATGAGATCATCAATCTTATGAGCTATGGACTTTTAAAGATCGAAGACACAATCGATCTTATAAAAAATAAACCTAAAAAACTCTGTATTGTACTGACCGGAAGAAATGCTCCCCGGAAACTTCTGGATATGGCAGATACTGTAACGGAGATGCGTGAGGTAAAGCACGCTTTCTCCAGGGGTATAAAGGCAAAGAAAGGAATCGAGTACTGATAATTAGAAAGGAAAACAATATGGGATGCAACAAAGAAAGGAATTTGAAAAACTGTAACTGCACGTATGAACCTTGTCCAAGAAAAGGGGTCTGCTGTGATTGTATAATCTATCATAAAAGGTTTGGCGAGCTTCCTGCCTGTTTTTTTGACGAGAGGGCTGAAAAAACTTATGATAGATCTATTGAACACTTTGTTAAATTAAACAGTTGAAACGCTTTGATTTAACCTTTAGACTTAAAATATATTTAGAATGATCAAGAATTTAAACAAATCAGAATTTAAAACGAGCATAGGCAAGTTTTATTATCTATGGGAAAACAAAGCCGGCGGGACAATTATTTATTATCTTGGAAACAACAAGAAGGATTTCGAGAATTTTATTAGAGATGTTAAAAAGATTTACGGGGATCCTGATAGGATTTATCTAAATGATAAAAAATCCAATACAATAGAAACCGCGATTATCGGTTATCTCGATGGGAAAATAAAAAAATTTGATTTCAAAGTCGAATTTCTTGCCGGAACAAGTTTTCAGAAACGAATATGGGAAAAACTGGCTTCGGTACCGTATGGAGAGACGGTAAGTTATAAAAGGCTTTCATTTCTTTCTGGCTATGAAAGAGCCTGGAGGGCTGCGGGTTCTGCATTAAGCAGGAATCCCGTGATGCTGGTTATCCCCTGCCATAGAGTAATAAAGAGCGATGGAAGAATAGGCAGATTTACCGGTGGGGCAAAGCTAAAAGAGTTTCTGGTAAATCTGGAAAAAGGAGCCGATAAGACTTAGAAAAGTCAATTTTTTATGTTACAATTTGGTAGTATCGCAAACAAATTATTTTAATGTTTTTGATGGGAATCCTTTAAAAAATGGACTTTTCTAAAGATTTAAGCGTGATTGTTCTTGCTGCAGGCAAAGGTAAAAGGATGAGGTCGGAAATCCCCAAGGTGCTTCACCAGATATCAGGTCAACCAATACTCTATTATGTTTTATCACTTGCCGTTAGATTGAATCCAAAGAATATATTTACGATTACGGGACAGAAAAAAGGACCTGTCAGTGATTATATAAAAAATAATTTCCCCGGGATAAAGACTGTGCCGCAGCCGGAACAGCTGGGAACTGCACATGCCGTCAGTATGGTCAAAAAATATAAAAAGGATTTTGGAAAGAATGTTTTGATACTATCCGGCGATAGTCCGCTGGTCAATATCGGAACCCTTAAGAAATTGGTTGAATACAGGACAGGTTCCGGTAGCTCGGCTTCTTTGATTAGTTCCCTTATTCCTGATCCTGAAGGCTATGGGAGGATTATAAAGGATAGTGATGGAAATATAATAAAGATTGTCGAGGAAACCGATACAAGTCCCGAAGAAAAGAAAAACCATGAAGTAAATTCTTCTATTTATTGTTTTGAGACAAAATCCCTTTTTGAGAATATCGAGAATATAAAAGATAAAAATAAACAGAAAGAATATTATCTGACCGATATCGTCGAAACGCTTGTAAAAAAAGGTAAAAAGGTGAGCTCGTTAAAAATTCCGGATTATCTGGAGGTAATGGGTATAAATGACAGGTTTCAGCTTTCCGTATTGGAAAATATTATGCAAAAGAAGATAAATGAAAGTTTGATGAAAAGCGGAGTGACCATTAGAGATCCCCAGTCCTGTTATATTGAAAGTTCAGTGGTTATAGATTCCGATGTGATCATCGAACCTTTATGCTTTATCAGAGGCAAAACCAGGATAGGAAAGAATTCGGTTATAGGTCCTTTATGTCAGATTACGGATGCCAGGATAGGTAAAGGTACGAGGATAAATGCCTCGGTCGTGCTGGATTCTGACATCGGGAATAATAACAAAATAGGGCCTTATAGTTATATAAGTCAGGGTACCGTGACAGGAAATAACGTCGAAATCAGGGCATTTTGTGAAGTTAAAGATAAAAAAATTAAAAAATAAACGAAATTAATTATTTAAAATCAAAAGAATTATATTATTAAGGCGGGAGATATGAAGGATATGAAAGAAAGTCGGGTAAATAAAAGAATGATGCTCTTTTCAGGGTCATCTTATCCTGCTCTGACGGATAAAATTGCGCAGGAACTGGGAATCAAAGCCGGAAAAATCACCAGGACCAGATTTAAAAACGGTGAGATATATGTAAAATTCGATGAAAGTGTGAGGGGTGCAGATGTCTTTGTGGTGCAGACATGTTGCGAACCGGTAAATGATAATATAATGGAACTTCTTATAATGATAGATGCCCTAAAAAGGGCTTCTGCCGGTATGATAAATGCGGTTATACCGCATTATGGATATGCGAGACAGGATAAGAAAGCGGAAGGAAGAGAACCTATCACTGCAAAATTATTCGCTGATTTACTTTCTGTTGCAGGAATGGATAGAGCAATACTGCTGGATCTGCATTCATCGACTATTCAGGGTTTCTTTGATGTTCCCGTTGATCATGTTACCGCTATACCCATAATAGCCAAATATATCATTGAAAAAAACATTAAAAACGGCGTAGTTGTAAGTCCCGATGTGGGAGGTGTAAAAAGAGCCAGTATTTTAGCCAAAAAACTTCATTTACCTCTGGCAATACTGGATAAGAGAAGACCTGCCCCAAACAAGGCCGAGATGGAACATGTGGTAGGAGACGTAGAGGGGAAAACAGCCATATTGTTCGATGATATGATAGATACTGGTGGTACGCTGCTTAAAGCTATCGATATGCTCAGGCGATATAATGTAAAAAAGATTTATATAGGCGCGACCCATCCGATTTTTTCGGGTAATGCCATAGAAGAATTGGAAAATTCAGAAGTCGAAGAGGTAATAGTAGCAGATACGATTCCGATAGGGAAAGAATTTAAAACAAAGAAAATAAAAGTCCTTTCGATTGCACCTCTGCTTGCAAAAACTATAAAAAAAGTTTATTATTGCATGTCTGTAAGCGAGTTATTCAAGGGTGAAAATTTAGTTTAATTTGTAAATATAAGGTAAGGTGTAGGAATATATGGAAAATATTGCGCTGTTAGTAGAAAAAAGAGACGAGAGTGAAGTAAAAAATAAAGTCTCAAAAAAATTAAAAAATAAAAATTATATTGCGGCAGTCATGTATGGTTTAAAAAAAGAGCCGGTAAGCATCAAAATAAAGGAAAAAGAGTTTAAAGATCTTTTAAAAGGCAGAAGTATATACAGTTTGATTTTCGATATGCATATAGACGGTGCAAAAAAGGATAAGAAAGAAACGGTTTTAATAAAAGATTTCCAGAGAGATGCTATCACCAGGAGGTTTCTGCATGTGGACTTTTTAAGAATACAGATGGAAAAGGAAATCGAAACCACTGTTCCAATCCATATTATAAATGAAGAGATAGCGCTTGGAATCAAAGATGGCGGCGGCGTTCTGCAGCATGGCCTGAGAGAATTGCATATATCCTGTCTTCCTGCAGACATTCCGGAATATATCGAATATGATATAACGAATCTTGATATGGGTATTGCAATCAGAGTCTCCGATATAAACATTTCCGATAAAGTAAAGATACTCAATGATCCCGAGGAAGTAGTGGTTTCAATAATCCATCCGACCCAGTTAAAAGAAGAAGAATTGGTTGCCAAAGAAGAAGCTGCTGAAGAGATTACCGAACCCGAGGTAATTGGCAAGGAGAAAGAAGAACCGGAAGAGGAAAAAGGAAGTTCGAAGGAAGAGGGACATCAGAAAGAAAAAGGATCCAAGGAAAAATAACCATCATGATTTTAATTGCTGGTCTTGGTAATCCCGGAAAAGATTATGAATTCACCAGGCACAATATAGGTTTCAGGATTGCTGACAAATTTGCCGAAGGATTCGAGAAAAAGAGCTCTTACAGGAAATTTGATTCTCTCATATGTGAGTCATCATTCAATAATCAGAAATTAATAATCCTTAAGCCTCAAAATTTTATGAATAATAGCGGCATTTCAATTGCTCTTTTCTACAGGTTTTTTGGAAATCAAATAAATTCGCTGCTGGTGATCCATGATGACATTGACATTGAATTTGGAGAAATCAGGTTAAAAAGAGGTGGAAGCACAGGCGGGCATAAAGGCCTTGAATCAATAGCAGCCAGTCTCGGGAACAGCGATTTTGACAGACTCCGGTTTGGGATTGGCAGGCCTCCCGGTAGGCAGGACGCAGCTGATTACGTACTTGAAGAGTTCAAAAAAAAAGAAAAAGAAGAAGTCGAAGTCGGTATTCAAAGGTCAGCAGATATCATAAGAGATTATTTGTCGGAAGGTATTGAATTTGCAATGAATAAATATAACTGACCTCGCAGGCTGTATTATTTTTCATATTTAAGACTTGAATCTTTTTTAACCTTTACCATAACTTTTTCCCATTAAAAATCAATTGCCTATCTATATCGGGATTTTATTGGCATAACCGTTATGAATGGTTCCCGTAGACTGGTTGACTGTTTTTTTATGATCATTCTTGACAGGAGTTTTAGAATATTTATTATGACGATGTTTTTAAAAAATTTTATAAATGAAAAGCAGTGGCAGCAGTTCATAGAAAAATATGAGAGGACCAATACCGGAGGCAAGAAAGGCAGAGTTGCAAATCTTGATACCCTGATTGCAGATGAAAATATCTGGCCCTTTGTTATCAGTGCTTTTTTAAAATATTTCGATATTCCTGCTCTGGTAGTCACATCGACTTTCGAGAGAGCCTCGGAGCTTGAACAGGAAATAAGTTGTATTGTCCCGGATGTTAAAATATTGAATTTTCCCAGTCTTGGAAATGGGATTTTTTATAAAAATAGGATCACTGCTCCGGAAAATCTTGCCGGAAGGCTTAATGTCATTAAGAATCTGCAGAATATCAGAAGTTCCGGCGGTAATTCCTTGATTATTGCTACCAGCAATTCTTTATTGAATTTAATGCCTGCTTCTAAGTTCAACAAAATAAAAAGTACAGAAATAAGGGTTGGAAACGAATATAAAAGGGATCAGCTGATTTCGGATCTTATCAGCAGCGGTTACGAAAGGGTCCATATGGTTTATGACAGAGGGGAATTCAGTGTAAGAGGAGGAATCATAGATATCTTTGATACAACCGGTGAAAATCCGATAAGAATCGATTTCATAGGAGATGAGGCCGAGAAAATCCTTTCGTATGATGTTTCAACAAATGAAATAATAAAAAATTTAAAAAAAGTATCACTTTTTCCCAATATTAATCCCTGGGGTATAAAAGAAACAAACACTTTGGAACATGCTGATAGAATGTTTTCTTTTGTCGATTTATTAAAGAATAGTATCCCAAAAATTGCCATGGTGCTCTGTGACCCTGTAGAGATTTATTTAAAAATAAGAAGCGATATCGATATCCTGAGTGAGATATTCGATAGAGATAAAGATATTCTAAAAACTGCCAGCAAAGAAATTGCAAATTCCTATCTTGCGAAGAAGGATTTTCTTGAAAGAGAAGATTTTTATTTGAAGCTGAACATAGTCTCCGCCAGAGAACAGGCCAAAGGTATTAGTGAGTTCAATCTCGGAAAGATCATAAAACAGAAAAAAAGTTTTGGAAATTCTATCGACTTTATTCAGAATGTAAAAAAGGATCTTAAAGCAAACAGGAAGGTCATCATTTCTATTGGCGGAAGCGAGCGAAGAAAGAAGATAGAGGAGTTATTCCTGAGTAATTCGGTTTCCTTTCATTATTTAAAAACCGGTGGTAATGACGACTATGGTCAGCTCCAGTGCGATATTGCAGGAATATCGGACTGGAGGTTATACAGGGGTTACGAGTCCGGGAGTGTTTCTTTATACGGTGAACTCGATATCTATGACCGTATGCAATATCAGATATCCCCCAAAAAGATTTCGGCTGCTGCGAATGCCGAATATTTTGAACCGGGAGAATATGTGGTACATAAAAATCATGGTATAGGCAAATATGTCGACATGATCTCGAAACAGGTTAACGGCTATAAAAGAGAATATTTCTTAATAGAATATGCAAACAATGACCGGTTATATGTACCTACCTGGCAGGCTGATCGGATCGGCAGATATATCGGTGAAAAAAAACCTAATATCACTCCCCTGAATTCCGCACAATGGGAGGGCCTTAAAAAAAGGGTACGAAAATCCGTACATAAACTTGCTATAGACCTGGCCAGACTATACGCAGAGAGGGATTCCGCCAGCGGATATGCATTTCCTGTCGACAGCCCATGGCAGAAGGAAATAGAAGACTTATTCCCGTTTAAGGAAACCCCCGATCAGGTCAAAGCGATAGATTATGTAAAGGATGCTATGAGTAAACCCAAACCAATGGATATCCTGGTAATTGGCGATGTGGGATTTGGTAAGACAGAGGTTGCGATTAGAGCTGCCTTTAAATCGATAGAAAATGGTAAGCAGGTTCTGATGCTTGTTCCCACCACAATTCTTGCCGATCAGCATTATCAGACCTTCAGCGAGCGATATAAAAATTATCCCGTTAATTTAGAGATCTTAAGCAGGTTTAGAGCCAGGAAGAGGCAAAAGGATATAGTAAAGGATTTTAATGAAGGCAAAATAGATATGATTATAGGTACCCATCGCATTCTTCAGGAGGATATAAAGCCTAAAGACCTTGGTCTCATAATAATAGATGAAGAACAGAGGTTTGGAGTCGGAAGCAAAGAAAAAATAAAAATGCTTAAGACCGAAGTGGATGTATTGACCCTGAGTGCCACGCCTATTCCCAGAACATTGTATATGTCTCTTACCGGAGTCAGGGATATCGCGCTCATCGAGACTTACCCCGAGGGCAGAAATCCGATAGAGACCTTTGTGGGAGAGATTGATTATCAGGTGGTAAGAAGAGCCATAGAAAGGGAAATGGCAAGAGGCGGGCAGATATACTATGTCTATAATAGAGTAGCCGGTATAGAGAATAAGAAAATCCAGCTGCAGCAGCTGATTCCACAGGCAAATATTGCCCTTACGCACGGCCAGATGGAAGGCAGCAGAATAGAAAAAATAATGACTGATTTTATAAATAAGAAATACGATATACTGCTGACAACTTCCATAATAGAATCCGGGATGGATATCGGTAATGTTAATACACTTATAGTCGAGAATTCACAGCTGCTCGGATTATCACAGTTGTATCAGCTTAGAGGCAGGGTAGGCAGATCTTCGGAAAGAGCTTATTCTTATTTTCTCTATCCGGGTAAAAAGAATCTGGGTCTTCAGGCATTTCAGAGGCTTAAAACACTTGCAGAATATACCGACCTTGGTTCCGGATACAATATTGCAATGAGAGATCTCGAGATAAGAGGAGCGGGCGAAATACTTGGTCCCAGACAGCACGGACACATAAATAGCGTTGGTTTTGATATGTATTGCCAGATAATAAAAGAAGAGATAGATAAACTTAGGGGTGAAAAAATAGACGAAGATATTAATGTTCAAATAGATCTGCCTGTCAGTGCATTTATCCCCAAAAGCTATATCGAGAGTGAAAAAGAAAGAATAAATATTTATAAAACACTGGGAAGTGCGGAAAGTCCGGATGAAATTGACTCAATTATAGAAAAAATGAATCTGCGGTATAAAAAGATGCCGCCGGTAGTAAACAATCTTATAAATATCGCCCGGGTAAAATATTTGCTCCGCAAGGCAAAAATAGAGAAGATCCTGTTTTCTGACAGAAAGGGGATTATCTTAAAAAAGGTAGATATGCCGCAGAGCAGAGCAAGGGAAATGAACATAAAAAATAGCAATCTTTTATACGAACCGGTATCCAGACAAGTAATCATAAAAAAAACTGGTAAAAATTTTGATTTGGATTTAGTCTTAAATGATCTTAATGATATAATAAGTTTTATATAATATTTATAAAAAAGAAAGAGGTAGGAGTTGAATAGAAAATTAAAAAGAAACATCATCATTATAAGTGCAGTTGTGGCTGTTTTAGTGATTTCTGCACTTGTTTATTTTTTCGTTTTTTACAATAAGACGGTAGCTGTTGCTGATGGAATAGAAGTAAATCAAAAAGAAGTAGATGTGTATATAAATTTTTTGAAATCTCAGGATGTCAATGGAGAGTTACCCACTGATGAAGAGGGTCTAAAATCTTTGGAGGCTAATATTATCGATTCGCTTATTGTAATGAAACTGCTTGAGAATCATGCAGAGGAGAATGATATTACAGTGACCAGTGAGGAAATCGATGAGCAGATGAAAGTGGCACTGGGTAATTATTCTTCGGAAGAAGATTTTGAAACAGCTTTAAAATCTATGGGTATAAATAGAAAATTTTTGGAAGATTATTTCAAAAGTCAGCTGTTCAGCAATAAGATTTACGAAATAGTCACCGCAGATGTCAGTGTGACCGATGACGAAATAAGACAATACTACGATGATAATAAGGCTACGCAGTTTTTGGTTCCTGCCAGGATCGAAGCAAGCCATATCCTGGCTATATTTCCATGGGTAGAGGATGGTTCCGAGGAAACTCAGGAAGGCAGAGATGAAGCTTTGGCCAAAATAGAGATGGTTCAGGAGAGATTAAGCGAGGGTGAAGATTTTGCGGAAGTGGCACGTCAGTATTCGGATGATACCACGAGTGCAGAGAATGGCGGAGAACTTGGTTTTATTAGTGAAGGTCAGATGGTTGAGGAATTCGATAAGGCATTATTTACCCTTGACGTGGGAGAAGTAAGCGGAATCGTTGAAACCGAGTATGGATTTCATATTATAAAAGCGACCGGTTATGAAAAAGAATATATTCAGGAGTTTAGTGAAGTTGAAGAAGCAATAGACACATATCTTCTTAATTTACATAAAATGGAAGTTTGGGAGGATTTTATTTATTCTCTGATAGAAAAAATCGATATCGAATATTTCACGGGTGTAGAAGGAACATTGAAAAGCATGGAACCCGGGACCGAAACGGAAAATGACACAGATACAGGAGCGGAAAATGGCACGGATACCGGTACAGAAGAGGAAAGTGAATGAAATTCCAGTTAAATGAAGGGGATCTTGAAGAGATTGACCAAATAGATGATAGCGGGAAACTGTTTGCCATTTTAATAGGTATAATGAGCAGGCTAAGATCACCTGAAGGCTGCATATGGGACAGAGAGCAGGACCATAGAACCATCAAGAGAAACCTTATAGAAGAGACTTATGAAGCAGTAGAGAGTATCGAGAATAAAGATTATAAAGGTCTTAAAGAAGAATTAGGAGATCTGCTTCTTCAAATAGTGTTTCACAGTCAAATCGCAGTCGAAAACAAAGAATTCAATATAAATGAAGTACTGCGCGGCATCATAGGAAAATTAATAAGAAGACACCCCCATGTATTCAAAGGAATGGTTCTAAACAGCAGTGATGAGATTCTGACAAACTGGGAGGATATCAAGAAAAAAGAAAGAAAAGAAAAATATAAAAAACCGGATTCGATATTCAGTGGAATTCCCAAATCTCTTCCTTCGCTCCATTATGCGTATGAAATTCAAAACAGGGCTTCGAGGCTGGATTTTGATTGGGAGGAAGTAATCGACATCTTTGGAAAAATAGATGAAGAACTTACCGAATTGAAACAAGAGATGGAAAAAAGACGGAAGATCAGAATCCCGGATGAGATCGGAGATGTCCTTTTCAGTATAGTAAATCTTGGCAGACGGCTTGGTATAGATTGTGAAGAAAGCTTATATGGAGCAAGCAAAAAATTTATAAGAAGATTTAATTTCATAGAAAAATATGCTGATGAAAATAATTTGGATTTAAAAAAACTTCCTCTTAAAGAAAAAGACAAACTCTGGGAAATTGCAAAGAAAGAATTACCATGAAAATGAGAAAGACCAAAATTATCTGCACCATCGGACCCGCGAGTAAAAAAGAAAATATTTTAAAAAAACTTATAACCGGTGGCATGGATATAGCGCGTATAAATGCCTCTCACAGCAATTCCGAAGAAGTCATAGAAATAGTCAAAAAAATAAGAGGAGTTTCACAGGAACTTAAAAGAAACACTGCAATAATACTCGACCTTCAGGGCCCTAAGATCAGAGTCGGCCATCTGGAAAATAAGATAGAGCTGTACAGAAAACAAAAAATCATTTTTACAACAGCCAGAGGTTACATTTCCGATTACCCTGATGCAAAGATTGTCATAAAAGTAACTTACGATAAGTTTATAGAAGACATCAAACCGGGGACACGTATCTTCATAGATGATGGTTTGATCGAGTGTAAAGTGCTGGAAATAGATTTAGCCAAAAAGATAGCTGTCTGCGAAGTCATAACCGGTGGACCGCTTGACTCTTATAAGGGGATCAATCTTCCGGGTGTAACTATAAGCGTGGATTCGGTTACCAGAAAGGATATGGAATTTTTAGACCTGGGCCTGAAACTGGAAGTGGATTTCATAGCACAGTCTTTTGTAAGGAATTCAGATGATGTTGAGAAAATCAAGAAGGTGATAAGAAATAAAAAGAAAAATGCCATGGTCATAGCTAAAATAGAAAAACATGAAGCAGTGAATAATTTTGATGAAATTTTGAATTCAGCCGATGCTATTATGGTAGCAAGAGGTGACCTTGGAATCGAGATAGATGCAGAGGAGATTCCTTATATCCAGAAGGAAATCATAAAGAAAACCAATATAGCAGGAAAACCAGTGATCACTGCTACCCAGATGCTGGATTCCATGATAAGAAATCCCAGACCCACAAGAGCCGAAGTAAGCGATGTGGCAAATGCGATCATAGACGGTTCGGATTCGGTTATGCTTTCAGGTGAAACTGCTATAGGTAAATATCCTCTGGAGTCCCTGGAGATGATGGTTAAAATAATAAATAAAACAGAGATCTCTCTGGATTATGATTTAATATTAAACAAGATTGCTTTAGAGAAAAAGAAATCAGGAATCGATTATAATAATATTACCGGAGCGATAAGCTTTGCATCCTGTGAAATTGCCAGAATACTTGATGCAAAAGCTATTATTTCTTCGACTGAGTCAGGGCATACGGCAAGGCAAGTGTCAAAACATAAACCAAAAAGCATGATTATCGGAGCCAGTTCCAATGATTGGGTGATTAGACAGTTAATGATCAGCTGGGGTGTTATCCCTGTGAAAACAAGACCTGCCAAAAACATCGATTCGATGATTGATGAGTCCGTAGGTGTTTCCAAAAGACTAAAATATGTAAATACAGGAGACAGGGTAGTCATTACTGCCGGGGTGCTGGTAAATAAACCGGGGAGTACCAACCTTATTAATGTTAAAGAGGTGGAGTAAATTATAATAGGGGATAATCCGGAACGGACTTACTTCTTAATCTTCTGTGAACCTTAATTTTTTCAGCAGTTTATTCTCTCCGATTAGCGTCAGGATATCATCTTTCTGGAATATATATTTCACGTTTGGAGGCGACATGATCTCATTTTTACTGTTTTTTATACTTATTATGGTCACTCCATATTTGTGTCTCAAATTTAACTCGACCAGGTTCTTTCCTACTATTGTTTCCGGTGCCGGTATTTCTATGATACTGACATCCGGACTGACCTCCAGAAAATCGATAATGTTTGAACTTATAAGGCTTCTTGCAACTCTCTCTCCCATATCTTTCTCAGGGTAAACTATTGTGTCTGCTCCTACTTTTGAAAGTACTCTTCCCTGCGTCCTCGTACCTGCTTTGGCTATTATTCTTTTTGCACCTTTTTCCTTGAGGAGAAGGGTTACAAGTATGGAATTCTGGATATATTTTTCTCCGATGCATACGATGATTGCTTCATAGTCGGTAATGCCCATAGATTCAAGTATGTCTGCATCGGTGGCGTCACATTTTATTACATCTGCTATACTCTCGGACATTCTTTGAACACAGGTTTCGGATTGATCTATTCCGACTACGCTGTGTCCGGCTTCCGTCAGAGTCGCGGCCACGCTTGCTCCAAATCTTCCCAGTCCAATCACTAAAAATTGTTTTTTCATTTTTTTCTATCCAATAGTTATTGTTTCTTCGGGGTAGGTAATCTTATTGACTATACTTCTTATGGCAATAGCCAGAGATAAAGTAATGATACCAATTCTACCAATAAACATAGTCATTATCAATATTATCTTGCTGGCTACGGAAAGTTCCGGCGTAATTCCGGTACTCAAACCCACGGTTCCGAATGCGGATACCACTTCAAATAAAACTTCTTTTAAAGAATATTTCTCGAATGCAAGTATCCCAATTGTTGAGATTATGACTAATGCAGCTGCAACAATGGTCACCATCAGGGCTCTGTGTATAAGGTTTGATGGAAGTTTTCTTTTAAATAATGTAACCTCGCTTCTTCCTCTGATGGAACTCAAGCCGCTTGCAGCAACTGCAGCAAACGTGGTTGTTTTTATACCGCCTCCTGTTCCTCCGGGTGAGGCCCCTATAAACATTAAAAGGGTAAGGACAAAAATAGTAGCGGGGTTCAACAAGCCGATCTTCATGGTATTAAATCCTGCAGTTCTGGCAGTGACTGACTGAAAGAAGCTGGCCAGAATTTTAGTCGATAGCGGCTCATTTGAAATAGTTTCGGGATTTTTAAATTCAAGAATAAAAAACATTACCGCTCCTGTTAAAATCAAAATGGCTGTAACAGTCATCACGACTTTGGCGTGCAGGGAAAAATGCCTGATTCTTCTGAAAGTGATTATTTCGGAAATTACAGGAAAGCCTATTCCTCCCAATACGATTAAAGTCATGATTATAAGATTGAGAGGGATATCAGAACTGAAACTCTGAAAGTTGTTTGAAAATATTGAGAAACCGGCATTGTTAAAAGCGCTGACAGTATGAAACAGACTGAAGGTCATTGATGTTTTAAACGGAAAAGCGTGTTTTAAATAAAAAATAAAAGTTAGAATTGTAAATCCGATAAACTCAATAGTAAATGTAGTTCCAGCTATTACCATGAAGAATTTTGAAGCACTAAATGGCTGTTTTGAGCCGAAGCTGGTATTTATATAAAATTTATCCTTGATGTGTATTTTTCTTCCCAGAATCAGTCCAAAAATAGAACCGATGGTCATGATCCCAAGTCCACCGATCTGTATCAGAATAAGTATTACGATTTTACCCAGATCTGTAAAATAAGTAGCTGTATCCTGGACTATCAATCCGGTTACACAGACGGCAGAAGTGGAAGTAAAAAGTGCATCTATATAACTAATTTTCCCGCTCTGTGTCGCCTGGGGGATCATCAAAAGCAACGAACCAAATATTATGGTGATTGCAAATCCAAGAAGTACCTGTTTGGCGATCTTGTTTTGTGTTCTGGAAGAAAATAGCGGTAAATCTTTCATTACATTTATAAATTATTTTATTTGATAGTATTTAACATATATATAATACACAGATTGATATTTTAATAAAATCAACCTTTAAAAACAACGACTTTATTTTTTCGGTTTTAATCTATACAATATTAACAGAATCTATGGATATTGGCATTATTGTAACATATGTTATACTTAAGCGGATTTATGGATTGATTTTAGCGATGTGCAATTAAAACAGCAGTAATACAGCAATAAAAGTAATAAAAATATAGCAGTAAAATATAAAAATGGATGATAACATTAAAATTGTAAGCAGGTTATCCAGAAAAGCTAAAATAAATATTTCCATTGTCATTTTCTTGATTTTTATAGTAATAACCATCCTTGTATCAATAAATCAAATAAGGATTATCGTAGAGAACAGAGAAAAGGTAATCGAACTGGAAGAGAAATTAAACTGGTACAGAAATCAAAATATAGATCTTCTGGCCCTCGAAAAGAGTCTTTATGGAGAAGAAGCTCTGGAACTTGAAGCGAGAAAGCAGTTCAATATGACAACCGGTGATGAAACCAATGTCTCGGTAGTCGTAAGGGATGAAGAAACAAGCAGTGAAACAGAAAACTACAGCGAATCGACATTTGCGGAAGAGGTTTATTCCAGTTCTGATTTATGGGGAAACATAAAGATTTTCTACGATAATGAAATAAAAAGCGACTGAATCCTGCAATAGGAAAGGTATACAGATAATCACCAATGAAGCTTGCAGCAATTGATATAGGCACTAATTCCACTAGATTATTAATCACAGATTACTGCAACAAAGAGTTCTTTCCGTTGGAAAGAAAAATGGAAATAACACGTCTTGGTAAGAACGTGGATAAAAATAAAACAATCCTGAAAGATTCTGCCAGAAAAACTCTTGAGATACTTTCGGGTTACTGGCGCATGTTAAAGGATTATGATGTAAAGAAGTACAGGACAGTGGGGACTAGTGCCGTTAGAGAAGCATCGAACGGAGATTGGTTTGTGTCTTATGTTTATGAGCATCTGGGAATGAGGATAGATGTCGTGAGCGGCAGGGAAGAAGCAAAGCTGGATTTTTATGGTGCCGTAAGAAATTTGGTTTCGAATCATCAAATCCATAAACCTGAGACCGGTGCAGCAATTTTAGTGTTGGATGTCGGAGGCGGCAGCACCGAGTTTATACTTGGTGATTTTAATTGCAGCCTGGAATTCGCAAGAAGTATAGATCTTGGATCTGTCAGCCTGACCGAAAGGTTCATAGGTTCCGGTATACCGGATAATGATGATTTGACTAAGATGCGGCAATACATCACAAATAAACTTGAAAAGACCATTGAAAAAATAAAGACACACAAATCTTTATTTATAATCGGAGTTGCCGGTACGATAACTACTCTGGCTGCTATCGATTTGAAACTGAAAGTATACGACAGCCAAAAAATACACAGGCATGTCCTGGCTTTTGAAAGAATCGAAGAGATACAGAGACATCTATGCGGGCTGGACCTCGAAAAAAGAAAAAAAGTGATGGGTCTGGACCCCGCAAGGGCTGATATAATCATAGGTGGAACTGAAATTGTTCTTGTAATTTTAAAAATGCTCGATAGCCGAGAAATCCTTGTAAGTGAGAGAGATATTCTGGACGGGATTATTTACAGCCTTATCGATTTTTGATAATATGAATCATCAAATTTCACCCCTGCCCGAGTGGCGGAATTGGTAGACGCAACGGACTTAAAATCCGTTGAGGTTTTCCTCGTGCCGGTTCGATTCCGGCCTCGGGCACCACTAATAGACGTGGTATTTAAACTCTTTACAAACAAATGGGGCAATACTCGAAAAGTACAATCTATTTTTTAAAAATGTTCCTGTATTCCTGGTAATCTATCGAGGTGATGTTTTCTGCCTTTTCTCTTTCTATACTGATTTCTTCAAAATTTTCTTTGGCTACAGCTAAGATATGCGGATCGATTTTATTATTTTTGGCCATATCATCCAGAACATCGAAACTGTCCTTCTTGCCCATACCTTTTCTGTAGGGTCTGTCTTCTGTTATTGCTGTAAGAATATCCGCTATAGCCATTATCCTTGCGCCAAGGCTCAACTCCCCTTCTTTCAGGTGAAAAGGATAACCGTTTCCATCCAGGGTCTCATGATGGAACGCTGCCCAGGAATTTATAGTTTCCAGGTTTGTTATGTTTTCAAGTATTCTGTAGGTATGATAGGAATGACTTTTGACTATCCTGAATTCACTGGTATCCAGACCGGCAGATTTATCCAGGATTTCGACAGGAACCGCCAGCTTACCAAGATCATGCAGGTAACCTGCAATTTTCATCATAAATACTTCATTGTCGGAAAAACCCATCATTTTTGACAGGTATTCAGTCACTGCTGTGACACCGCTTGAGTGAGTGGCTGTAAATGGGCTTCTAAAATCGACGATGTGACTGAACATATTTGCAAATTTCCCTATATTATCCAGTTCAAAATCAAGGGGTAGATAACCAAGCTTATCCATGAACGTAGATATTTCTGGCTGGCTTACTGCGTCTAGCCAGAAATATTCTTTATTTTTTGAATTTATTATCTCTTCTGCAATGTCGTGTCTGTATTTGATTCTGCTGCCTTTTTTTATTATTCTGCAAATCTCCTCGACCTGTCCAAGAACCTCTTTATTTTTATCTATAAGTACATCAAGCCTATCGGCCATCTGGATTATCTGTGTAGAAAGCTTTATTGTTTCCGGCAGTTCCAGATCCTCGATATCTTTCCAGAAGTGGTGGTGATACCTGATTATTGGTGCTATTTCTGCCAGAGGATTAAAATCTTTTAGTAATATATAACCTATATATGAATGATTGTCAGTATTGTGTTTGGGCTGATAATCATAGCTTAGAGTCTCGCGTCTTTCCCTGAGAGAAAATGAACCAATATCGTGAAGAAGGCCTGCTATGATCAGATTATATTTAAAGTTATTAGAAAGGCCAAAGTTTTCTGCTATGCCCAGAGAAGTAAATGCAACTCTTTTATTATGGTTGTTCAGCTCTCTATCTACCAGGTCAGTGGCTTCTGAAATACTCAGTACCAGATCAAGAAAAGGAATGGGCTTTTTTGCTAACATTTCCGGAATAAATTATGTAAATTTTATTAATTTTTTAAAACAAAGTTATTAATTTTATAATATTTTTAATATATTCAAATGAATATTTATATTAAATCTGTATTCATCTTTAATATTACCTATCAAGTAATTATAACAATTAAGATTATTATTTCAATTATTATTAATTCTTGATATTTACTTTATTGGGTTCTGGCAGATAGATATATTTTTCTATCGTCATTTGACTGGACAAAAATCTTCTCTTAAGAGTTTTTTGCCTTACTCGAAGATTGTTTTTTAGGTCTGGAAGTACTCTTTCCTATCTTTGCTTTTCCGGAAGGTTTTGGTTTGGCAACCGTACTGATTTTTTTAGCAGGTCCGGCTTTTTTAGAACTGGTTTTTTTAGTACCGGATTTTTTAGTGCCGGAAGGTTTTTTGGGTTTACTTACCTTTGCCGGCTTGACCTCTTCTTTGCCAACAGGTTCTTTCTCTGGCCGGGTCTCTTTCTTTGCCGAAATGATCTTCTTTAAGATTGTAGCGGCTGAATCCAGGTCTTCCGGGTATCTTGGATCATACGCAGGATTTAAAAAGCGATTACCCCTATGATACTTCGTATCTATAAAAGTTAATTTTTTGAAATCGTTTATATCCTGAATAAAATTAGGTGGAAGGTTTTTCAGAAGGTTTATGGTGCTGGCATGCCAGTTTTTAAACCTGAAGTCTTTGCTGTTTAAATTCCTAATTGGTCCGGTTTCCTTTAATTTTTTTTCTATTTTTTCAAGCAGCTCTTTATCTATCATTTTTTATCGTATCCTTTTTATTATGAGATCCAAATCAATTCTACCATAATCTTTATTCAATATAAATTTTATATGCTTAAATTTTAAATAGAATTGAAATTGCAAATAAGTAAGTATTTAAATATAAAGGTTTGAAATAATAAAAATATAATTATAGAATCATACATTAAAATGAATTTTGATTATTAAATTAAACCGGAGACTTTTATTATAAATAGAAGAGAAAGTTTTAAAAACTATTTTTTCGAACTTCCGAATTTCCTTACTGCTTTTCTTGTTCCTATTCTATTTATAACTGCCAGTCCTATGCTGGTGGAAATGAGTAAAAGCACCGGATACAGTGTAGGTGATCTAAGTCTCATTTTTACTTTTTTTAATGTTGGAATAATGCTGGGACAACTGACCTCCATATTTTATAACCGCAGGTTTGGAAAAATCAAAATAATTTTAGGGGGATATTTTATTATTATTCCCTGTTTGATTTTATTGACATTAACCAATAATTTATATTTTTTCTACATTTTATATTTCCTTATCGGTTATATCGCAGGAGTAATATGGCTGCAGGCAACAAAGTATATCCTGGAAAATAAAATTCAGAATAAGGATAGATTGATTACCGTCTTTTTGACATTTTATCCGCTGGGTCATCTAGCTGCTCCCCAAATCGCATCTTTCTTAATTAACCATAGCTTCAGCTGGAGATATTCTTATTATTTTATGAGTTTTTTGGTGATCATTATAGTAATCCTATATCTTATATTGAAAAAAGAAGAGAGAATGGAGACATTCATCGAAGAAGAAAATAAATTACAGTTAAAGAAAATTTTTTTCAACCGGAGATTGAATATAATTTTTATTTTTGGATGTGTGCTGATGCTATTTTATACTATTTCTGAAACAGTAATTTCCGCGTGGGTCCCAACTTTCTTGAGAAATGCAAGATTTTTTAATATTCAGTCGGCAGGTCTGGTGATTTCCATCTTCTGGCTGGCTATAATTGCAGGAAGAATAATGGTTAGTTTTTTTGCGGGAAGATTTAAAGCAAATTATATAATTTTAATTCTTTCGGTTATCGCATCGGCTTCAATGATTATATTTTTATCCAGTAACTCTTTGCAGCTTATTATAATGGCAATTATTTTTGCAGGGTTTGGCTACTCAGGGATACTTACTCTGGGAATTTCATCAGCATCCACTGTCTATGAAAAGGGGAGAGGAGTTCTTGCCAGTATGGTTATGGTCTCGGCAAATATAGGTATTTCCACTGCTCCTTTCATAACCAGATTTTTTTCCCGCTTTAATATGACCTTATCTGTTGCAATGGCCCCTATCTTTATGTTATTTACATCTCTGATTATTATAGGAAAAATTATTTACGAAAATATTTTCAGGGAAGAAAAAATATAACCAGCTTACCAAACTACTAAGCAACGCCTAAAAGTGATAACATTTATTTATAATTAAAAGAATTTGTATCTAAGAAACTGGAGGAATATTATGGAAATCGAAAGCCTGGTTTTCAAAAACAATAAATTGATCCCATCAAAATATACCTGTGATGGTGAGAATGTAAATCCCCCTCTGCTTATAGGTGATGTGCCTGAGAATGCAAAAAGTCTTGTCTTGATCGTCGATGATCCGGATGCCTCAAGGGGAACCTGGGTCCACTGGACCGTCTGGAATATAGGTCCGCATATTAAAGAAATAAAGGAAAATAGCTGTCCGCAAAATGCGGTAGAAGGAAGAACCGATTTCGGCAGACCCGGATATGGTGGTCCCTGTCCTCCTTCCGGAACGCATCGTTATTTCTTCAAACTTTTTGCATTGAATACTACTCTGGATATCGATACTTCAACAGAAGCGGCAGATCTGGAAAGAGAAATAGAAGATAATATTCTTGCAAAGGCTCAATTAGTGGGATTATACAGGCGTTAACCGGTAAGTGACATTATATTTTTTTTGACCAGTTCGATTATTCCGGGAATCTTTTTTTCTACTGTGCTTGATAGTTTCATAGAAAGAGAAAAAGCACTATCTTTATTGTCGTTTCCGTTTATATTTATTCCGATAAAATAGCCATCTATTTTTATCCTATAAGTCAGATAGAATAAATTTAAAACATCCATAAGGGTTGTTTGATGAAAGGAAATAAAACCTGTGCCTGGATATTCTGAACCGGCAATATTATAGAAATCCTTCAAAGGTATCTCGTAAAGATCTCCCTTGCGTGAAGTTTTATCAATTGTACTGCCGCAGAAATCATGCGTTATTCTTATGGCATCTATTATTATGAATTTACAGTTCCTGTAAGTCTCAAAGAGAGGAAATAATCTAAAACCTGCTGTCGAACCATCTATAACCAGTACTCCCGGAGGGATATCTTCTTCCTGCAGCTTTTTAACGACATGCACTCCTATACCTTCGTCTCCAAGCAGAATATTTCCGATACCCAGTATAATCGTTTTGATTTTATCAGGTTTTTTCACAGGGTTACCTAAAATTTTTAACTACGGCGGGTATATGTTTTTCCCATCCTAGAGCCTGAATGTGGACACCGGCACAATATGGCCTGACTTCTTCTATTAATCCGGATGCAATCTCGATACACATCGAAACTTTGTCTTGTGTTCCCTCCATCTTTTTTACAAGTGGTTCCGGTACGAATACACCGGGTACAAATTTGTTCATATAATTGGCCATTTTTTCGGATTTTAAAAGAATTATGCCGGCAAGGATAGGGACATCAAGATTTTCTTTATGGATCCTCTCCATGAATTTTTTAAAGACTTCTGTGTCAAATATGGCCTGAGTCTGGAAGAACTGTGCACCCTGGTCTATCTTTTTTCTCATCTTTATTATCTGGAGTTCATAGGCAGCTTCAGTATCAGCGCCCGGATTGACAACGGCACCCTTGAAGAAAGAAGGTTTTTTGGTCAATTCTTTTCCCGCCAGATCCTTTCCCTCTTCAAGATTTTTTATTGCCCAGAGCAACTGGACCGAATCAAGGTCGAATACAGGTTCGGCCTGCGGGTGGTCACCGGTAGTAGTATAGTCACCGGTAAGAGCAAGAACATTTCTTATTCCCATGACATTGGCGCTGAGGAGATCGGATTGAAGGGCAAGCCTATTTCTATCCCTGCAGGTAACCTGGAATATTGGATCAAGGCCCCACTCTTTAAGTAAATGGCATGTGGTCAGTGACCCCAATCTCATCACTGAGCTTTGAAGATCGGTCACATTTATTCCGTCGGCAACATTTCTTAACTCTTCAGCTGCCACTCTGATCTCTTCAATTTCGGCACCTTTGGGAGGTCCTATTTCACAGGTAACCGCAAATTTTCCCTCTTCGAGGATTTTTTCGAAATTCGATTTTTCTATCTTAGTTTCCATGATTATACTACCTCCTCTTCATCCAGTGCCCACAATCTGGTTTTTCTTAAAGCAGGAGATGGTAATATTTTTGAATAATCTCTGGGCGTTATGAATTTATTTAATATATCAAGTCTATTTATTCTTTTTAAGCTTTTGTATATTAGTTCCCAACCACAATCTCTTTCATGATCTGTTTCGCATTTACCATTGCTCTGACCGGCACATGCTCCATTTTCAAGCTTCTTAGGGCAGGCGGTATAAGGGCATATTCCGCCTGTATAATCCAGTATACAGTTACCACAGGTATCGCATCTTTCGGTACCCTGCCATATACCGGTTATACCGCCAAAAGTTATGGTATCCAGGGCAGGGTGGCAGATCTTAGCCAGAACTGCCGATGTTGACTGGACACCAAGTCCGCAGGAAAAAATCAGTATCGAATCCGCATTTTTGATTTCATCAAGTCTTGGTTTTATTCTGGAGCGGATGAGTGCTTTCTGGCATAGAAAATCTATCTCCATAACACCGGTAACATTTTTCCCCTCATTTTCAAGCCTTTCTTTTGTACTGGCAAGAACTGCTTTTCCACCTGTGTTGGCGCCTTCGGGACAGCCCCCACATCCCAGTATGAATATTTTTTTATCTTCTTTTAATTTTATAAGTAATTCTTCTACAGGTTTAAATTCGGTTAATATCATAGAACCTCCTAAAAAAACATTAAAATCTTTAGACTATTTTATATTTGGCTATCGTATCTCTTTTTGTCGTTACCATATGAACCGCACAGGCGGTACAGGGATCAAAACTTCTGATAACTCGTAAAATCTCGATAGGACTTCTGCTTTCCTTTATTTTAAGGCCAATAAGTGCCTGTTCATATGGGCCCGGCTGTCCATCTTTATCTTTTGGCGATGCATTCCAGGCAGTCGGAGTAATTACCTGATAATTGGAAATCCTTCCGTCTTTTACGTTTAACCAGTGTCCCAGAGCACCTCTTGGTGCCGAGCAGAGACCTATTCCCTTTCCCTCGGAAGGGGGTTCATATTCGACTGTTGTGGGTTCTCCGGCTCTGAGCTGCCCTGCCCATTTTAATAACTGATCGGCTACAATCTTTGCCGAAAGCGCTCTTCCAAGGTGTCTTCCTGCTACCGAATACATACTTGAAATATTTCCTCCTATTTCCGATAAGGCGCTGTTGACTACATCTATGATATAAGGATCTTTTTTACCGAGGTAAGTCGAAAGGACGTCAGCAATAGGACCAACCTCGTAAACTTTACCGTTATATCTGGGTGATTTGATCCAGGAGTAACCTGCCTCCTTTTCAGACGCTGGTTCGGTCTCACCGCTGCCGGGATTGACGGGTTCGGAGTCCTTATACCAGCTGTGAGTTACGTCTTCGGTTATGTGGTTTATATCGATCTCACTGTATTTATCGATATTATTTACAAGCCCACCCTTTAGGAGAGTATCATCATAGCTTCCGTTTGATTTTATCCTGTATGAATCATAGGCAAGCAGGTTTTGGCAGCCTTTTCCAATTTCCAGATATTCGCTGTATGTTTTTGCCACTGCTATGACATCAGGCAAATAGTAATTTTTGGCAAAATCCAGGATTTCTTCCAATCTCCATATAAATTCGGTTATTTTGTCTGAAGTCAATTTTTCGGTTACACCGCCCGCTACAATTGCTGAATCATGGGGCCACTTCCCGCCGAAAATGGTGGCTGCCTGCTGGGTTTTCCTGTAAATATCCAGGGCTTTGATATAATGACCGGCTATCATATTGGTAGTTTTTGCATCAAACTTATAATCTATATCATCTCTGGGCAGAAATGGATTGGAATATCCCTGCTCGAGAAAATACTTTAATATGTTTAAATCCTTGTTTCCTCCTTCATATTCCAGAACTCTTGCTGGATCTATGTAATCAAGTCCGCTTAGAATATAAAAATGCAGGATATGATCGGCAATGCTCCTGGTACCCAGGATCAGGTTTCTCATCAGGATCCCATTGTCGGGTATCTTATCGGTAAGACCGGCATAATCATCTACTGCACTTACAGATGCAATAGCATGGGGTTCCGGACATACACCGCATATTCTCTGAGTAATCATTACTGCATCTCTGGGGTCGCGGCCCTTTAACATGATCTCTATACCCCTAAACATAGTTCCGCTGATATTTGCATCCTTTACCTGGCCATCATCCACTACTACCTCTACTTTAAGATGGCCCTCTATTCTTGTTATTGGGTGTATTACAATTTTTTTCAAAATTTCACCTTCCTAAACTTATTTTTCTTCGATTTTTACTTTTTTTTCGTTTGCGGGTACTTCCAGGTCTATGATTCTTTCATAAAAATCTCCCACAAAATCAGGATATTCGGGTGAAGTGCAGCTATTACATGGTGCCCCGCATCCAATGACCCAATTGGTCCTTCCGTTCCATAGTCTCCTGGGACAATCGGCATATGTTATTGGTCCTTTGCACCCCAGTTCATAAAGGCAACCCTCGTCACCCAGTTTTTTTGCAAATTTGCCTTCATCAAAATATGCTCTGTTAGGGCAATTCTCATGGATCAATTTTCCGAAATATGTTTTTGGTCTTTTAAAATCATCAAGCTGGACATTTTCAAGACCCTTTGTAAGTATTTCTTCTATGGTGCCGAACAGCCAGTCAGGATGCGGCGGGCATCCGGGTACATTTATAAGCGGGGTTTTAATATTGTTGGCAGAAAAGATATCGCCCACACTTTCCGCTCCGGTAGGGTTTGGATTTCCGGCTGCTATTCCACCAAACGAGGCACAGGTTCCCATAGCGATTACAAACATTGCATCCGGCGCCAGCTTTAATGTTTCTTCCAGAATGGTATATTTTCTGCCATCTTTTTCTCCGGTAATACAATAAATGCCGTTACCGGCGGTTGGGATGGCACCATCGATAATCAGGACGTAGCCCTTTTTCTTTGCAGCGTTTTCGAGTATCTCAATTGCGAGATTTCCACTTGCGGTCATGATATTTGGATGGAATACAAATTCGAGTTTATAACCGGGAATAATATCCTGGAGCAATAAATTCTTGATGGAAGGATATTCGGAACAAAGCATGGATGTAACGCAGCCTGTGCAATTTTGACCCTGGATGCTGATAACTGATATGGGAGTACTTTTTTTTATATCCATATAGACTCCTTTGAAAATGATTTTTCATTTCTCTTTGACCCGGATGGACTGGAGTGACTGTAAATTATTATTTTAGAAACGGTTATTGTTTTTGAAAGGTGTATATTTTCCTTATGTCCGGATTCAAACATTAGTTTTAAGTATTTTATAAAAGATAATTGTCTTATTTTAAACAAAATAATATATATTTTCAATTGATTTAGCCGACAATTTGGCGATATTTTAAGCTTTTATCTTTTGTTTTAAAAGAAAATATAATTTTATTGATTTATTGATAGAATATGAATTGCAGAGAAGAGATTTTTAAAGAGAATAGATCAATAATTTGTCTATATTTTTATGAAAGGGATTGTAGAAATATTGTGAGTTATAATGAACTTAAAAAGAGCCGTAGAAAAATATAAAATAATAGACCATCTTTCGGATATAGGCATAGAATTTTACGGAGACACTCCTGAGGAGTTATTTGAAAATGCCGGAAAAGGAATGTTTTCCATTATATGCGATCTTAGAACCGTAAAACCTCTGGAGAAAAAAAGTATTAGAATAACAGGTAAGAATCCGAGTTTTGAAGATTTACTGATATTATGGCTGGAAAGATTGATTTATCGCTATGAAGTCGACAATATTTTATTCTCTGAATTCAAGGTGGATAAGATCGACAAGGGGGATCATGACCTGGTACTTATTGCCCAAATTTTAGGGGAGAAAGTAGATCCCGATAAACATGAAATAAGAGTGACCATAAAAGCACCGACCTATCACAAGCTTGAAATTACAAGAAATGGCAGAGGTCACAATTGGAAAGGCCGGGTTATTTTTGATATCTAATAGGGGGGGGTACTTACTATAAACGATTTCAAGATTAAAAAAATAAGTGATTATAAGTGGGAGATAGAAAAAGATGAAAAGTACGGCATGAGGGTTCCGGGTATAATTTTTGCCGATAAGGAGTTATTGGATCATGCCGTGAATGAAAAGACCATAGAACAGGTAATAAACGTTGCAACTCTTCCCGGAATACTGAAAGCCTCTTACGCTATGCCGGATATACATTATGGATACGGATTTCCTATTGGAGGAGTAGCTGCCTTCGATCTGGAAGGAGGAGTAATCTCACCGGGTGGTGTCGGTTTTGATATATCCTGTGGTGTCAGGACCATGCGTACGGGATTAGAAGTCGGTGACATAAAAAACAGGCTTGAAGATATGATGAGTATGCTGTCTTTAAATATACCCAAAGGTGTAGGAAGTAAAGGCAGAATCAAACTATCCAAAAACCAGCTTACAGACTTACTATCCGAAGGTGTTGGCTGGGCAGTTAAAAATGGTTATGGATGGGAAGAGGATAAAGATTTCATAGAAGAAAAAGGCTGTATGGAAGGTGCCAATGCTGATTCTGTAAGCAATTTTGCACTTGAAAGGGGAATGGGCCAGATAGGGACGCTTGGATCAGGAAATCATTTTTTGGAAATCCAGGCAGTAGATGAAATTTATGATGCCGAAGCAGCGGAATCTTTTGGTCTTAGAAAGGACCAGGTTTTGATAATGATACATTCCGGTTCCAGGGGACTTGGCCACCAGATATGCAGCGACTACATAAAAGTGATGCAGCAGGCTGCTGTAAAATATGGAATAAAATTACCGGATAGGCAGCTTGCCTGTGCACCTTTATCTTCACCTGAGGGGAAAAGATACTATCGGGCTATGATCTGCGCAATTAATTATGCTATGGTAAACAGGCATTGTCTGGCTCACTGGGTAAGATCCGCATTCGAAAGGTTTTTTGGCAAATCTTCGGAAAAATTAGGTATGGGTACTATTTTTGATATATCTCATAATATAGCCAAAATCGAGGAGCATAATATCGATGGTAAGCCAAATAAAGTGTGCGTGCATAGAAAAGGTGCCACCAGGGCTTATCCTCCCGGTCATAAAGATGTTCCCAATAAATACCGGAGCATTGGACAGCCTGTGATAATCCCCGGAGACATGGGAAGATATTCTTTTATTCTTCTGGGGACGGAAAAGGCAATGAGCGAGAGTTTTGGTTCTACATGTCATGGAGCGGGAAGGCTCATGAGCAGGACGCAGGCGAAGAGAGTCATACAGGGAAGTGAACTCAAAAAAGAGCTCTTCGAAAAGAAAGGGATCGTCGTAATTGCCGGAAGTATGTCCGGTCTGGCAGAAGAAGCTCCCCAGGCTTATAAGGATGTAACTAGAGTAGTAGATGTGGCTCATTTTGCCGGGATTTCGAAAAAAGCGATTAGACTGAGACCCCTTGGAGTGTTAAAAGGTTAAGCAGCATATAGAAATCTCAAAGTATAATATAAAAATCCAATAATTTATAATAATATTATTATTTTGGTCTTTTTTAAAATTTTATTTCAAGTACTATAAATTTTAATATTTAACCTTTTTTTTAATATTAAATATAACTATAATGTAGTCAAGCCAGAAATATATATATTGTATATATTTAAATCAGTAAAGATATTGGTCTTTTACGTTGTTTCTTATTTTATAATCCATACCGGGATTGGAAATGGAAAGAATTGTCTTTTTTAATACAAAGGGCGGAACCGGTAAGACGACTATCTGTTATAACTATGGCTGGTATCTGGCAGAGAAAAAAAACAAGAAGGTACTTTTTATGGATTTTGATCCGCAAACTAATCTGGTCCAGGCTTTTGGTAAAGAATCTAATAACGGCAAGACGAATCTTGATAATCTCATGATCGATTCATTAAAAGGGAAGGATATAAATTTCAAGGATTATGTAATAAAAATTACGGAGAACATCGATCTGCTGCCTTCTTCAAATAATATTTCGCTTATCGAAGAATATCTGACAGATTATTTAATAAACAAAACTTTAAGCGAGAAAAAAATCTATAAGGCATCCTATAGAAATATAATAATAAAAGATATTTTTGAAAAAAATATAGGCAGGCATGATTATGATTATGTGATCATAGATTCACAACCCAATTTTTCTCTTCTTTCAACAACGTCGATTATTTATGCACGGAAGATGATTGTGGTAATAAAGCCGGAGTTGTTTTCATTTCTTGATATTGAGTATCTCACGAGAATAATCAAAAATCTCGAAAGAAAATATGGCATTAAAATAAAAATTGCTGGGATTGTCATCAACGCCTTTGAAAAAAGAAAGAAAATTCCTGAAATTGTGATAGATATTCTGAAGGAAACTTATGGTCATAAGTTTATTATATTTGATCAGAAGATAAGATACCTGGTGCATTATCAGGAATCTATATTATCAAAAAAAGAACCGGTTTTTAAGGCATTCCCGGGAGCGGAAGCATCTACGGATATTATTGAATTATTTTCCGAAATCGAAGAAAAAGTAAGCAATTTTAATTAATAATTAAAAAAAATTATTTATTATACAGTGAGGAGGTAAATATGGTTTTTACAGGCAGAGGTTCGGATGAACGGGATATTTCCGGTAAAGAATCCAGGACGTTGCTGACGATTATCGGAAATAGAGCGAAAGTGGAAGGGAAATTGGATGTTTCTCAATCCATAGAAATAGGATGTGAAGTAGTAGGCGAATTGAATGTTGATGGTCAGATGATTATCCAGAAGGAGGGGGTCGTCAGCGCAGATGTTTCAACCATTGATGCTAAGATAATCGGAAAATTTGAGGGAAATCTAAAAGGCACGGGGAAGGTTGAAATCACAGATACGGGAGTGGTAGATGGTAATATAAAAACTGATTCACTTATAATAAATGAAGGAGGCGTTTTCAGCGGTAAGGTTACCAGGATAACGGCTGACGAGAAAAGCGGAAAGAAATTCAAAATAAAAGAAAAAGAAGAAGTAAAAGATAATCTTAAAACCGCGAAAAAAGCAAAAGACGAAAAAATGGAGGAATTCCAGCTGGGGAATATAGACGATAGTCTTAGGTTATAGATCAGATTAAAAAATTTTAGTTTTTGAGATAATCACATATAAATACAGTATTTATATTTTAGATACCGCTAAGATTAGAATTGTTAATATTCTGATATTTTCCTGGGCTTTATTTTAATATTGGAAAGTTTCTCGTTGACTCTTATCTTAAATATTTTTCTATTATCAACAATGATGTTTTTGCCCTTAAGCAATCCTCCGTCGTTTGTGATAAACGAGGTGTCTCTATGAATTATATTTCCGGTTAGTTTTCCGGTAGAAGTGACTTTGACATCTCCCAATGAAATTATATTACCTGTAAAACTTCCTTCTACTACTGTATTTTTAGTCTTGATGTTTGCTTTTACTTTTCCTTCCTTCCCTATTATAAGTTCCTTTTTCGATATGATCTCTCCTGTTACGGTGCCTTCTATTTGAAGAGGACGCGGAGAATAAATTCTCCCCTCTATTCTAGTTCC
>DATBWH010000026.1:0-7110 GCA_036514895.1 Candidatus Humimicrobiaceae bacterium
CCGTAAGACCGGTTGAGAAGGGCTTAATAGAGAGATTTGGTAAATATACCAGGACCAAAGAAGCCGGGCTCACATGGATCATTCCTTCATTTGAAAAGATGTATAAGGTAAATATTACCGAGCAGATGGTAGATGTGCCTCCGCAGATGGTGATAACAAAGGATAAATTGAATGCTCAGGTAGATGCTGTGGTCTATTATCAGATAAAAGATGTCAAAGCCAGCATTTATAATGTCGACGACCATAGAAAACAGCTTACAAGTCTGGCAAGGACCACGTTGAGGGCAGTTATCGGTAACATGTCGCTGACTGACGCAAATGAAAAAAGAGGCGATATAAATGATCAAGTAGAATCGGTTCTCGATAAGGAAACAAACCGCTATGGGGTAGAAGTGTTGAGAGTCGAGATCCAGAAAATAGAGCCTCCGGAGGATGTCCAGGAATCGATGAATAAAGTTGTCAAAGCCGAACAGGAAAAAATCGCAGCCAGAGATACGGCCACTGCTGCTGAGACAAAGGCAGATGGTGAAAAGAGAGCGGAGATTAAAAGGGCAGAAGGCGTTAAGATGGGACTCATATTATCTGCTGAAGGTAAAGCCGAAGCAATAAGACAGGTTGCAAAGGCCGATGCGGATAGAATCAAGGTGGTAAACGAGTCTGCCCAGAAATATTTTGTAGGCAATGCTCAAATTTTAAGAAAATTGGAGGCCACAGAACAATCACTGAAGAATAATACAAAGTTTTTGGTTGATACAAGCAAGGTCCAGACAATTGTGACCGATGCCTCAGGAGTCACCCCGGTAATGGAGAGAAAACCTGTAAAAACAGCCAAAACTTAGATACGCTGATTAAAGTTTTTTAAAATTGTTATTAATATTACTCAACAGAGAATTCAACGGTTTCAACCGGTTCGTTGTTTAAATAAACTGCTGCGTTATATCTTCCGGAAGGGAATGTTTCTTCAGAGGTTAAACTAAACCCTATGTATCCCGAACCGGGTGTATCGGTTTGAAAATCGGTGGTACTCATTTCCTCTCCTGTTTCCAGGTAATTCCATTTGACGGTTAGCTTATCTTCTCTGGACATGTTATTGATTTTAACCGATATGTAGAAAATCTCTGTTCCCGAAGGAAAGGTATCTGTAGGATCGATAGGGCTGTAATCAGTGTCAACGTTTTTGCAGACGGTGATTTTTTCTACTTCAACCGGTCCGCACCCCACAAGTAGTACCAAAACAAATACTGCAATCAGACTGAAAATCAATGCTTTGTTTTTCATGTTTGGATCCTTTTTTTATATGATTACTTTTATTACTTTCGGGCTCATGATAGAGGAATTTTGTATTTTTGTAAAATGAACGTCATAGATATTGAAGTATATATTGTTATGGGTTATAAATAGATATTAAAAATAATTAAAAAATAGCTAAAGGCCAAAAAATCAAAATGGGTGAGTCAGATAAAAGAGAAAAATTAAAAGAGCTTTACATTCGAATCAGGGATTGCCAGAGGTGTGGGCTATGTAAAAATAGGACTAAATTTGTTTTTGGCAGCGGAAGTGCCTATGCCGGGGTCATGTTTGTGGGAGAAGCTCCTGGAAAGAATGAGGACCTGCAGGGGCTGCCTTTCGTGGGCCAGGCGGGAAAACTGCTTGATGAACTGCTTGGTTCGATCGGATTTGACAGAAGCGAAGTTTTTATAGCGAATGTCTTAAAATGCAGGCCCCCCGAAAACAGGGATCCTCAAATAGAAGAAATAAATATCTGCAAGGATCACCTTATGGAACAGATAAAAATAATCGATCCTAAAGTAATATGCACCCTGGGTAAATTTTCAACTCAACTTCTTCTGAACACCGATAAGGGCATCACGGGTCTGAGAGGTAAAGTATTTAGAATAGATAACCGCATTGTAATGCCTATAAACCACCCGGCTGCTGCTCTTTATATGCCGTCAAAAATGGAAATTTTAAAGCAGGATTTTCAAAAAATAAAGAAGCTGATAGATTCTGACAGCGAAGTTTCCGATTCCCAGCAGGATATTTCAAGCCTTGAATCAGAGGATAATCAAGATAAAGATGAACAGTTAGGGCTGTTCTGATATGCAGATCAAGATTGTTTCAAATTCTCCCGTTTTTACCCGAAACATCGGAAAAAAATTCTCAGCAGTTCTTTCGAAGGGAGATATTGTTCTTTTTACCGGAGAGCTGGGCGGAGGAAAAACGACTTTTATCTCCGGGTTGGCTGAGGGATTTGGTCTGGGAGAAACTCTTTCCAGTCCAAGCTTCACCATTATGAATGAATACCTAATCGATAATACCAGGAAATTTATTCACGCCGATCTTTATCGGCTGGAAAACGCTAGGGAGATCGACGGAATTGGCCTGGAAGATTATTTTTATGATGGCATTTCGATTATATGCATAGAATGGGGGGACAGGATTAAAGATAATATAGAGAAAGATTATCTTGAAATAAATTTTAGTTATTTGATGGATGAGAGCAATACCGGCACAAAAAGAAAGATTATTTTTAAAAGTTTAAACCGATACTGGGACATTAAGCTATCCGGTTTTAAAAAGATAATGATGAAAGACGGCAAGTAAAGAATGGCAGGCAATATCAAAAATATTTTAGGCATCGACAGCAGCACAGGAAGGTTGAGCGTTGCAGTAAACCGGAACGAAGAGCTGTTATCGGAAGTGACCGATAATGACAGTATGAAGCATATGGTAAATATTATGGGTTTACTTGACGGCACTCTGCGAAAGGCGAAGCTTACACTCAGAGATATCGATGTTTTTGGAGTAAATCTCGGTCCGGGAGACTTCACAGGCACCAGGATAGGGATAAGTGTTATTAAGATTTTAGCCTGGTTAGAAGGAAAGCCTTCTTTTGGTATAAATTCGCTGGATGTCTTTGCGGTTGGAATCATCCATGAAAACAAGAAATTTATTTCTCAATGCCTTAAGAAAGATATCCCAGTTCTCGTTATGCCCTGCCTTGATGTCAGAAAGTCTGAAGTCTATTTTGCCTTCTATGATATTAATGCAGAAATCAACAATGGTAGGAGAGAAAAAGAAGGGGAGGAAAGAAAAAGGTTCCTGGCGGGAATTGAGATCGCAGGCAGGCGTTACGTTATAAATAAGGTTTGGGAAAATTTTTTGGTACACAATAATGAACTTAAAGGTTTTTTAAATAAAATAATGGCAAATGGGATTTTAAATATACCCGGAAGTAGAGAAGAATATAAGAATCCAAAAGTATTGATTGGAGGAGACTGCTTCTCTAGTTATGGGAAAACATTATCGGATGCAGCCAGGCAAAATAATATTTTTAGACTGGACAAAAAAACAACATATCCCCGGGCAAGATATCTCAATATCTGTACCTATTTCAATTCAGAGAAAGGGATGAAAGGCGGAAATCTTATACCTGTCTATGTCAGGGAATTTATGCCCTTCGGAGGCATGAAAAAATAAGGATAGATAAATGGAAGATAGATCTAGGAAGATAGACAAAGGGAAAATATATAAAATATATATTTTATGAATGTCATAAAAAACGAGAATAAAAAAGACATCTATATACTGGGCATCGAGACATCCTGCGATGATACATGCGCTGCTGTTGTCAAGAACGGTTCTGTGGTGCTTTCCAGCATAGTTTCATCTCAGGACGAGATCCACAGTAAATACGGAGGTGTGGTACCCGAGATAGCGTCAAGGAAGCATATAGAAGTAATAGATATAGTGATAAACGAAGCAATACAAAAATCGGGTATCGATTTTAATAGAATAAATGCGGTAAGTGTCACAAACAGACCGGGTCTAATTGGTTCTTTGTTAGTGGGAGTTGGGGCGGCCAAGGCTGTGAGTTACTCCGCAAATATACCGCTGATTGCAGTAAATCATCTGGAGGCTCATCTATATTCAAATATTCTGGAGAACCCCAATATGGAGGGAGGATTCATTGGGCTAATTGTCTCAGGCGGGCACACAAGTCTTTATTTTGTTGACGATGAGTGGAATATAAAAGAGATAGGTCATACCGTAGATGATGCTGCGGGAGAAGCATATGATAAGATTGCCAGGTATCTGGGGCTTGGATACCCGGGAGGTCCTATTATTGATGCGCTGTCCAGGAAGGGAGACCCTTCTTTTATAGACTTTCCGAAGCCCATGATGGACAGTGGAGATTTTAACTTCAGTTTCAGCGGACTTAAAACGTCCCTTATTTACAGAACAAAAAAAGACAAGACACTCATGTCCGAAAAAAATATCCCAGGACTTGCTGCAAGTTTCCAGAGGCCCATAGTCGAAGTTTTGACGGAGAAAACCTTAAAGGCAGGCAGAAGATTTGGTGTAAAAAAAATACTGGTTAGCGGCGGAGTTGCGGCTAACAGTGAACTAAGAAGAGAGTTTTTAAGAAAAGGCGAAGAAAAAGGTATTAAGATATATATCCCTCCTATTTATCTGTGTATGGATAATGCGGCAATGGTTGGATGTCTTGGTTATCATAGATATATAAAAGGAAGATTCGATGACCTGAAAGTCGATGTTTATTCCAGGAGCGACATCTAAACACCATAAAATTTAAATTTCTTTAGGTTTCACCCTTGATTTTTTAATTTTGTTATAATATTATTTTTTAATGTTAGCAGTCTACATACAAGAGTGCTGATCTTATTTTATGTTTTTGCATAAATCTATAAAATATTTTTTAAGGAGGAAAAACAATGAAATACAGACCACTTGGTGACAGATTACTGGTAAAACCTAATCCCAGTGAAGAGAAAACCAAAAGCGGGATCGTCCTTCCGGATTCTGCAAAGGAAAAACCACAGGAAGGTAAAGTACTAGCGGCCGGAAAAGGCGCAAAGGATGAAAAAGGCAATAAAATTCCCATGGAAGTAAAAGTCGGAGACGTGGTGCTTTATTCCAAATATTCGGGAACAGAAGTCAAGATTGACGGAGAGGAACATCTGATTATCAAGGAAAGTGATGTTCTGGCAATCGTAGAGTAAAGTTTTATTTTAAAAAGGAGGTTAAAAGACAATGGCTAAAGAACTTAAGTATGATGAAACTGCAAGAAGAGCCCTTGAAAGGGGTGTAAATATAATAGCAGATGCAATAAAGATAACCCTTGGGCCCAAAGGCAGGAATGTGGTGCTGGATAAAAAATACGGTGCCCCTACAATCACCAATGATGGTGTGACTATCGCAAGAGAGATCGAAGTAGAAGATGTTTTTGAAAATGCAGGTGTTCAGCTCTTGAAAGAGGTTGCCACCAAAACCAATGATGTTGCAGGAGATGGTACCACGACCGCGACGCTTCTTGCACAGGCAATGGTAAAAGAGGGACTAAGGAATGTGGCTGCAGGAGCTAATCCGCTGATGTTGAAAAAAGGTATTGAAGAGGCAGTCAAAATAGTTGTGGATCAGATTGGAAAGATGAGTAAGGATATTGCAACCGATAAAAAGAAAATCGCTGAAGTTGCAGCAATATCGGCTGCGGATGAAATAATCGGAAACACTATCGCTGATGCCATGGATAAGGTAGGTAAAGACGGGGTCATTACTGTTGAAGAGTCGAATAAGTTTGGTATTGAAATAGAACTGGTCGAAGGACTGCAGTTTGACAAAGGGTATCTTTCTCCATATATGGTGACCGATGCAGAAAGAATGGAAGCAGTCTTGAACGAACCCTATATTCTTATTTCAAATCAAAAAATTGCAGCAGTCGGAGATCTGATTCCGGTTCTTGAAACGATACAGAAGTCAGGCAGACCGCTTCTTATAGTAGCTGAGGATGTTGAAGGAGAGGCACTGGCAACTATTGTGGTCAATAAACTAAGAGGAACTCTTACTGTTGTTGCTGTAAAAGCTCCCGGATTTGGTGACAGAAGGAAGTCTATGCTGGAAGATATTGCCATAGTGACAAATGGAAAGGTAATAAGTGAGGAAATCGGTATAAAATTGGAAAATGTCACTCTTGATATGCTCGGTATGGCAAGACAGGTCAAAGTAGACAAAGAGAATACGACTATTGTAGAAGGAAAAGGATCCGCAAATGACATTAAAGGCAGGATAAAACAAATAAAGAATGAGATAGAGCAGAGCGATTCGGACTTCGATAAAGAAAAACTCCAGGAAAGACTCGCTAAGCTTTCCGGCGGGGTTGCAGTAATAAAGGTTGGGGCTGCGACCGAAGTCGAACTTAAAGAGAAAAAGCACAGGATAGAAGATGCACTCTCTGCTACAAAGGCAGCAGTTGAAGAAGGGATCGTTTCAGGAGGAGGAGTGGTACTCATAAACATAATTCCAAAAATCGACCTTAATAAACTTGAGGGTGATATCAGAACCGGCGCAAGCATAGTTGCAAAGGCTCTGGAGGAACCGTTGAGACAGATAGCTTCGAATGCTGGTTTGGAAGGTTCGGTTGTAGTAGAGAATGTAAAGAAAATGCCTGTGGGCGAGGGACTGGATGCCTTAAACGGAAAATATGTGAATATGATAGATGCCGGTATCATAGACCCGGCAAAAGTCACAAGAAGCGCACTGCAGAATGCGGCATCAATAGCGGCACTGCTTCTTACAACTGAAGTAATCGTTGCAGAAAAACCTGAAAAAGATAAAGGTATGGGAATGCCTCCGGGAGGCGGCTATCCGGGTGGAATGCCTCCAATGTAACGACAACTGATTAAATTTACTATTGAAGTTACTTTAACTTTAAAAGTATAAATAGAAGAGAAAATAAGGCTGGCTTGAAGTTATAAAGCCAGCCTTATTTATATGGCGGTATATTATTAAGGATTTTAAACCCTACATTCGTTTCACCAAAGAATATATCAGTTAAATATTTACAATAGGACAAACAAGTTTCTCCTATTTAAAATAAAATCTTTAACTTTTACAATAGTATACAAATATGGTTGTATTTAATGTGGAATGCTACCTCAATATTTAAATATATATAAATAATACTAATAAGTATTATTTAATGATAAAATTAAAAATTAACACATTTAAATTATTCGAATATCAAACTAATATAAAATTTTAAAAAAATAGTAAGCAAATAATGAAAAGATTTTTATTGATGTTATTTAT
>DATBWH010000027.1:0-35519 GCA_036514895.1 Candidatus Humimicrobiaceae bacterium
AGCTTTTATGATTTTTATCTTTCCTGACCCTTCTCTTAAATTCTCCATATAATCCTCTTCTTCATCTCCGGAAAGCTGAATACAATCCAATCCTAATAAATTGCTGTATTGGATAACACTCTCTATTTTCTCATTGACAAATACTCCTGCCATCGAGACTTTGATCCCCTTGTTCCGCAGCACTGTTATTATCTCTTCCGCTGTATCAGGTTTCACTCTTCTGGGACTATTTGTAGACAGCACGAATCCTATTGCATCTACTCCCAGACGGGATATGCCTACTGCATCCTCTAAATTTGTTATTCCGCATATTTTTATCCAGACCATTCCAGAGCCTAACCAATCTAAATCATTTTATAACAATTTTTCTATCTTTAACTTTAGCTCCATATCACTCAATTTACCCTCAAGATCATTTCCTAACATGAAATATTCTCCTATGAGAAATACATTTATCCCTTCCGAAAAAAGGTCCTTTATATATCCTGTATCTCTGATACCGCTCTCACAGACAAAAACCTTATCAGAAAGATCTTTGTTGCTGCGGTACCTTAGAAAATTATAAATCGTTTCTTTATCGATTCTCATAGTCTTAAGATCACGGTTATTTATACCAATAAACTCAGCACCGGTATCCAGTACCCTATCCAGTTCTTTTATATCGTGCACTTCGACCAGTGTATCCAGCCCCAGGTTGCCGGCAAGTTCATAAAGCCTTTTTAGTTTCTTTCCTCCCAGAAGCGAAGCGATAAGTAAAATACAATCGGCTTCCATAGCGGCGCTCTCATAAATCTGTACTTCGCTGAAAATAAAATCCTTTCTCAGGATGGGAAGATCGGTTTTACTTCTGACTTTCCTTATATCCTCCGTATTGCCCATGAAGTACAAAGGTTCCGTTAGAACCGAGATCCCGGAAATAAAGCTTTTAAAGTTATTATAAGTAAGGGCTGTCTTTTCGACATCGAGCTTGCCGTTGATGATTCCCCTTGAAGGGGAAGCCTTTTTTATCTCGGCAATTATATTGATTTTGCTCTTCTTTATATTCCTTAGAAAGTTCCCTTTGCCTTTAGCTGTCCCCTGTATTTTTGATTTCATCAATTGGGGATTTTTTCCTATTTTTTTTATCTCTTCTTTTTTAGCAGATAAAATTTCCTTGATATAGTTCATGTTTATTTCCTGTTTGTGAACTCTATGAGTTTTAAAAGTTTTTCATATGCTTTGCCGCTTTCGATCGATGCTCTTGCTATTTCCAGGCCTTCTTTCAGGCAGTCAGCCTTCTTACCGGAGACTATGGCAGCTGCAGCATTCATAACAGCAGAATCCATTTTTGCTCCCTTATCCTTACCTGTAAGAATATCGATCAAAATTTTTGCATTTTCCTTCTTATCTCCGCCTGCAAGATCCGAAATTTTTGATTTTGTAAAACCCAGCTCCTCAGGGTCAAGAATATATCGCGTTACCCTGCCATCTCTCAACTCCGCAACAGAGTTCTTTCCTGAAACCGAAAACTCATCAAGTCCTTCTTCGCCATTGACCACAAACGCTCTCTCGACACCAAGGTTTTTTAAAGTATTTATCATGACCTCTATAAGGTTTTCATCAAAAACTCCAAGGACCCGTCCGCTTGCCTGTGCCGGATTGGTAATGGGACCCAGAATATTGAAAACTGTTCTTATGCCCATATCCTTTCTGGCTTTAGCCACATACTTCATAGCTGTGTGGGCCCTGGGGGCAAAAATAAATCCTATTCCCACATGATCCAGGCAGTCCGAGACCTCACCACATTCAAGATCTATCTTTACACCAAGTTCTTCCAGCACATCGGCGCTTCCGCTTCTGCTTGATACGCTCCTGTTTCCGTGTTTTGCAATTGGTACCCCTGCCCCGGCAGCTACAAACGCTGCAGTGGTAGATATGTTAAAAGTATACAGGCCATCACCACCGGTACCGCAGGTGTCAACAAGGTTTTTGTGTTTGCTTTTGACTTTTATTGCCTTCTCCAGCATAGCCCTGGAAAAACCGCTTATTTCCGCATCAGTCTCTCCTTTCATATTCAAGGCGGTAAGAAAAGCTGCGATCTGGCAGTCATTTGCATTCCCATTCATTATGAATTCCATTGCGCTGTATGCTTCATCCTGATTAAGATCATTTCCTTTTAAAACTTTATCCAGAAAATCTTTCATTTCGCAAATTTCCCTTTTTATCATTTAAAAATCCTCTATTTCTATATGCTTAAGTTTACTTTATCAACCTTATGGCTTTAAAGAGCGCAGCAGCTTTATTCAAGGTTTCGTTATATTCATTTTCAGGTTCGGAATCATACACTATTCCGGCACCAGCCTGAATATATGCTGTCCCATTTTTTATAATGGTCGTCCTGATCGTAATACAGGTGTCCAGATTCCCGTCATATCCAAAATATCCTACTGCTCCTCCGTATGGTCCCCGTCTGTCAGGTTCCAGTTCACTTATGATCTGCATTGCCCTTATTTTTGGGGCACCCGATAATGTTCCTGCGGGAAAAACACTTTTCAATGCATCGTATATTGAATTCTTTTTATCCAGGGTTCCTTCTATTCTGGACACAAGATGTATTACATGTGAATATTTCTCCACACTCATATACTTTTTAACCTTAACGCTGTTATAACGGCACACTCTCCCCAGATCGTTTCTGGAAAGGTCCACAAGCATATTATGTTCGGCTTTTTCTTTTCTGTCATTTAAAAGGTCAGTGGTAAGCATCCTGTCCTCTTTCAAACTCTGCCCCCTTTTTCTTGTTCCGGCAATAGGGTAGGTCAAAATTCTTCTGCCGTTGATTTTAACAAGAGGTTCAGGGGAGGCGCCAATAATTTTAAACGTATCGAAATTAAAATAATACATATATGGAGACGGGTTTATGGTCCTTATTCCGCGGTAAATGCTAAAAGGATCCGAAAATTTATCTGTGTAAAACCTCTGGGACAGCACTATCTGAAATGCATCTCCTTCGGTAATATATTTCTTTGCCCTTTCTACGGCTTCAAGAAATCTCTCCTTTTTAAAATTGGAATTCAAAATCAAATCTCCGGAATAATTACCAATAGCTGCAGACCCAAAACTACTGCTAAAATTGTTTCCATTCTTCTGGCTGATTATCTTCTCTAAATTTTCGATATTTTCAACTGATTTATCATAAGCTTTCCCGGCAGTGATTTTGTTATTTATTTTTACCGTGGAAATTATTTTTATTCGATTAAGTAAATGGTCGAAAACTACAACCAGGTCCGTAAGGTAGAGCATTATTTCAGGTACCGGCAATTTACTGCCCGGAAGAGGAACCCCATCGAAATAATTTACAAGATCATAACCCAGATAACCAACAGCACCGCCTACAAAATGGTCGAGTTCCGGATCTTTATAGAGCCTGAATTTATTCATGACTTTTTCCAGTTCCAGAAGAGGATTTCTTGTTTTTATCTCATATACCTCTCCGTTTCCGTCATCCAGAGAAAAGATTTCTTCATCGAATTTTATCAAGTTCCTGCAGCCGATCCCAATAAAAGAATATCTGGATAAATTTTTCAATCCTTCTACACTTTCCAATAAAAACCCTCTTTTCTCCGGACCAACAGTCTTCATGAATATAGAAGTAGGGGTTTCCGTGTCGACGATATATTCTTTATATACAGGTATCAAATTATATTTTTCTGCTTTTGCTATATAATCTTTCCTGGACGGATAAAACATATTTACAACCTTCCTGCGCCACCGGATCGATATCCGGCTCAATAATATTTAATAATTCCCTCTATCTTTTCAAATAGAATAAAAAAAGTACTTCCATAAAGGATCCTCTTTTCATTACCTGAACCTTCAATGGAAATACTCTTTTGAATTTTTATTTATTGATATTGGTTAATAAGAAATTGAATAAAAAAAGAATTTAAACGAAATAAAAATTCCCATTGGCCAGGCTGTTATAAGCTTCGCCAGCAGGAATTATCTTTCAGCCATACGAACATACTGATCTGCTTTTTTGTATAATTACACTTTTCTTTGTTAAAACTCATAGATTTGACAAGTAATACACAGTATTATTCTAAAAGATTTTATATATATTAGCATATTTTTTCTCTTTAATGCAAATCTATCTGTTTCACAGCAACTGGTATTTCTCAGGTTTGATTTCTTGCTAAATAAATTATAGTATAGGTGACGTATTTTATTTTATCCGGAATAAAATAAAAGCCATCCAAAAAAGTGAAGGGGAAAAACTTGAAATTAAAAATTTTTTTAATACTTATTACCCTTATTTTACTCATAAGTCTTGCCCTGCCTGCCTGTTACTTCTCTCCTGAAAATATTCTCCTTCTGCACAGGGAATCAATAAGCGGCAAGGGATTCCATCCTAATTACTTTAATTATTCTCAAAGCATTTATACATATGATAAATATGCTTATGTTGCCAGTTTTAATGATAATACCCTTTCCATATTCGATATAAGTGATTACACGAATCCATCACATATCAGTACGGTAGAAGGGACCGGAACTCCTGATTCCCTCAGCGGGACCTATAATTTAAATGTAGATGGAAATCTTGTTTATGTCACAAACCTTATAACCGATGATATTGCTGTATTTGATATAACCGATCCCACAGAACCACAGCTTATAAGTTCCAGCAATGAAATCGAATCTCTGGAATATCTTGGAAGCGGTCAGAGATTATATGTTGACGGCAAATATGCTTATATCTCAACCTTTAGCAATAATGCCCTTTCAATATTCGATATAAGCGATCCTACTGATCCTGTACACATCAGTTCAATCAGCGCAGAACTGCCCCCAAATTATTTAAGGGGTTCCTATTCCACATATGTAGATGGAAACTACGCTTATGTCACCGGTTATCATGATGATGCTCTTTTTCTATTCGATATAGCCGATTTTGTAAATCCGGTACTTAAAGGATCGATATCCGGACGTGGAACACCTAATTATCTTAATGGAGCAACCGGAATATTTGTGAGTGGAAACTTTGCCTACATCACAGCCTATCATGATGACGCTCTTTCTATATTTAATATAAGGAATCCGGAGAGTCCGGTTCATGTAGGATCGATGATAGGCAGTGGGAGTCCCAATTATCTTGATGGTGCCAGCGGAGTATATGTAAATGGGAATTATGCTTATGTGACAAGTTATGATGACGATACTCTTTCAATATTTTATATAAGAAATCGTACAAAACCGATTCATTTGAACTCTATAAACGGAATTACTTCCATGGATTAACAATTTACCGCTTGATCCAATTTTATATTCAAATCCGTAAGATAATCATGAATATATATAGGTTTTTTGTGATGAGATTATATAAAATAAATAAAATAGCACATACTTTCATTCAAGTAATCTAATTGAAGAAAGCATATGCTATTTTATCGGTTTATCGATAAATATTCGGGTTAATTTGCTACTTTTTCTGGTTCTTTTCTCTTTCGGCTGCTTCCAGCATTTTCTTTGCAATCCTTAGTTCGGTCTTTCTCCTTGTTTCTTCTGTGTAAACCCTGAGTTCTGCTACCAGTCTGTTATATCTGGTTATAAATATAGTATCCCCTAAATTCTCAGTCAAATACTTGGTGAGATTGACCCTCAATTCATTTGTATCGATCCTTTTTACATCATCTTCGTAAGCCATTTTTCACTCCTTAAATATCTAATTTATCAGAATATTATTTAACTTTTATTAGTCTTTTAAAATATATTAAATAATTATTTTTTATTATTATCTCATATTTAATTAAAAATATCTATAATAAAATGATTAAATTTTATATTTTAGGTTATATTATAAAACAAATTTAAAAATACTCAAATACTCTTTAAAAATACTTATAAATAAATGATTAAAATTTATATTGTTAAATTATAATAACTTTAGAGGATTTATTTTTTCAGGAGACCATAAATATAACCGCACATTTTTGAAAAATCAATTTGAAGAAGAAGAGGTATGATAAAAGTAGAAACGGACCAAACTTTTTCACTTGCATTGAAATGATAATTGGTTTTACCCCTCCATGCTTTTATCAATCTGCTGTAAGGCTTGTAGATATAAGCTATAAAAAGAGGAATCAGCATAAGCAAAATCCAATTGCTTAAAAAAAACGAACAAACCAAAATTGCCAGTAACACCATAAAAGAAAAAAACCTTATCAGGTGACGGTGCAAATACATGCCGCCCCGGGCATCGCCTTTTGCATATCTAAAGAATTGTTTCGATATTTGGACAGGATTTTCCCTCATTTTCCAGTAAACCATCGCATCGGAATTGAATCTTATAGTATAGCCTGCGGCTTTTATATTAAAATCAAATTTCATATCCTCTCCATAATCCATATCTTCCGGATAACCGCCTGCATCGACCCATATTTTCTTCTTAAAACTTATATTCCTGGATGAGGGCATATATTTTTCTCTATTTATTTCTTCCTCAAGCGGCATAATACAGACAGCAAGACATTTTTGCAGAAAACTTCTGCAAAGCGGCAGGCTCAGACCTCCGACGATATTACAGGAAGTATCGATATAAGACTCCGTGATTTTTTCCAGCCAATTTTTATCCATGACACACCCGGCATCACTCACACAAATAATCCTGCCCGCTGCACTTTTTATCGCTATGTTTCTTCCCTGTGAAATGTTTGCTCCGCTTTTTTTGATTATGTTTACACTAATGACGGATTTGTTATTCTTATTATTGCTTCTTATCTTCTTTTTAGCAGCATCGTCCGATAATACAATGTTAAAATCACTTCTTTCCCGGGATAATTCTTCTTTAAAAAAACTTAATGTACTATCAAATGTATGATCCTTCGATCCCCCATCAACTATGATTATTTCACCGGGTAGGGCCGTCTGATTGATCAAGCTCTTAAGAAATTCGATGATGTTTTTTTCCTCATTGTAAACCGTGGTTATGAAGCTTACTTCTGAAAGAATTTTCCTTTTATTACCCATAATCATATTTTCGAATCTCCAAAATATAATCCAAGAACCTTAAAATAAGCCTTTAATCTTAATTTGCTCCTGCTGTGTGGTTTAAACACTGCCAGAACCGCAAATAAGAGTATTCTGTTGATGATGCCGGCCAAATAAATAAAACTCATACACCTTGCATGGAATGCAGAGTAGTTTTTTTTAAAATATAATCTTCTGCTCTTCCATATCCCGGCTTCCCTTATAGCCATAGCCTTTGAGGCAATACCGCTGTCAGAATGTTCTATTAAAAAATCAGGATAATAATAGTTACTGAAATCCTTTCTGTGCAGCCTCAAGCATATATCGGTGTCTTCGCTATACATAAAATAATCCTCATCAAACATACCTGCTTTGATGAAATTATCTTTTTTTATAAACATAAATGAACCGGAAAGCCAATCAACTTTCATCTCACTGCCGTGATTCCACCAGGTCATGAAGTAAGAACCAAAAATACGGTTCCCTTTGAATATTCTGTATAAGAAATAACTTTCATAAAACTGCCTGGCAAGCGTTGGGAATGACCTGGTGCTTAATTGCAGAGCACCATCAGGGTTTAAGACTTTTGCTCCGACGATTCCAACCTTCCCGATTTTTTCTTTTCTATCATAAAAACCAACTAGATCCGCCAGGCTGCCCTTTATAAATCTGGTGTCAGGATTTAAAAATAACAGATACTGCCCTCTGGCTCTGGATGCTCCAATATTGGATGCCTTTGAAAAACCAAGATTGCTCTCGTTTATAATCAAATTAAAATCTTCATTTCCAATGGTCTCGTCTTTTAAATATTCCACACTGCCATCGTTTGAATCATTGTCAACCACGACTATTTCACGGGTCATACTGTTTTTTCCGATATGTTCCCTTATGCTGCCGATGCACTTCTTGATGAAATCGAGACTATTGTAATTTACGATTATGATGCTGATATCCAACCCTTTTCCCCCAAAACTACCTGTCTTTTATAATTTCATTGACTATAGAAATCAAATCCCTTTTAAAATTGCTGCTGGAAAATCTTCTGCAGCTTTCAACAGCGTTTTTTCTGATTACATCTATATTTATTTTTCCGGTTATTATTTTTATGGTAATATCTTCAAGTTCTTCCAGGCTGTCAAAAAGGAACCCATCATATCCGTTTCTTATGATTTCCTTCTGTCCTCCTTTATTTATGACCACGGGAATGCATCCGGCTGCCATTGCTTCTACTGTGGTTATTCCGAAATGTTCGAATTTCTCAGGGTGAACTTTTTCATCTTCGCCCAATCCTGAAGCATGCCAGAAAATAAGTGACCTGGCAAAAATCCTCACTAGATCTTCCCATCTCATATTCGTAATCACTTTTATCGGATAATTTTTACCTGCGGCTTTTACTTTTTCCACATACTCCAGGTGATCGGCTCTGCTTCCAACACCGCCTGCAAGATACAAAGCATAATCCTTCATTTCGACAGGGTACCTGTCATATAGTTCCCTGAATACTCCTACCAGTTCCAGTTGTTTCTTGTTATGATGTTCCGGGAAAAACCTGCCTACACTTAAAATGATTTTTTCCTTATTTCCTGTCCTGAAACTGTCTATATCGACAGGTGGAAATAAAACAGTACTTTCTTTACCCCACAATTTTTTTATCCACTTCCTGGAATATTCAGAGATCGTGACCACCTTGTCGTAAGTTTCCAGAAATGTCAGATCTCTCGGATAAGTTATAAGAAATAAAGGAATATATCCCAGGATCTTTAAGATAGCTTTTTTAAAAAAGTTTATTTTTCCCTGATTGTAAACAACTACACCAAGTTTCCTTGAATCTTTTGAACTACTATCAGCCTCTATTGGAACAAATGTATCGGATGATATTAAAACCCGGAAGGACTGCACCGTAAAATCAACAGGGATCTCTATGGTTTTCTTGATCCCTTTCTTTAAATTGGCAGCTTCATCGTACAGAGGTTTCTCGTTTTCCGTTTCTCCCTCAAATATTCCGATCTTTACATTCATCAAATCGACACCACTTGCTGCCGGATTTTTAAAACCAAGCCTCAAATATTTAGTGTGTTTTTTTATAGAAAGTATCACCTTCCCACTGCTCCAGCTGCCTCTTCTAAGCAGAAATCTTTTGGGATCATACAGGCCCTCTTCCACTTCTATTTCATCAAAACCTTCCTCTAGCCTGTCTGCAAACCTGAATAGCCATTTAGCCGGCTGTCTGAAGAAGACCAGTAGAAACTTATGAAAAAGCGTGAAATCGACATCGAAAGGAGTGGGAAAATAACATAAATATATATTTTTATGACCATACGCGGGAAGGGAACTTAAATAGGTGGCATTTACAAAAAGGTCATATTTTCGTGTGATTCTTGCTGCATAGTCTTCCGATACAAAAGGAAATATCTTTAAATTTACCCTGGTGAGATCAAGGTTGAGTCTTTTGGAAACTTCTTCAAGATCGACAAATATATCCGTTATCAAATCTACATCATAGTCTTCTTGTCCGGATAAGATCTCTGCAATCTTGCAGCTGTATCGCTCTCCGCCCCCGGCCGTTGATAAATACCTATCATAAATGGCAATTCTCTTCATACCATACCCTGCTAAAAACTTCTCATCCAGCTTTTGATAATTCTATCCTGCACCTTACTGCCGGTCCTTATTTTTATTCTTTTTATTAAATACCGGGGCAGCATATAAAAAAGTTCAAAAATAATTCTGATCCTTATGGGAATATCGATTCTTCTCTGTCTTACGCCCTTAAGTAAATCAACCAGATAATATAAAATACTGGTCATACCTGTAAAAACAAATGCCAGGTAACTCCTGATAAATAAAAGAGACCAGCCGCACTTAAAAATCATAAGCAGCCTGTTTCTAAGTACATAATAAGTAAAATCATAAGACCATTCTTTGCTTGTACCGCAGTGAAAATGTCTTACTACGGATTTGGGGGTAAAGAAATTTTTCCAGCCTGCCAGTCTTGATCTCCAGAATAGGTCGATATCCTCATAATAGGTGAAGAATCTTTCATCAAAAAAGCCTATATCTTCCAGCATTCTCCTATCCATCATGACACTGCTTCCGGAAAGCCCGAAGATTTCCTCTACCCGGTTATATTGACCCTCATCAAAGCTTTCAAAACCTCTGTCCCGGCTGTAAAAAGATTTGTTTATCTTGATCCCGCAGCTATTGATAATATCTCTTCTGTAGATGAAAAATCTTTTTGGAATCTTTATCTTAACCGCTCTGGGTTTGCCGGATAATCTGATATCTTCCAGGATCTCTTCGCCTATTACTATCCGTAAATCATTTGGTGAAATATATGATGATGCCGTGAACTGTAAAACTATACTTTTCGTAAGATCCTCTATAGGAATCGCCAGAATTGCATTACCCTTCGACCAGCGATAAACATTTCCATTATCATCGGACTGCGCAGGGTAAAAACCATCCGGATACTTTATGTTTTCATTTACAGTATTATTACAGCAGTTCTTTTTCCCTGCACTGCTGACTTTCAGGTCAGATATCTTGATACCCAGTCTCCTGACTTCATTTCTATCTCTTATTTCTTTTTGATTCTTACTGCCGGCCAGTAACTGAAGGGGTAAATACGGGTAGTAAAAAACCACTTTGGAACCCACAGCACCTATTACGGAATCCCCGGTAGATTGCCCGAAAATGGAAAGCAACTCACGCAGCCAGTCTTTTTCGACCACACAGTCATTATTTATCAGAACTATATATTTACCCTTTGAACGTTTAAATCCTTCATTATTTCCGCCTGAGTACCCTTTATTTTTATCAAGAGCGATTATTTTTACCTGCGGAAATTCTTTTCTCACGAATTCTACCGAGCCATCGGTAGAAGCATTATCGACCATTATTAACTGGATTTTTTCAGATGGGTAGTCAACTCTGAGTATCGAGTCAAAAAGATTTTTCAAAAATACCTTGCCATTGAAATTTACAGTGATAATTGATATCAAGGGATCATCATCTTGCGCCAATTAAAAATCTCACCTTACCTTAAACTGAAATATCACCCTCTTGAAAGTACAATCACCCCTATGGTTATTATAATGGTACCTATCCATCTTATAGGATTGACATCCTCTTTTAATATAAATTTTGAAAGGACAAGGACCATTACATAAGTAAAACCAAGAAATGGGTAGGCAAAACTAAGATCGACAACAGATATTGCTATCATCCAGATCGCAGCCGAAATAACATATAAAAATAAACCGGTCATTACCAGGGGACTTTTTATTACTCCCAAAAAAAACTGCTTAAAGGCATCGAGACTTCCGAAATTCACTATACCAATCCGGTTTATACCGACCTTTAATAATAATTGCCCCCCAACCGCTATGGAAATACTTAACAAAATAAGCAAAATGGAACTTGTTAAACTCATTTTGTTTCTCTCCTTAACCATAATCTTGCGACACTTACAAAAGATCTGTAATTTAAAAACTATGATTTCTTTCCCAGATAATATTTATTAGATACAGTAAGACCCATCACTTTATCGATATTTTCAAAATCCCTAAGCAATACTTCCAGCTTTTGATCGATGTCTATATTCAGTCCCGATTTGGTTTTAGGTTTAAAATCACCTAAAATCTCTCTCAAACTACTGATATCATAACCAAGGCTTTTTATTTCAGTATAAAGGGTCCTGAATATACTAAAATAGATCAGCAGCATTCTCTCCCTGTTTTTGCGATTCAGCTCATTGATCTCGTTACTTATTTGGACCTGTATATTATTATTTATTGCTTTTATTGACTCGTTATAACTCTTTCTCAGGTTTTCAAAATACATACTTGTAAGAAAATACATATACTTCCTTAATTTACCCTTGATGGTTTTGTCTTCAGCCAGCTTTTCCGATTCCAAAATATCAAACCGGCTTAAAAGTTTCAAATCTTTAAAACTGTCTTTATCTAATTTTATCTCGAAAAGCTCGAATAATTCATTCTTGCCATATATTTCTCCAATTTCGCTTTCTACACTTTCAGACTGTTCGAACTCGATTTTATTCCATACACCTTTATCTATGATTTCGAATCCAGCATTTTTCAATATAAATTCAATTGTAAAATCATCGATTCTCATGCTGGTTCTGTCCACCTTCTTTCCCTCACCTAACAGCTTGTAGAGTCCTCTTTTTTCAGGAATAGAGAAAAATAGAAACCCCTCTTTTTTTAACTTTGATGCCATCACATTGGTAAGATCATAGAAAAATTTTGGACTGATTTTAGAAAAAGCGTTATTTACAATAATCCCGTCAAACTTGGTCCTCTGGATTATTTTGGATTTTAAAGCTCCGACTTCATCCAATAGGCTATCTTCATCTTCACCAGTCACAAAATCTTCATCAACTTCCAGATCGAATATCCTGCCCACATCGTTTTTGTTTATGATCTCTTCATCCCTGTATTTATTGGAGGTTATTTTTAAAACATTTGCACAACCCTCGAAGTTTTTCTTTATGATCTTTGAGATCTTGCTGTTCTGTAGATCTATGAGTTCGATAATCTTTCTTTTATCAAAGGCATAATATGGGTCAGCACAATATTTAACAAGCGGTCTGGTCACATTTTCCCAATAAAATCTCGGAGCGATTTTATTTAAATTCTTTCTGTAGATTTCCCTTAAACTCTTATTGACAAGTATGCTTTCCATGACTCTTGCAAGTTGATGGGTATTCTCGTATTTCACAACTTCGCCTATATTTTCGATTTTTACCATTTTAGCTATTGAATCCCCTTCGGTGGTTATAATCGGAAGTCTTGCCCAGATATAATCCATAACTCTTGTCCTGTAAGAGAACTCCGTTTCAATTCTCTCATGATGAATAGATAGTCCCGCATCCGAATCAAGGAGGAAAGTCTGTCTGAGATCATAGGGTGCCCATTCGTTAAAGAAAACATCTTGATCATATAGATCCAGTTCTCTTGCCAGTTTTATTGCTTCTATGCATTTTCTCATCTCCGGAAGTTTGGAATCCGGATGCTTTATTCCCATAAATACTAATTTGATATCTTTCCTGCCCCTGGTGATTTCCCATAATGCTTTTATAGCAGTAACCGGGTCAAGCCAGTTCCATATTCCTCCTCCCCATAAAATAATCCTGTCTTCTTGTTTGATATTAGGCATTACATCTCTAATGGATAGATTTGACCTGAGCGGAGGATTCGAAGGTATGCCGGAAGGCACAATATCTATGAGGGTCCTTAATGTATTATCGGAATCATAACTGTATGGATTTATTCTTCCCACAGCGGTAAGCATTCCTATCCAGTAGTCTCTTTGCTTTTCGCTGGCACAGATAAAGTAATCACCAATAGTAAGCTGGAGTTTCAATATATTTAAATTATTTCCATCGATCCTTATTCTTTCAGCAATATCCCTGTCTTTAAACATCTCCAGACTTTCCAAATTGAAAGGATTGTAAAGATCGACAATGATCCTGCCTTTATAATTTTTTAGGAATGGAAAATAGTAAAGGATATGACCCTGGATCAAGATTATATCTGAGTTCTCGATACTCTTTTGAAGACTTTTATAATTATTCATTTTATATTGCTTTGTTTTAAAGCCTTCGGTATCAATATCCACCTTGTTGGGAGTAAGTAAAGTGACATCAACATAATTCGATAAAATCCTGGCAAATTCATAAAACCTTATACCGGGTCCGGCCATATTTTTACCAATAATGTCATAGCTTATTATACAGATCCTGGATTGGCTCTTTTTGATTGGTTCGTTTTGCATTATTTCTCCCATATCCAAAAAATTATTTAGAAAAACCTTTATAAATTCTTAAAGTTCTAAGATATGTTAACTAATTTTAAGATGCAATCATTTTAACTCTAATCTATTCAAGATTAAATGATTTTTTAATTTAATTGTCAAATTATAAGGCAGAAACACGAAATTTATAAAATAAGCATAAAAAATCGGTAAAATCTGATCACCAGCGGCTCTGGATCTCAACCATCGTATTTCCTCTCTTAAAAATTTTCTAAAAAAATCCAAAAACCCTGTATTTATCACGGCACACCTGATCCTGTTTTTATGGTAATAACGGTAAAATCTCTTGCTGAATTTCCCAATCGATGCACCTTCGAAGTGTCTCGCAATGGAATCCAAATTAACCGCTATGCGCCTTCCGGTCCTTCTGACCTTCAGACAATAATCAAGCTCTTCAAAATAAGCTGGCCTATATCCTGCGTCGAAACCACCCATGCTCCTGAATAATCCGAATTCCGTTGTAAAAAAAGCTCCGGTAATATAATCTGCATCTTTTACATTATTTATCCGGCTGACTATAATGCCTGCATCTTTTTCCAATTTCAACTCCCTTTTCAAATTGGAATAACTCTTTCCAGAATCCATATGATAAGTAATAAAGTTATCTTTGATTTTTCCGCCGGAATGCTGCACTATATCTTTTTTATAATCAAGGATCAGTCCCCCTGCAACTCCTATTTTATTTGAGGGCATACTTTCTCTTTCAGTGAGTTTAAATGTCGAGATTATTTTCTTTAACGCGTCCCGTTTTAAATATATATCCGGATTCAATAGAATCAAAAATTCCGGCTGTTCATCAGGGTTTTTTATTTTCTTGATATAATTAAAAACTGCTTGATTTACCGCACCTGAGAATCCTATATTTTTCTTAAGGGCGATAAATTTGAAATTACTACTGGTAATCTCCGTAGAAATATTTCTGAACTCCCTTATTTTTATAATTGTATTGTCTGCTGAAGAATTATCGATTACTATCAAGAACCAGTCCTTATAATTTTGTCCCGCTATCGAGCGAAGACAACCTTCAATAAAATTCCGGCTGTTATAAGTGACGATTACGATTAAGCTTTTAATACTCATATGGTTATGATACAAACCCGAATATTACTATAAGAAAAACCGGTCAGGTCCTTACCGATTCCCCGATAGTTTTCTTCGCGCGATTCTAAAATAATTGTAGATCCTGTAAATAAGGCCCTTTTTGACTATGCCTTCCAGCTCGGATATCCTCTTATCTCTTTCTTCTATCATCTTCTTCTGATCTGTGGTTATCCGTTCCAGATTCTTTATGGCCTCTTCTCTGTCGAAAAATAATTTTTTTTCTTTACCGCTATCGGGAGAAAAAGCTGGATTTACTGCCCACTTTTGCAATTTTTCAGTAGTCCTTTCGAAATTAAAATTCGCCATCGCATATTTCTTTCCGGCAATTGCGGTCCCACTAGCTTCTTCGACATTATCCGCAAGATAAATAAGTTTCCTGCTTAGATCCTCATAGTCATAAGCTTTGAAGGTATATCCGAGCTTTTCCTTCTCGATTATATCGGTCAATTCGCAGACATTTGAGGACAGCACACATAGACCTGCCCTGAACCAATCCAGAATACGATTCTTGCTGCCCAATCTGACTTCATAGATGTCTTTATCGATGTTTATCCCCACATTTGCCTCGAGATAGTAATCTGACAGGTCCTCTCCGGGTATCCAGCCTTTCATTAAAAACCTGTCCTTATAAGGACTGCTGTCTATCATCGACAGAAAACGAGGGTAAGTTTTTAAATCCTGTTCAGGTATCTCTCCCCCCGTAGATACGAATTTGATTTTTGGATTCTTTTTCATTGCCTCTGTAAGCCCCTTAAATAGAGTATCGACATCGGTCCAGGTATTATACCCCCCGGTCCACAGCACCACAAAATCTTCTTTTCCTATATTATCTTTTTCTCTAAAAACAGTTTTTTCATGTTTGTATTCAACCGGAGGAAGACCGCAGGGAATTACGCCGGTAAAATTGTAACCGGATGTATATTTATTAAGCCTTCCTATTGCTCCCAGTTCGCCTATCAGAGCATACTCCTGCCTTGAAGACACGCATGAGAAAATATCTGCACTGGAAATAATATTATATTCACTGTTCCAGTAATGAAACAGACAGGTGTCATCTTCATCGATATAAGCACGAGCCTGTGCCTCAGCCATTACATGACCAAATAAATCTGCCCAGAATGGAATATCTTTTGTTTTCAAAGAACCAAGCAGTTTTGATGCTACAAAAGAAGGATAGAAAGTACAGCCAACTATACAGTCTGGCTCGAATCTGGTAAGAATCCCGGAAATTAACCCAATATTTTCAAAATCATCTTTCTTAAGTATATTGTATTCGAAAATATGCCTCTCTTGTGAATTCCCACTGTAAATAAAGCCTTTTTGGAACATGGATCCAAAATCATCCGGATATGCAGATGGGATAGCATAGCTGCAGACACATACTTCATGTCCCTTCTCGAGAAGCGGCAAAATAAACTGCCAGGTCCTGATGCCCGTCCCGTACACCTTTTTGTCATTTTCGAAGGGAAGCGGGCTCATGCCAAGTATAAATATTTTACTCATATCCTCTTTATTTTAACGGTTTTACCTTTATAATAAAAATTGTAACTTATTATTTTTTCCGGTGGTCTTTATATTTTTAAAATATTTCTCTAATTATAATTGTACTAATAAAAAATTTATACTACCATAAAAAATGATAAAGAATTAAAAGGCAGATTTAATTTTTTATGAAAGTCATACTGATAATACTACTGATCATTTTTTTATTGATAACAACCCTCTTCGGTGTCGTCTTAATCAGTAGAAATAAAAGCTTTTCCGGTCAGGAAGCCGGTGATTCTGAGACCACAGAAAGCAACAAAGATAACGAAACAATCTCCCCTGAGTCCAGAGTAGAAAAAATAATTGATATGCAAAAATTTGATATCGATGATCTCTTTGGCAGTACCGATACAACCGGCAGCGAAGGCGGGACCGAAGCAGACAACAGCTATACAACCGGAACCACTGATGATAGTGATTCATCCGATATACTTACCCGGCAAAATGAAGAAGAACCTGACGGAGTTGGGACACAGGGCACAGAAAGTGGTAACACTGAAGAGGAACCGGAAGAACAATCCGGGGAAGAGTTAGAAAATGAAACTATTGAATTCTACCTGGATGGAGACAGAGAAAATGGAATATATCTGGGCAAAACAATATGTGATCTCGAATCTGCGCACACCTCACAGCTTTATGGAGAAGACTTCAAAAATACCGGCTTTGAATTCATCCGGGAAAACAACGAAGATTTAAATCTCCTGCCTGGTTCCACTCATTATGTTTATATTTATTTTTACGGAAGCCAGTCGGAATGGGATTACACAAGAATAGAAATAAATCTGCCGGGAGAAGATTTCACTGAAAAAGAAATAAATATTTTTATAGACAAGCCGGAAGAAAAAGTCATTACAAGCATACTCCAATCTATCGAAGGATGGGCAGTGGATCTGAGAAATGGCGATAATCCCGGTATAAAAACCATAGAGATTTATCTCAACGGACCCAGAGGGTATGGAAAACTTTTAGGCAGCACACAATACGGAATGACAAGGTCCGATGTGGCAAATTTTTTTGGAAATCAAAATTATCTCCCCAGCGGTTATCAGTTTGATGAACTTATTTACCTCGAACCGGGTTCCACTCATACGATCTTCGTATATGCTGTAAGTTCCGAAGATAACAGCTTCAATTATGAAAAAAGAGAAGTATATTTATCCGGAATAAAAGAAGAAAAAGCGATAATCAATGCTCAAATCGATATACAAAAGCTCGGAGAGAGCGGAGAGCTGGAAATAACAGGCTGGGCCATCGATAAAAATATCCTGGATGAGTATCTGGAAGAAAAACGAAAAAGCGAGATGGAAGCTATGGGAAATACCAATCAGTACCCGGTCAAAAAAGTAGTATACAACACTAACAGGGACGGCAATGATAACATATACAGCATAAATATCGATGGGACGGGACTTACCAGGTTGACAGATTATTCGGGAAATGATCTGTATCCGGAAGTGTCGCCTGACGGAGAAAAAATTGCATATACATCGGATATAGGAGGTATATGGCAGATAATGATAATGGATTGGGATGGCAATAATAAAAGACAGATCACATTCAATAATTTTAGAAGCGCATACCCCAGCTGGTCCCATGATCGTGAGTACATATATTTTGAAGGTTATATAGACGGAGACTGGGAATTATTCAGGATCAGAAGCAACGGATCCGAACAGAAAAGACTTACATTTAATTCAAGTTCACATGATTGGCACCCCAACGGACATCCATACGAATATAAGATTATTTTTGAATCGGGAGCAACCGGACACGAAAACATTTATGTGATGAACAGTAATGGTTCAGGAGTCAATAATATAACCAGAGACGGTCCAAGAAGAAGAGTTCCGGATGTATCTTCTGACGGAAATAAAATAACATATATGAGATATTCCGGTGATAACAGCGATATCTGGATCATGGACTATAACGGACAGAACGAAACCAGGCTTACGGATAATCCTGATTGGGATGGCCATCCCTCATTTTCACCTGATGGAAAATATATTGTTTATGAGGAAAGAAAAGGATCAACTGAAAACCTGGTTTTGATAGATCTTACAAGCGGTATAAGGTTCAATTTAACAAGTTCATCCAATATCAACAAAGATGCCAGTTTTCTTTACCGATAGTAAAGAATGTCCATTTCAATCAATGATTTGATGTTTGAACCTCTTTTTAGACTGAGACATAAACGTTAGCCTTACTGATGCTCCTGCCGAAATTCCAAGCCAGATGGCCCATATCGTATCTCTGGAAAAAAAATAAAAAACAAGTTCCGAAATCGATAGATTTGAATTAAAAAACCTGGTTACCATCAGATTAACCGCACCGGTGCTGTAAAGTATGAGTGCAAGAGCAGGGATACATCCTGCTATTAAAAATACTTTGATATCAAAATAATTTGTACCCGCCACAGCTTTCATGCTTATAGAAATTAAAAACCCGATCATAAATCCAAAAATAAAAACAATAAAAAGCCTTAAGAAACTTAAAAAACCGGCGGGCAGATTATAAACGGCAAGAGCATCTGTGATATTATCAAAATAGGCAAAGGCGGTGTAATATAAAAGTATATTTACGAAGCTAAAAGCTACAAGAAATAATTTCTTTTTTTTATTTAGCATTATGTTATGACCTTAATAGTTATTGCAATAACCAGATGTTAACTTAAAAGGATATTAATTTCAATTAACCCTGTATTCTGTTATACTATAAAATTCTAAATATATGAGCAGGGTCAAATAAACTATATAAATAAAAATAGCATATAAAAAATTATATTTTTAAAGAAAAATACCAAAGATAATTAAAAGTCAAATAGCATGAGAACGGTAGTAATAATCATTATAATTTTGTCCGTAATAGCCGTAAGCGTTTTTGGATATGTATTAATTAGATATTTCCAGGGTAAAGCATCTCCCGCCGGGGAAACAACCGAACCGGAACCACCTGATACAACTGTCGGGGAAGAACAGGAGCCTGAAACGACAACAGAAGAAGAACCGGAGGTGGAAGCTGAGCCGGATAAAATTGCCGTTATAGAAGTTTACCTTGATGGAAACAGAAAAACCGGAATTCTTTTGGGGGAAGCAGAATATGGCTTGACCTCCGAGCAAGCTCGTATGGTTTATGGGGAAAATCTTTCGGAAACTGGTTATAGTCTGGCAATCGATAATGAGAATTATGCATTTGTTCCGGGTTCTACTCATTATCTTTATATATATGCACTGATTCCAAAATACGGATGGAACTATACCAGAGAAAAAATAAAAATCGATGGAGAAGAAAACCTTGATGCTAATATCAAATTATCCCTGGACAGTCCCAAAGAAAATGAAGTAATCACCGAAGCTAACAAATCAAATGTAAGAATTTCAGGCTGGTCAGTAGATACCGGATCCCAAAACAATACAGGAATCGACAGAGTAGAGATTTATTTAAACGGTCCAAAGGATTTCGGCAAATTTCTGGGAGAGGCAGATTACGGAACAGAGAGACAGGATGTGGCCAATGCGCTTGGAAATGCAAATTATATAAACTCAGGTTATTCTCTTGACTTTGATGCAAGTGAACTGGAAGCAGGCAGCGAAAATACTCTATATATTTATTCTTTCTCCAATTCCGGAGCTTATTATCTGGGTTTAAGAAATATCAAGATGGAAGGCGAAGAGAAAGAACCGGAAGTAATATTTTCGGTAGAAGAGGTTAATCTAAATGATCAGTCCATACGGATAAGCGGTTGGGCAATAAGTAAAGATGACTTTTTACAGGCCGGGCCAAGAAGTCCGGATATAGAATATGACGTTAAAAAAATAATTTTTACTTCCGATAGAAACGGCAGCGAGGATGTATACAGTATGAATCTGGATGGTTCCGAACTCATTCAGCTTACGGACCATCCCGGAAAGGATAACTATCCCGCCGTTTCACCCGACGGAAAAAAGATCGCTTATACTTCCGATATTAATGGCATATGGCAGATCATAGTTATGAACTGGGACGGAACCGATAAGACACAGCTTACCAATAATCCATGGAGCAGCGGATATCCTACCTGGTCCTTTGACGGAAGGTTTATATTTTTTGAAGTGTACCAGGATGGCGACTGGGAAATATACAGAATAAACAGTAACGGAGGCAACCTTAAACGCCTGACATTCAACCCCGATATCTATGACTGGCACCCGGCTGGTCATTCTTTCCAGGATAAAATCATTTTTGAATCCGGGAACAGTAGAAACGAAGATTTATATGTTATGGATTATAATGGAGAAAATGTTAATCGCATTTCCGATATCAGTATGAGGAAAAGGGTTCCTGCTATTTCAATAGATGGCCAGCTGATCGCTTTTATGGGTTACGAAGGCAATAAAACTTTAATATATACAATGGACGGAAGGGGAGGAAACATAAAGATGGTTTCCGGTTCACTAACGAACTGCGGTCACCCGGTTTTTTCCCCGGATAATGCGTTTATTGCTTTCGAATGCACCATCGATGGTCAGCAGGAAATATATACTATTAGCCTCGATGGTTCTAATCCCATAAGGCTGACTAATTCTGCGGGGAATGATTCTGATCCTTACTTTCTGTATCAGACACAGTAATCGGTTTGGATTCAGAATCTTTCTGCTCCGGCTTTTCAATTGACAAATGTTTATACTCCTTTTTTGAAAAGCTAAAACGTATAGATGTGCCTATAGCAAATCCAAGCCATAGGGACCAGATCGTCTGTCTTGAAAAAAGATAAAATGCCAGTTCACTTAATCTCTCACTTGAATTGAAAAATTTATTTATGAAAAAACTTGTTATGGAACCTTCCGAAAGTATCAGGCATATAAACGGAAAAATCCCGACAATGATTAGGTTTTTGAAACTAAAAAGATTTTTCTTTATCTTTAAGCGCAATATGAGCATTACCATCATGCCTATACAAAAACCTACAATCAAAAGTACCGCTAGTTTAATATAATTCGTTGCAATAGAGGATAGACCGGTCACTCCGAAAACATCCAGAATGTTGTCGAAATAAGAGTAAACTAAAACATAAAAAACAGTATTAACAAATGAAAAAATAATTAAAAAAAGTCTCAAAACAACCTCGATTCTTTATGTTTTAATAAGAATATATTCTTTATAATATTACAATCTCTGCCCAATATCACCAAGATATTGAGAAACATAACTAAATACGGTATGCGCTACAACTACAGCTCCCGCCTGACTGTAATGCATTCCATCAGTAAGATATTCTCCCGGATTTTGTGAAAGAGGAGTCAGCACATCTATTACCACCGCGCCATACTTTGCTGCAATCTGCCGGATTATATTATTGTATTCAATATATTTTTCTTTTTCGGGTTTAAAAATAGGACCAATAAGATTTATAAATACTCTCGCACCTAAATTCTTTGCTTTGACTATGATGCTTTCCATATTAGCCTGGAATCCCGAAACACGAGGTCCCGCATCATTGGTTCCATAAGCTACTATGACTATTTGCGGATTATATATGGCAACGGTGCTGTCAAACCTTGCATTCCCGCCGCTGGCCTTTTCACCACCTTTTCCACTTGCGATGGTATTGTAATCAGCGTATGGATAATTGGCTTCCAGAAGATCGTCAAACATCTGTACCCAGCCAGTCATTTCTATCAGGGAATCACCCATTGCCACAATATTCATATTGACACGTCCCCTTACAGTCATACTTTTTGAAGGAAGGGTGACTTCTCCGTTACTGCTTTCTATTTTAAAAGCGGTAGTAATTACACCGCCCGAATTAACCAGGTCTTCATTTACTATTATCCTGAAACTTATTTCTTTCTCCTCCCCTACTCCTAACTCACTCAAATCCCATATAAGCCCCCTTATATCGTCACTCCAGCTTATCCCTTCGGGAGTCCCGGACTGGCTGACATAGGTCGCTCCGGCTGGCGTGGGGCAAATGACTCTATAACTTTCTTCCGTTTTATCACCGGTATTCTTTAAGACGATCTTTACACTTATAATCTCGGTTGCCCAGAGATACCCTCCATTTTCATCATATAGAAATGCTTCAGACGTAGTCAAATCGGAAAAACGTCTTATCTCTTCCTCCACTGATTTTTCGATAACATCGGACCCATATCTCAGGGTACTATTGTTTGTAATGACCACATCTTCGGTAAGGTCATTTTTAATCCTGACTCTGAATGATAAGATTTCAGGTTTATTTACTTCTAAATTATCGATATTCCACGATACACTATTAACTCCGTATTGCCCCGAATCGGTAATGGAATCTTCGATTATATCCGTAAATTCCGAGAAATTACTGTTAATTTCCACATTGGCAGCATTCATACCTCCGGAATTTTTTACTATCAGTCTATACTGTATTACATCGCCCTGTCTCAGAACTCCACCGTTTTCATCTATGGCGCCTATTTCAAAATTACTAAAATCCGGACTACTTTCTACCGTACTTATCAAATTCGCTTCGATATCGTTATTTAAAATCTTTCCACTGTTTTTATAAGTGAATTTCGCTCTATCGAATTTTATCAAAGTACCGTTATCCAGGGGCCTCTTTACTCCTACCTCAAGATCTATGGTTCCCTGTTCATTTCCTTCCACGTTGCCGATTTCAATGGTTAACGTCCCATCAGTATTCTGGGAAATCACATTATTTTCCGAGGAGATTAAAAAGGTATCATCCGGTATTTTAAATACTATTTCAAAGTCTTCTGCCGTTTTTTTTCCTGTATTTTTATAATTGATTGCATATGTTATTCTGTCACCGGGCTTTAAAGATCCGCTTGAATCACTGGATATAAAATTTACACTCACATCACTGAAATTTGGCGGATAAATTTTAAAATAATAATAGATAAAAGAAGACGCCCCTACTATTAGAATGATTACAACTAGCAGATATAGCCATTTCCTACCGTTCTTTATGTATCTTAAAAATTTATTGTCGATTTGTTTACTTTGCATTTAAAAATACCCTATTTTTAAAACAACCTTATATTATAGCAAAAAACTTGTTTTAAAATATAGTTCTATCTGTTTTTTATCTCTACCTCAATATCATCACAATCAATGTAACTTCCATTATATGCAGCCCTGAATTGTATGATAGATTTTCCGGGATTCGTTCCTTTAAGCTTCAAAATAAGATTTATTTCATTGTCACCTTTGATAATATACGAATCGCTAACCCACATATATGTACCATTACTTATTCCGGGATATCTGTCTATATACCCAGCCGGATCGACTTCTACAAGTTCGATATCATCCGGAAGTTCGAGCTCAAGCGAGTTTATTTTGACATACGTCTTGTCCACGTTTTTTATAATATATTCAAGAGTAAATTCCTGTCCAGTTTCTTTGATATCATTATTAATCAAATATTCAATTGTTAAATTCCTATTGAGGTTCAAATAGCTTGCATATTGATTGGATGGAATATAGCTATTAAACTCAACTCTTTTTATGTCATAAAGATTTAGCGTCCTCATATCTTCTATACCGTTTCCATACCTTACGGCTCCCCTATAGCCTGCAACCGGAATCAAGGGCCATTTCGAAGGAGAATTATTGTCATATGGCCATGCAAAAAATAAAACTTCTTTATCCAGGTGAGATTCTATGTCTTTTTTCGATTGTCTCAATTCGTTTAAAAACTCCTCATCCGAAGACTGGCCCAGTCTAATATGATTTACCGTATGAGATAGAAATTCGCATCCGTATTCATCCATCTCGATGATTTCGGGCCAGGTAAGTATTGTTCTTATTACACTTGCTCTTTCGTTAAAATATTTATTAGTCTTCCTGTCGGCATCAGAATTCCCAATTGCGCCCGTTACCAGAAAAACGGTCATCTTGTATCCATACTTTTTAAGTATAGGGAAACCATTTGTGTAAACATCCTGGTATCCGTCATCGGAAGTTATTATTACTGGTTTTTCAGGCAGGGCTTTTCCATAATCAATGTAATTCAAAAGGTCCGTAAAAGTTATGGTCTCATAACCGTTTTCCTTTAAAATCCTGCACAATTCTTCGAATTGTTCGGTATACAGTTCTATTGGCTCTCCTATATGATCCTCTATTGCATGCAATCCTATTATTGGGACATAATTTCCTTCAAACGGTCTGGCGCCGTAAACCTTTATACTATAATCGGGACTTATAAAAGAATCCACCTCATCCGAAGATATTTCCAGCTTGCATGAAACCTCCGTATCTTCGGTTATATTATCTATTAAATTTAAACTGGTATCGAAAGAAATTTCTTCCCCTGCATCTAAAGCATCTATGGCCCATCCGGTTTCTTCCTCATTCAAGACAAATAAATCCGGTAAAATGAGATTCACTTTAATATTTTTTACCTCCGCACTTCCACTGTTTACAATATTTATATTTACTTCCAGACTTTCGCCAGGATATAAGTCACCGCCATTCAAGTCTGTGATTTTTATTCTTGATCCTGAAAATGATGATAATGCACCGTCTTTATCATTACCTTTTATTTTATTAAATAAATTGCAGCCTGGAAAAAATAAAAAAATAACGGTGACACAAATAAATAATATTGGTATATAAATTAATTTTTTGGATTTTTTACTTAGGGATTTCATTAGAGTGTTTATTTTGGACTCTTATATATAAAGTTTATAATTGAATAATTGTATAGTTGAAAAAAATATTACTTTTTTATCTCCATTTCGATGTCATCAGAGTCGATATAAATACCACCGGTTGTCGCTCTGAATTTTATAAGAGATGCCCCGGGCCTCAAACCTCTCATTTCTAGAATCAGATTTATTGCACCCTCTCCTTCTATAATATATGAATCGCTTACCCACATATATATGCCTTCGCTGATGCCGGGATACTGATTGATATACCCGCTGAGACTGACTTCTATAAGTTCGATATTGTCCGGAAGTTCCAGTTCAAGCGAACTAATCTTAATACTTTCTTTATTTTTGTTTTTAATCGTATATTCAACAGTAAATTTTTCTCCAAATTCAATATCATGACTATCAATAAAGTAACTAATTTCAGGGATATCAATTTTAAGTTCAATGACTTTAAAGAGTCTTAAAATTTCATTGTATCGTGCCCAATAATAGGTTCTTCCTACTTGTTTGGTATCAAATATGGGCTTAAATATGCTATTGTTACCAACAAAGTACACTGCAATATTATTATCAAGAGCCTCAATCATATTTGTAACCGTATAATTTGGATTTGTATGATAAATATATTCTATTTCTTTTTCACCGTATTCATATGTATCCACAAACATTCCCACATTTGCCGCTCTCACTTGCACATATAATCTGGCACCCTTCTCCATATTTCCAAACGCCTCATCCCAGAAATTATAAATAGGCAGGGGTTCGGAGAGATCAAGTTCATTATAATGTTCCAGGATAAAGGAAAGTGGCAGAAAAGCAAAAAATAATAATATGATTGCTATCAAAAAATATTTCAAAAACCTGTCGATTTTTAATACAGGTTTATTTCTTAATGATTTATCAAAAAGAAAAACCGCTCCATTCAGTATCGATAAAAGTCCGAATGCGATATAAAAAGAAATCACTATCATAGGGCCCAGCAGATAATTGGGATTCGCATGGCCAATATACAATGGCGGTACTATAAAATTAAAAATAATGAGGAGAAATGTACAGATGCCGAATTTCTTATTTTTTCTTATTAAAAAGATAAATCCTATTACTGCTATGATAATAAGTACGATACCATAAGTGCCGTAAAGTATGTTTAAATAATCTTTTATTACTTTAATGATCAATGAAATATCTTTATCACCAAAACTTCCGCCGTGAATTTCCCCTGTTACTCCCCTTCCTGTCACATAGTAGAATAACCTCCCCAAGGTATTTACCTCACCGAATCCCTGAAGAGATCTTATGAAAAGATAGAAATAAGATAAAAGAGGAAGGATAAAAAAACCTGCGCTGATAAAAATTGCTTTCACGCTTTTGAAAATCCGTGGATTTATAATAATGACATACAGGGCGATTGCCGGTACCAGGAAAAAGGTAAGAGGATGATTGGTCAGACTTAAACCCAGACAGAAAAAGAAAAAATAAAGAAATTTCCTTGTTTTATTTTCGGAATAAACAATAGCCGAAAAAATCAAAAGAATTATAAAAAAAGTGTTTAATGTATCAAATTCCAATCTATTTGCAACGCTCCAGAAAGGTACGATGAAGGCAAATATCATAGAACTTACAAAGCTTATAAACTCATTTTTTAACAGTCTGTTGATGGCTAAAAATAAAAAAAGAGTGGTAAGGGCACCAAATATTACTGAAAAAAGGTTAAGCCTGTAAGCAATGTCTCCGATCGGCAGATAAGTAAAAAGTTTTAAAAACATTGAAAAGGTTGGATAACCGGTTGGCACCATAAGAGTCATTTCGGGAATTTGGTTAGCATACCATCCTGTATCTCCACCGACCAGTTTGGGTTCCATTGTAAGTATGTAGATGACAAATGGGATCAAAAAGGAAAATACCGAAAATATTGCTATTCTCTTATCGACAATAAACTTTTTAATTTTCTGCAACACGCATGCTCCTTAAAAAAACTTATATAATAATAACAATAATATTTTATAAATTGAATATTATAACTCCAGCAATTACCAGAAGATTTCCTATTATTCTCAATTTATCGATATCTTCTTTAAGTATTTTCCAGCAAAATAACATAATAAAAACATAACTCAACGCAGTGAAAGAATAAAAATCAGAAAAATCAATCACCCTCATTGTAATCACAGAAAGAAATGGAACAAGTATAAATAGAAATATGCTTGCCAGCATGTACTTGTTTTTAAGATTATAAACCAGAGGTTTTTTAAAATCTACCTTAAGAGCTCCTATCTTAAAAATAACCTGTGACAGAGCGACAAGAAATTGAATTAGAATGGCCAGAGAAATATAGAGTGCCATATGTCAGACACCCTCCAGTTTCTTACTTGACATGGTTATAATTAAGACTCCAACAACTATTACCACTGAACCTATGATTTTGTTAATGGTGATATCTTCCTTAAATAAAAATTTTCCCAAAAACAATGAGATAAAGTAATTCAGGCTTAAAATAGGATATATATATGAAAGCTGGAATTTTCTATTTAAAAAAAACCAGAAAGTAAATTTTAAACCATAAGTTATTATTAGAACAAATAACCAGAAAACAAAAATTTTTGAAAATTCAAGGTTTACCCCTATATACTTACTGGCTATTATGGTAAATAGATTAATAATGATGGTAAGAATAATTATCAATATATAAAAAAATTTTTTATCGGAGATTTCAGATTTCATTTTCATATTGCTTTGATAACCTCAATTTAACTGATATCGTGAAACACATTTTATACTAAAATCAATTAAATATTAAGCTCTTATAAAAAAATAAAACCTGTTATTTTTTATACTATAGTTATAAAATTGTTTAAGCTGATTTTAATAATTATTGTAATTTAAATCTTTTTTGACAGTAAAAAACAGTGAAAATTAATATAATTAAACTGATATGATAAAAAAATTATTGGTTTTAATTCCTGCATATAACGAAGAAGAAAAAATAGGAGAGGTAATCAAAAATGTCCCGAAAAAACTTGACCATGTATCCGAAGTACATATTCTTGTTATCGATGACGGCAGCATGGACAATACCGTAAAAACTGCAAAAGATTCAGGCGCTGCGGTAATAAAAAATTACTTCAACATGGGAGTTGGTTCGGTATTTGGCAAAGGCCTTCAATACGCTCTGGATAATAATTTCGATTCTATGGTCAGTATCGATGGAGATGGCCAATTCGATCCTCAAGATATTCCCAAACTTATCAAACCTATTATAGAAAACAATGCCGATTTCGTAACGGCTTCCAGATTTATTGATAAAAATTATTATCCCAGGATGCCTTTATCCAAGTTCTGGGGAAATAAATTAATGTCGATTTTCATAAGTAAACTGGTTGGTAAAAAATTCTATGATGTGTCATGTGGATTCCGGGCATATTCGCAAAAGACCCTGCTTTCTCTAAATCTCCACGGAAGATTCACTTATACTCAGGAAACATTTATCGATCTGTCATTTAAAAGACTGGAAATTGCGGAAATCCCTATCAGGGTAAAGTATTTTCCTGCGAGAACATCAAAAATTTCTTCTAACCTTTTTAAATATGGAATAAATACCTTAAAAATTATTCTTGAAACTTACAGGGATTACAGGCCATTCTCATTCTTTTCTTATGTTGCTCTCTTCTTTTTTATAGTAAGTATCTTCTTCGGATCGATTTTATTATATACTTATATCTCTATAGGATCATTCTCTCCCAATATCTGGTCGGGATTCGTAGGGGGTACTTTTCTTTTTATTTCGATAATATTGTTTATAGTTGGAATTTTTGCAGATACAATCAAAAGGATCAGGGTCAATCAGGAGAAAATCCTATTTCTTTTAAAGAGAAACGCCTTAAAAAATAAATGAAAAGAATCATTCTTGTAAAAGTTTTATATTATCTTTTTTTTGCAGTTATTTTCCTGCTGGCATTGATTATTTTTTTAGAAATCATAAATTTCAGTTTTTATGATAACTATCTAAGAGATTTTTTTCATAAAATACTAAATATCCTCAACTTCTAAAACTTAATCGTTATTTCAGTAAAGCTTCCTGCAATGTTTGTAAGAAAGGTATTAATTAACTTAAATTGAGAAATAAACCATGAAGATATTTCTTTTATTCACCGAAATAAATCAAAAATTTGGCCCTTTATACTATCAGCACGGGCTGGCCTGTCTCTCCGCCGTACTTAAAAAGAATGGATTCAAATCCATTTCTCTGATTCATTTTACACGGGAACCCAACCCTATAAAATGGGGAGAATACCTTAAGGAACAGAAGCCGGATATAATAGGTATCTATTCAACAACAGAACAATTCCATTTTATCAAAAAACTTGTCAGTAAAGTCCCGGGAGGGATATTTACTATCTGCGGAGGACCTCACCCTACATGTTATCCGATTTGTATCGAAGATGTTCCCCGTCTGGATGCAATCTGCATAGGAGAAGGAGAGTACCCATTTTTGGAACTTGTAACTGCCCTGAGCAAAGGAAAAGATCATAGAAAAATAAAAAATCTGTGGACCAAAAAAGATGAAGTCATCATAAGAAATGAAACAAGACCGTTTATCGCCGATTTAGATGAGCTTCCATTCGAAGACAGGGAACTTTCTAATTTTCAGAGCGCTATAGACAAATATGGTTTGAGCCAGGTACGCATAATTACCGGCAGAGGTTGTCCATACCAGTGTACATATTGTGCAAATAAAAGTATGAGTAAGACGCAGGCCGGAAATTATGTCCGTTTCCGCTCTGCAGGTCATATAATGGATGAGTTGGATTACCTTAATAAAAGATATAAGTTCAAAGAATTTTTTTTCGACGACGATATTTTTATGCCTGATAAGATGATCCGAAAGGAGTTTTGCAGAAGATATCCTGAAGAAATCGGTAAATCTTTTGTTTTTAGCAGCCGGATTGAAATGTGCAGCGAAGAAATGTTAAGCGATCTTAAATCTGCTGGGGGGCGAAGGATTGATTTTGGTGTAGAATCCGGCAGCGAGGATTTAAGACGAAATATCCTGAAAAGAAATATGACAAATAGTCAAATCATGGAAACTACGAAAATGGCCAGAAAATTAGGATTTCAGATAAAGACACTGAATATGGTTGGACTTCCTGAAGAGACATATAAGAAACATCTTGATACCATCAAATTGAACCTGGAAATAAAACCCGATGTCGTCAGTATATTCGTTTTCTATCCCTATCCCGGAACAGAGTTATATGATTATTCTATAGAAAAAGGATACTTCGATCCTAATCAAACCATACCTGAAGGATATATCTCGCGAAGGGTTTCGCTGCTTGATCTTCCTGGTTTTTCAAGGAAACATATTGCAATGTGTTTCCGTAGATTCGGATTCCGTGTTTTCAGGAGAGTTTCTATCACGAAAGCCGCAGGATATTTTGTTATATATTCTAAATACGGCGAGTTTTTTATGAGAATTACTGCGTGGATCAGGAGGCTGCTGGTTAAGTTGCTTCCGGGATTTTAGGTTACTCTTCTTTTAAATCTTCCTGTAAAATGAGGCCTTATAATATATATGACCCCTCCTAAAACTCCCATTATGATCAACATAAACAGTATAATGAGAGAAAAAAGTGCTGCCTTCTCATTGTTTACTCCCATAGCAACCATAATAATAACAAGAGAGTTTTCCCTCAATCCGATACCTCCAATAGAGATAGGAATCATAGCTATTACCGCCACTACAGGTACAATGAAAATAAATGAGGTCAGGTTTAGATCGATTCCCAGAGCCATGGACGCCAGCCAATAATTAAGTATAACTGAAAGTTGAAGTAGAAAACTGAAAATCAATACCTCTACCAGCACTAATTTATATTTTTTAAAACTTATCAGAGTATTATAGACATTGGATAATTTATCCGAAATTTTACGCACAAATCTGAATTTACTGGTTTTGGTTTTACCCAATCTAAATAAAGAAGGATTGATAATCAAAAAACCCAGTATCAAACTTACAATAAAAAATATTACAATAGGAACGATTACGGACTGGTGGCCTATAGCGGTAAACCCTAAAAACAGTGCAATGATAGCATAGGTCGCCGCACTTACCACTCCGGAGAATCTTTCTACCAGAATCACAGAAGCCGAAGAACCCAGGGAAATATTACCTTTTTTTGAAGCATCATAAGCTCGGAATACATCTCCTCCGATACTGGTGGGAAGGAAATTATTAAAAAAGGAACCTGTGAGGACAGTGGAACTCAGTGTCATATTGCTTAATTTCACTCCCTGTGTATTCAGAAGGGTCTTCCATCTTACGGCAGTTATATAGGTCCCGAGAGCATGAGTAGATAATGAGAGTAAAAGTAAAAATTTATTGGATGATTTTAAAATTTCGATTATATCTGAAAAAGACTCTATTTGTGTACTTACCAGGTAAACGATAAGAGAGACACTTATTGCAATCCTCAAAATAAGCAGTATTGTTTTTTTATTTTTTCGATAAAAAGAAATAATACTTTTTTTCATTTTCTAAATAGAACTATTAGCTATTTTCTGGATTTTGCCACTCTTGCAGGAACTCCTGCGGCTATTGAGTAGGCCGGGATATCCTTAGAGACTATGGCTCCTGCTCCGATAATCGTATCTCTTCCTATTGTGACATTGTCAAAAACCATAGCACCTGCACCTATCCAGCAATTTTTTTCTATTGTTATACCGAAAGAAGGCTTTTCCTGTTCGGATATGGGAATATCCACTCTGGAATAATCATGTCCCCCGCCTATAATATAAGCGTATGCGGAGATCAATGTGTTCTCGCCAATCACTACGGTACTTGCAGAAATTACTTCGCAATTAAATCCCACTACCACATTTTTTTCAAGGATTATATTGCCATTCTTGCAGCTTAATATACTGTTTCTTCCAATAAAAATATTTTCACTTATATATATGCCATTATTATCAAGACCTTTAGCATCAAGGACACAATAGTCATCTATTACAACGTTATCTTCGATAGTTATTTTATGAGGATGCCTTATTGTTATCGCTTTTCCGAAACTAACGCCTTTTCCGACTTTCTTGAAAAGAAAGGGGTAAAACAGGTTTCTGAAAAAAATACCCGCAGCTCCACGCATATCCTGAAACAGCATGATAATAAGTTCATATTTCAATAAATTAAAAAAACCCCTTTTCCCAACAAAAAGATTTATATATTTGGTAATCTTCGATCTTTTTTTGGAAAAGAGTTCCTTTTGTATTTTATCCTCGTATTTTTCTATTTGAATCTACCTCCCTTTAGATATTGATAGGGTAAATCAAAAAAGAATTAATATCAACCGTCTTTTAAACTCTTAATCGATCTTTTATAAAAATCCCCAGATATTCAAGCGGAACTTTTAAAAGTGTCTTCCTCGTGATCCTGTCACAATCATTGCAAGGGATTATATTCTCAACCTCTCCCGAAATAAATCTGTCCCTCATTCTTTTTATGATTTTACCATTAAAAATCTCGCTTACCTTCTCATTATTTAAACTCCCCAGACAAATCTTGCCTTCAAAGTCCTGCGGGCATAAAAATACTCTCCCATCATAAGAAACAGTCAATGAATACCATGGGAAAGTACACAAAGATTTTTTGCTGTCCATCTTTCTTTTTTTATCCGTTCCGTTTAACTTGAGCAGGCCACCCCAATTATGCGGGGTTCTTGTAACTATTTTATTCAAAGGAAGATTTTCAAAATTTTTTAGAAAAATTTTTCTTTGTTTTCTTATTTCACTTCCGGAAAGTTTTTCCTTTTGCTCGATAACCTGAATGATGGTATATGGTTTCTTTGACCTGAGCTCATTCTTTACTTTAAGAAAATCGACTATCCTGCCAAGATTCTCGCTAAAGTTTGCACCGGATCTGTTCTTTTCATATTCTTCCTTTGTATAACCATCGAACGAGAAGGAAATCAGGTCCAGCCCGGCTAATATTAGTTTTCTGCTTAAATCTTTATCCAGAAGTGTCGCATTTGTGTGTATTCTTGTCTTGATCCCTCTGCTTGAAGCGTATGAAACCATCGATACTATGTTTCTGTTAAGCAGGGGTTCTCCCCTGTGAAATAGATTTATATCGTACACTTTTCCGTAAATCTCATCGATTATTCTTTTAAACAGATTAAAATCCATATCTCCTTTCATGTCCGGGGGAAGATCTTTATTCACGCAAAAACGGCACTTCAAATTACACCTGCTTGACGATTCGATCCAGATTCTCGCGGGATAATAATTACAGCTGGTTAATTTTAAGCAGTAACTCAGGTAAACCCTGACCAAATCAAAAAAACTGCTTATTTTTTTCATTATATGCTTATTTATGGTTATGATTGCTATGAAATTATATCTTTAATCACATAGGTGTCTCTATTTTGAACCTTGTGATATACACGGATCAATACTTCCGCCAGTAGTCCAATGGTAATAAGCTGTATACCGATAAAGATCATAAATATAGAAAGGATAAAAAGAGGTCTGTCAGCCAGTGATTGGTGAAAGAAGATTCTCATTATAACAAGATAGACAGTTATGATAAATCCGATCATGCCTGAAAATAAACCCAGCAGGCCGAACATCTGTATAGGGCTTTGAGAATAGCTTAAAAGAAATTTTACTGTGATGATATCAAGTATTACCTTTATTGTTCTGGAAATACCATACTTGGACCTTCCATACTTCCTGCTGTGGTGAGTAACAGGGACCTCTGCCACTTTTACTCCCATCCAGCTAGCTATAGCGGGAATATAGCGGTGCATTTCACCGTACAAGTTGATATTCTTTATAACTTCTTTCCTGTAGGCTTTTAATGTGCACCCATAATCATGAAGACGTACTCCCGTCAGCCTAGATATTAATTTATTTGCGACAATCGAAGGGAACCTTCTTGTGACAGCTTTGTCCTTCCTGTTTTTTCGCCACCCGCTTACAATATCGTAACCTTCATTCAATTTATCCAGTAGAAGAGGGATATCCCTGGGGTCATTTTGAAGATCCGCATCCAGAGTAACTACTATCTCACCTTCAGCATAATTGAAACCTGCGCTTATTGCCGATGTCTGTCCGAAATTCTTTCTGAATCTTATTATTTTAAACAACTTATTTTTATTGTGGACCTTTAAAAGTTCATTAAATGTTCCGTCTATGCTTCCATCATCAATGAGTAATACCTCATACTTTAAACCCATTTCAGAAAGAGCCTGGCTCAGATTATCATAAAGCTTTTCAATGCTTTCTCTTTCATTATAAATTGGAATGACAATAGATATATCTGGTGTTGATTTGCCTTTTTTTGAATTATTATCCATTAAACAAACCTTCTTCTTTCTTTTCTTTATACCATTTTATGAATTTTTTTAAGCCTTCTTTTATATTGGTTTCCGGAAAATATTTTAACATTTTTTCCGCTTTTCCAATATCTGCATAGGTCGCAAAGACATCGCCGGGCTGACTTCCCATAAATCTCAAACGTGCCTTCTTTTCCGTCAAATCTTCGATCATTTTTACGAGATCTATCAATTTTACAGTTTTTGAATTTCCAAGGTTGATGACCTCGAAACCTTTTAACCTGTCCAGACTATTTACTATACCGGAAATCACATCATCTATAAAAGTATAATCTCTTGAAGAAGAACCATCACCATAGATTTCTATTTCTTCCCCACTCAGTATGAACCGCGTAAATTTATGTATTGCCATTTCGGGCCTCTGACGTGGACCGTAAACAGTGAAGAATCTAAAACAATAAATCGCTATATTATACAGATCATAATATGTATAGCAAATAAGTTCACAGGCTTTCTTGGTAGCGGCATAGGGAGATATCGGATGATCGACATTATCTTCTTCTGAAAACGGTAGTTTTTTATTACCGCCATAAACAGACGAAGAGGAGGCAAAGATGAATTTTGAAATATCGTATTTTTTACAGCATTCCAGAAGGTTCATCGTACCCAGGATATTCACTCTTTCATAAAGAAGGGGGTCCTTTATGGATGGTCTTACACCGGCTCTTGCAGCCAGATGGATCACCATATCTATACTGGTTTCTGAAAATATCTTTTCCATCTGGCGAAGATCGGTTATATCCGAACGGTAAAGTTTGAAATATTTACTGGCGGCAATTTCTGAAATGTTATTTTCCTTTACCAGAGGATCATAAAAATTATCGAAATTATCGATACATATTACCTTTGATCCAAGGCTTATCAACCTTTCACATAAATGAGAACCGATAAATCCTGCTCCGCCTGTGACTAATATGTTCATTTTTAAAATTGCAATATTCTAATAATCTTAAAATTACCAGTCAGATTAAAATTTTAACTAATTATACACAAAATAAATTAT
>DATBWH010000028.1:0-4832 GCA_036514895.1 Candidatus Humimicrobiaceae bacterium
GGTCTGGGGGAAAAAAAGAACGCTTATTTTGACAAATTATCAGGGGGACAAAAGCAGAGGCTTTTTATTGCACTATCGCTTATAAACGATCCTGAACTTATTTTTCTTGACGAACTCACCACGGGCCTTGATCCGCAGGCAAGAAGAACGACATGGGATCTTGTAAGCAATGTACGGAACAAAGGGAAGACCATATTTCTTACTACTCACTTTATGGAAGAAGCAGAAAAATTATGTGATAGAGTGGCGATCATGGATAAAGGAAAAATAATTGCACTGGATACACCCGGAAATCTGATAAAGGAAATATCTACGGAAACAAGACTAAGGTTTAGTGTAGCCGAAAGTCTTGAATTGGATCTGTCAGATAATATAAAAAGTATAAGTAAACATGAAAAATCAGGCAGCAGGATAACCTTATATGGAAATGATAAAAGAATGGTAAAAGATGTGGTTAATTTTCTTGTTAATCGTAATATTGATTTTTATGATCTTCAAACCGAGCAGTCGACACTTGAAGATGTGTTCCTATCCCTTACCGGAAAACAAATAAGAAACTAAGGAGGATTTTTGAGATCTCTTTCAAGATTAACAGTAGTTCAAATGAAATTATATTTACGGGAGCCAATGGCGGCATTTTTTACCATCGCCTGGGCTCCTATGATACTGCTTCTCTTTGGTTTCATCTACGGTAACGAACCAACTCCTTTTTTTGGCGGTCTTGGTTTTGTTGATTCCCAGCTGCCGGCATATATGGGAATTATTATTGTCACCGTCGGTATGATGAGTGTACCTATTTCTACTTCTGAAGACAGAGAAAGGGGTGTATTAAAAAGATTCCATTCAACGCCGATGTCTCCGGCAATTTACCTTTTTGCAAATGTTTTTACGTATTTTATTATGTCTTTTATAGGTGTGACCCTGCTTTTTTTACTGGGAAAATTTGTCTATCACGCCCAATTTGAAGGAAATATTTTTAGCGTACTGGCAGGTTTTACCATTTCCGCTCTGTCCTTTTTCTCCTTCGGTTATCTTATTGCAAGCTTATCACCCACTGCCCGGGTAGCAAATGCAGTCGGAATGGTTTTTGGCTTTATTATGATGTTTCTTTCCGGAGCAGCTATTCCTGTTGAAGTAATGGGTGATAAAGTGGCAAATATAAGTAAATATCTTCCACTTACCTATGTGGTTAGTTTCCTGAAAGGTTTATGGGTAGGTGATAGCTGGGGATCACACTGGCTGGATTTAACTGTAATCCTGGGACTTCTCGTAGTAGGAGCAATATTATCTACTGTTACCTTCAAATGGGAATAAACTTATTTATAATCATTAATTAAATTTAAATATTATATGTTGATCAAATACAATATCGGAAACTCGATCCTTGAGCTCACTCGTGGAGATATAACAATCCAGGATACCGAGGTAATAGTAAATGCTGCGAACAGGAGACTCTCTCCCGGCGGCGGCGTGTCCGGCGCCATTCATAGAGCTGCGGGACCGGAACTGTGGGAAGAAAGTAAAAAACTTGGAGGCTGTGAAACGGGTGAGGCAAAATTGACCCGGGGATATAATCTCAAGGCAAAATATGTCATTCATACAGTCGGTCCCGTTTACAGCGGAAGCGCAGATGATATAGAGGATTTAAAAAATTGTTATAAGAATAGTTTGCTTCTGGCTTCACAAAAGAAGATCAAGAGTATTTCCTTTCCCTCGATAAGCACAGGGATTTTTGGTTATCCTGTAAAAGAAGCCTCGGTAATCGCACTTAAAACTATCACCGGTTTTTTTAAGAAGCACGCGGAAATCAAACTCGTACGGATGGTCTTATTTTCTGAAGGCGATTATAAAATTTATAAATCATCTCTTGAAAAGATTTTAAAAGACAAGGACACAGGTTAAGAACACTTTGAATAACCGCAATTCCTGCAGATATAGCAGCCCCCTTCAGGTTCCATTATACCTCCGCAGCCATCTTCCGGACATATCATAATGGACCTGGGCCCATTGGTCTTACTCAAATCAAACTTATTTGATCCGTTCATATAAAACTCTATTGCTTTACCCATCGCATCCGGGCATGAAAGGACATGAGTTTCATTATCGGCAATACAGGTTATACATCTTATTCCTACCACCTGTTTTTTTACCGATTCGATATCGATGCCTGACCTGATAGCGACACTTATAAGCCTGCCCACTGCTTCTGTCAGGGCGGTACAGCCCTCTTCACCTGTATTTATAAATACTTCACAGATACCATTTTCATCTGAATTCACAGTCACATAAAGCTTCCCGCAATTTCCTATTTTATATTTTTTGGTCATGCCGTGAGTGACTTCCGGTCTGGATCGGGGCTTTAATCTCACGTCTTTTATTTCTTCTTTATCTTCTTCAACAACTTCATTTTCTTCTTTGACTCCAGGAAAACCTTTTTTCTTTTCTTTTACTTCTTTCCGGACAGCAGTTTCTTTTAACCCCTCTTCTGTTTTTTTCTTTCCTTCCACCTCAAGAACCTGGGTTCCCCTGCTCTTGTCCCTGAAAATAGTTATGCCTTTACAACCGAGCCTGTAAGCCAGCATATATACATTTTCTACATCCTGGACCGTAGCATTATTTGAAAAGTTGACCGTTTTCGAAACTGCATTATCCACGAATTTTTGAAATGCGGCCTGGGTCCTAACATGCCATATCGGAGATATTTCATGCGCCGTGACAAATATCCTCCTGTATCTTGAAGGAACTTCATCGATATCTTTTAAATTGCCTTTTTCGGCTATTTTTTCCATTAGCTCTTTACTATAAAATCCTTCTTTGTTGGCAAGTTCCTCAAAATAATCATTGACCTCGACTAGCCTGTCATTATCCATTACATTTTTAACAAATGATAAGGCAAATATTGGTTCTACACCGCTTGAACAATCAGCAATAATACTTAAAGTCCCGGTAGGAGCAATAGTGGTAGTCGTTGCATTTCTTATCTCATAACCATCGGGGCTGTCGTAAACGCTCCCCTTGAAGTTTGGAAAGACCCCTTTTTCTTTTGCCAGTTCCTGTGATGCGTTTTTGGATTCATCCTGAATAAAACTCATTATCCTCTGGGCAAGTTCAAGTGCTTCCTCGCTGTCGTATGGTATTCCAAGGATCATAAGAAGGTCCGCATATCCCATTACCCCAAGACCTATTTTTCTGTTGCCATGAGCCATTTTGCTTATTTTTTCCAGAGGGTATCTGCTCATATCAATAACATCGTCTAAAAACCTTACCGCGGTATAGGTGACGTTTTTTAACCTGTCATAATCAATTTTTTTAATGCCCTCTTCTTCTTTTACCATATGGGCAAGATTTATGGATCCCAGATTACAGGCTTCGTATGGAAGTAAAGGCTGCTCGCCGCATGGATTGGTGCTTTCTATCTGTCCAAGGTTAGGGGTAGGATTGTCTTTATTCAGTCTATCAAGAAATATAATACCCGGATCGCCATTCTTCCAGGCGTGCTCTACGATTTTACCGAATACTTCTTTTGCCCGGTATTTATCTACCACCTCTTTTGTTCTGGGATTTATGATTTCATACTCATCATTATTTTCGACAGCTTTCATAAACTTTTCCGTAACACCCACCGAAATATTGAAATTGGTCAACTTCTCATTATTTTCCTTTGAGATAATGAAATCCAGGATATCGGGGTGATCCACCCTCAGTATTCCCATATTAGCGCCTCTCCTGGTGCCTCCCTGTTTTATGGTATCGGTCGCCGCATTAAAAACAGTCATAAAAGATATGGGTCCGCTTGAGACCCCTTTGGTAGAAAGGACCACATCATTTTTCGGTCTTATATTGGAAAATGAATATCCCACTCCCCCGCCCGATTTTTGTATCAGCGCCGTTTCCTTCAATGCTTCAAAAATAAGGCTCATAGAATCGCCTATAGGAAGGACAAAACATGCTGCCAGCTGCTGGAGTTCCTTTCCAGCATTCATGAGAGTTGGAGAATTAGGAAGAAAATCAAGGTCTGTCATGATATCAAAAAACTGCTTCTCGATCTCTTTTACTTCTTCTTCTATCTTGCCATACCTCTTTTCTGCCGAAGCTATATTCCCGGCGACTCTTATAAACATATCTCCGGGTTTCTCCAGAAGAGTTCCCTCCTCATCCCTTTTTAAATATCTTCTTTCCAGGACCTTTATGGCATTTTCGGATAGGTCGATCTCTTTTTTAAGGTAATAGTCATGAAGACTTTTTTTACTTTTTGATTTTTTTGTTTCTTCCATAAATAAACACCACCATTATTTAATCAGCGATCCGGTAAAACTTATTCTACTTCAAACTATATTTGTTTCAATCTATGACTACCCCTTATAAAGAGAGTATTCTCCATGGGAAAGACGCCTAAATAATTATTTTAACCTTTGCAAGTGTATCTTTTCTACTGTTTCAGGAGAATTATTTTGATTCCTTATATTGTGTGTAACTAAATATTAATATACTACATATGGTATGTCAATAGAAATCTACATTTTAAATCTATTTTTGATAAAAAATAATGCTTTTTATTATTCTATACAGAAATATTTCTGGTATAATAGCTTACCTGATATGAGAGCAATACTCTTGATATCTAAATTTTTTTTATTTATAAAGATATAAACCAGCAAGGAAGTACCATGAGTTCTGTTATCAAAAAGCGCAGAAGAAAAATGAGAAAGAAAAAGCATAAAAAGATGCTTAAAAAGACAAAATGGCAGAGAAGAAATAAATGATAAACGATAATGCCAAAAGAAAAGAATTTTTAGACATTTTAGATAAAAAAATTCTTGTTTCCGATGGCT
>DATBWH010000029.1:0-28543 GCA_036514895.1 Candidatus Humimicrobiaceae bacterium
TGTGTAGTTTCGACAAGCTTAAAAGTTATAGTTGTAGCCGGATTCTGTTCAGTTGCCCAGGTTATATCAACATCACTAACCTGTACAAAGCTGCTTCCATTCCAATAAGATACTTTTATCGATTGCGGCATATTGCTTACAAGAAAATATGCAGTCAAATTATCAATTTTTTGCAGATTGGGCCATGTTATTGAAACCCAGTCATTCGGTCTGGCTTCACTGAATGCCGGCAATAGAGCTGTTTCCTGTTTATTATAATAGTTTGACCAACCTCCCGAAGTCCTGTTTCCATCAAGTATTGAAGCCGGCAAGGTTTCTATGGTACCGGTATAACTTGCATCAGCAACTGGTTTCAGCTGACTTTCCGAACTTGCTATATTTTGGTCCATAACAACATCATCTGTCACTCTTATGGTGGCCTCAGCCTTAACGGTAGTTTCAGCAACTGTACCTCTTACTGTAAATTGTCCGGAGGATTCATAATCTCCCGGATCGATGCTGCCCCATATAACAGGTACAAATTGATCTACGCCGTCATTATATACCAGCCTCACGGTTGTAGGCAGAACAGGTGCGGTGCCTGTGGTTACTACCGTTGAATATGATTCTATTGCCCCTATGTCATATACTGCAATTATTGCTTCTGCTTTGGTGCTTTCACCTGACACCTGACCTTCTACTGTGTATATTCCGCATATGGCATTCAAATCTTCCTCCAGCTCATTCCATTGGACAGGTAATGACTGTATAGAACCGTCCGTGTAAATGGCCTGAACCATTTCGGGAAGAACCGATGCTTCATCTTTCTTGGTTCTAATATATACAGGTTCAATAGAAATGAATTCTTTCTCACCAGTCTCTGCTATCGAATAAATTGTTGTTGTGGCTGGCAGCAGACCTGAAGACTCAGCTTTAACGGTTACAGAACCCGGGATATCCGTTGATTGTATCATCACCAGAGCTTTACCGTTGAACGCCTCTCTGTATGAAGCTTTAAAGCTTTCTATGCTTTCCTGTCGTCCATTATCGACACCTGCAATCATACCTCCGGTAACCGTAAAATTTATTAAGTTATCGGCACCCGGAACCACAACACCATTTGAGTCAATGACTTCTACTGTTATAAACGATAAACTTTTACCATTCGCTGTAATGGCTTTATCATCCGTTGTCAATCTCAACGTATATGGAGATCCGGCTGTTGTTATTTCATCCCTGGCAACTTCCTCGCCATCCTGTGTTGCTATCGCCATCAGCGTCCCCTCCTCAAACGGTACATTCCAGATAAGATGCAATTTTCCGGCACTGCCCTTAGGACTGGTATAACTGCCGGGGTATGGACCATCGTCCATTGTCTTATCATCAAATGTAGCTTCCGTAGTTTCCAGATAAGGTCGGCCGTCTACGGTTGTTTTTTGGTCAAAGGTCCTTACGCCCATGGATTTGCCGTTCAGGAAAAGCTCTACCGTATCTACGTTTGCATAAGCCCAGACCTGTACTTCTTCACCGGGCTCATAATCTGTCCAATTCATTGGCAGCAGATGAACCATTGGCTCTGATGTCCACTGGCTCTTGAAAAGGTGGTACAAATCTTTTTGGAAACCTGCCGTGTCAACTGCGCCAAAGAAGGAACTCTTTACAGGGAATGTATTAAAGTAGGGAGTCGGCTCTCCGATATAGTCAAAGCCCGACCACAAAAATTCACCGATGAAAAATTTTCGGTCCCTGTCTTTTTTTAAACCATACTCGCCGGACATTGTCCAGGAAGCCATATTATTATCATAAGAAGAGGGCCCCATTCGGCCCGGAGTATAATTTTCTCCGGTATTAAGATTATCTGCTTCCTGATATATGCCTCGTGTAGATGTAGATGAGGAGGATTCCGACTCAAAGATAAATTTGTCCGGGTATTTTAAATGCAGTGCATCCACCGATGACGCTGTATTATAATTTAGTCCTACTCCGTCAAGCAGGAGAAGGATTTTATGAAATGGTGAATTATCATCAGGTATGCTTCTATACCCATCGGAACCCCATACTACAGGTCTTGTGGTATCAATTGATTTGATTGCATCGATAAGTATTTGTGCGGTTTCTACATCCGGATTCCGGATCTCATTACCTATGGACCACATTATAACCGAGGGGGAGTTCTTGGCAGCATCGACCATCTCCTTGATATCCATATCACTGTTCTCATTAAAGAAGCGTCCGTAATCATAGGTGGTCTTTCCAGTTTGCCAGCAGTCAAATGCTTCAACCACTAACAATATGCCTGATCGATCGGCGGCCCGGAGAACCTCCGGGGCAGGCGGATTATGTGCGGTCCTGATCGCATTTACACCCATATCTTTCATTATTTTCATCTGCCTTAATATTGCATCATAATTTACAGCAGAACCAAGCGCGCCCAGATCATGATGCAAATTCACTCCCTGGATCTTTGTATATTCACCATTCAGAGAGAAACCTTCGTTCGGATCGATTTTAAAATATCTGATTCCAAATGTAGTAATATATGTATCAATCACATTTCCCTCAACAACCAGATCGCTTTCCAGTATATATAGATATGGATTATCAAACGACCAGAGAACCGGGTCATCGACTCTGATATCATCCTCGTATGTATAATCCTTCCCGTCAACGGTTGCATCTGAATTGGATTGGGCCACCACTTTACCATCTGCATCAATAATTCTTGATACCAGTTCCACGGTTTCCGTTTTTCCGCTTTCGTTAGAGATATCCGTCTTGATGTTAACATTTGCATAATCATCTTTGTATGTGTTCTCAAGATCCGGGGTAGTTACAAAAGTACCCCATCTCTGTACAAAGATACCATTCGTCACAATCAGGCGAACATTTCTGTAAATACCGCTTCCGGAATACCATCTACTGCTTGGTAAAGGATTTTGAACTTTTATGGCTATTGCATTGGGGGTCAAACCATCAGTATAGACCAGTTCAGTTAAATCAAAGCTGAATCCTGTATAGCCGTAGTGATAATTGCCCAATAACTCGCCGTTTAAATATACGAATGAATCCATATATATTCCGTCAAACTCTATGGAGATTTTTTTATCTTCCATCGAAGCAGGCAAGATGAATGTCTTACGATACCAGCCCAGACCACCCTGAAGGAATCCGGTCCCTGGGTCAGTACCTGTTCCGGCCCCTGCAACAGGAGCCAGTTCTATGCTCCAGTCGTGTGGTAAGTCCAGTTTTCTCCAGGCTGAATCATCAAAAGACGGAACCTGCGCGTTTTCATATTCACCGGCCGGGTCATCAATACCGCCGGAATTGACAAGTACAAATTTCCAATCCTCTCCAAAATCCAGACTTCTACTGCCGTCGTAAGTGATATTGACCGCGCTTGAATCAACCCTTTCTTCGCTTGTCGGCTCTGTTATTTCAGCCGTGCCGAACTCCCCACTTTTACATGCAATAGAAAAGTTAAAAAACAAAACTAACGCTAAGAAGATACTTATAATTTTTATTTTTTTATCCATAAAATCTCCCTGATCATTTGTCTTATATATTTAATAAAGATTAAAACCAGATTTTTACCTTTAGAATTTGTTAACTTGAATGAAAATAAAAACATTAATCATTAAAAAGATTATTTAAAACATATTTTGGGGTTGGGCTAATTATTATAAATCCGATATTTTAACTATCGATCCTTCTCTCGGAAGTGCTTTTTCTTACAATAAGTCTCGTCTTAAAAATACAGGTCTGTTTTGGTAATTTTTTATTTCTAATCCTGTTAAGAAGTAATTCCATCGCGGTTTTGCCTATTCTATATCTCTCTAATTCTATAGAAGTCAATGTAGGCGAAACTATTTCGGTCAATGCTATATTATCCAGACCAATAATGGATATGTCATCAGGAACTTTAATATCACTTGCCTGAAAAGCTTTCATCGCTCCTAAAGCTGTAAGATCATTCGAGCAAACAACTGCTGTCGGGAGTACTTTTTCTTTCAATATCTTTTGGGCAGATCTATAACCGCCTTCTATTTTATGATCACCCTCAAATACTTTATAGCTCAAACCAACATTTTTATGTTTTTCTATTGCATCAATAAAATTCCTGGTTCTTATTTTTGCTGTTTTCAATGCTTTTGGTCCGCTTATAAAATAGATATTTCTATGTTTGAGAGAAACCAGATGAGAAACAGCTTCCGCTATACCGACTTTATAATCAAAATAAAGGCTATCCACACTTATATTTCTTTTACCCCAGTCGACCAGCACAAAATTTACATCTGTATCCATAAGCTGGTTTAATATAGAGCTGTCCACCTGGCTTGAAGCAACAATTATTCCATCTATTTTCCTTTTGATCAAAGCCCCTATCGACCTTACACCTTTTTCAATATCGTAATCAGTATTACATAAAAATACATTATAATCATTCTTTACTGCCAGTTCCTCTACTCCCTGAACAAGTTCAGGATAAAATGGGTTTCTAATGTCGGAAATGACCAGACCGATAGTATGTGTTTTTCCGGTTGCAAGGCTTCTGGCAAGCAGGTTTGGCTGGTATTTTAATTTTTTCATTACTTCAAGTACCCTCTTTTTTGTCTCAGGCATTACAAACCTTGTCTCATTTATTACATGGGAAACTGTAGTCGGAGATACCTTTGCCTGTCTCGCTATATCATTATAATTAACCATTGCACACTCCTAACTTCTATAAAATAGAGTAAGCGCTTGCGCAATACTCATTCTATCATAACTGAGTTTAGAAAAAAATATAAATCGAATAGTCAAATATAAATTTTAAACCTTTAAATAACATCAATATCCGGCAAAGAGATTGATTAAATAGACCCATATTAAAAATTTGAATTTTTACAAAAGAATAAATTAACCTATAATTATAAAATATTGGATATAACTTATCCGTTTTCTTTTATATATTGATTTTAAAAAAATATGAAAAAAATACTTTTATATTCTAAGAACAAAAAAAATATAAATAAGATAATCGGTATTCAAGATTTTGAAGGTTTCAATGTAAAGATAGAAAAAATATTCGATAATCTTCCGGCCCAGCCCGAAACTATCTGTATGATTATTCTGGATATCACTTCTAAAAATGAAGACAGCGATAATCATTTCAAAAATATCATTAATGTTGCTGATAAACATGATATCGCTAAATTAGTAATTCTTAATCCGGACCAAACAGACTTTTTGCTGGAAGACGAAAATACTTTCGACGATTTTATATTTGATAACCGGATTGAAGAAGAGTTCCTTCTAAGAATAAAGCTGATCATTCAAAAAAAGGACCCTTTACCTCCAAAAAACGCTATTGTGGTAGACAGGCTGATATTGGATACTGATAAGTATGAACTAAAAGTTGACCAAAGACCCATAGAGGTCACTTTCAAGGAATTCGAACTATTAAAAATTCTTCTGCAGAACCAGAATAAAGTATTCACAAGAAATAAGCTTTTATCTGCGGTCTGGGAGTATGATTTCTATGGCGGCAGCAGAACAGTAGATGTGCATATGCGAAGACTGCGCTCTAAAATCCCCCCACCATATAACCTGATGTTAAAAACCGTCAGGAACGTCGGCTATATGTTCTCTCCTCAAATTTAGTTTTAATAACCTTCGTTTATCCCCTCGTTTTTTTAAATATAAACTAAAAGAATTAACATGCTTTTAACAGAGATGTAACCTGCCGGTAAAGTACGTGTAGTAAACTACTCACATTATTAACGGTAAAAGGAGTTAGAAGACATGGGATCTTTAACGGCATTGGACACAATATGGATTCTTATTTCTGCTTTCCTGGTATTTTTTATGAATGCAGGGTTTGCACTCGTAGAATCCGGTTTTACCAGGGCAAAAAATACGGTGAATATCCTGATGAAGAATTTTATAGTATTCAGTATTTCCAGTTTGCTTTATTTTATTCTGGGTTTTGGATTAATGTTCGGTAAAGATGCCGGCGGTTTCATAGGAGCCAGCAGCTTTATGTCTTTTTTCAATGATCCCTCGAAAATAGACTACTTTACATACTTCTTCTTTCAGCTTGTCTTTGCCGGAACTGCAGCAACGATCGTATCGGGTGCAATGGCAGAAAGAACGAAGTTTGCAAGCTTTTTAGTTTATAGTGCATTTATGGCCGGGGTCATATATCCAATAGTGGGACACTGGATATGGGGTGGCGGCTGGCTTTCGAAACTGGGTTTCATTGATTTTGCAGGTTCGACTGTGGTCCACTCAGTCGGCGGCTGGACAGCACTTACCGCGGTAATGATGCTTGGTCCCAGGATAGGAAAATATAATCCCGACGGTAAATCAAATGCAATACCGGGACATAATATCGGATTTGCAACTCTGGGTGTTTTTATTTTATGGTTTGGATGGTTCGGATTCAATGGAGGAAGTACGCTTTCCGCGTTAAACAAATCAATACCGATGATTGTTACAAATACTACACTTGCAGCTGCAGCCGGCTCGATTTCCGCAATGTTTTATGTCTGGGCAAGATTTAAAAAACCCGATGCATCGATGATGCTAAACGGTGCCCTTGCAGGTCTTGTGGCAATTACCGCAGGATGTGCACTTGTTTCCCCTTATAGTGCCATAATCATCGGTATTATAGCCGGGGTGCTGGTATGTATCGCTATTGATTTCTTCGATAAAAAGTTAAAAATCGATGATCCCGTTGGTGCGATATCGGTTCATGGTGCCTGCGGTGCATTTGGTACCATAGCAGTCGGCCTTTTTGCACAAAACAAATATTCCTCTCTGGCTGGATTTAATAATGTTAGCGGCTTGTTCTTTGGTGGAGGATGGAAACCTTTACTGATCCAACTAACAGGGGCAGCAGCAGCATTTTCGTTTGTATTCTCGATATTTCTGGTATTCTTCTTCATTCTTAAAAAGACTATGGGTATCAGGGTAAAAAATGGTACCGAAATAAAGGGCCTTGATATTGAAGAACATGGTATGGAAGCATATTCAGGATTCCAGATATTTTTAAATGAGTAATATCATGATTTTAAACATAAAAGGAAAGGACCGTACATAATGAAACTCATAATAGCTTTGATACAACCTCATAAACTGCCTGATGTAAAAAAAGCATTATTCGATGCAGAAGTCTATAAAATGACCGTAACCAATGTCCTTGGTTGCGGCCAGCAAAAGGGGTATACCGAAACATACCGGGGTGTGATATATGAAGTAAATTTACTAAAAAAAATAAGATTGGAAATAGCAGTAAACGAAGATTTTGTGGAACCTACTATTGAAGCAATAAAAAAAGGGTCATATACAGGGAAAATCGGTGACGGTAAGATATTTGTTCTGGATCTGCCAAGATGCATTAGAATTCGAACCGGAGAAGAAGGAGAAAAAGCGATTGGTTAGAATTTATTATAAATCCGGGAAAATTTAACACAGATTTAACATAACCTGCACAAATTTTATAAAAATTAAGATATAATATTAAGAAAGTTCCATATTACTATAAATAATTAATTTTTCAGTTAAAAACAAAAGGAAGTGAAACATGAAAACCGATAACAAGATGAGAGAATTTGTATTAAAAAAAGCCCATGATAACAATGTAAAATTTATAAGGTTGTGGTTTACTGATGTTCAGGGCATTCTAAAGAGTTTTTCCATTACAATTGAGGAGCTGGAAGGGGCACTCCTTGAAGGCATGGGTTTTGATGGTTCGTCCATCGAAGGGTTTTCACGCATAGAGGAAAGTGATGTCATTGCCTTACCGGATCCGAACACTTTTCAGATGATGCCCTGGAGTCCTCCGGAAAATGGAGTAGCAAGAATGTTTTGTGATGTTTTAAATCCCGATGGTTCCCATTTTGAAGGTGACCCAAGATGGATTTTGAAAAAAGAACTTAATAAAATAGGTGAATCGGGGTATACATTTTATGTCGGACCTGAACTTGAATACTTTTACTTCAAATCCGACAAAGGCAAACCTGAAACACTTGACAGAGGCGGATATTTTGATTTAACCACCCTCGATGCAGCAAGCCCGCTCCGAAGGGATACCATTCTTTGTCTTGAGTCAATGGGTATAGGTGTTGAATATTCGCACCATGAAGTAGCCCCTTCGCAGCATGAGATAGACTTGAGATATACCGATGCTCTGACCATGGCAGATAACGCTATGACCTATAGAATGATAGTCAAGGAAGTTGCAACAAGAAACGGGGTTTACGCAACATTTATGCCTAAACCCATATTCGGGGTCAACGGCAGCGGTATGCATACCCACCAATCATTGTTTAAAGGAGATAAAAATGTTTTTTTCGATTCCAATGATAAATACAACTTGTCAAGCATGGGAAAACATTTCATTGCAGGATTGCTTAAACACAGCAAGGAAATAGTTGCAATAACAAACCAGTGGGTAAATTCTTATAAAAGACTGGTACCCGGTTATGAAGCTCCTGTTTATATCTCATGGGCAAGAAGAAACAGATCCACTCTTGTTAGGGTTCCGATGTATAAACCCGGAAAAGAAAAATCAACAAGAGTTGAATTTAGATGTCCAGATCCGGCATGCAATCCATATCTTTCATTCAGTCTGATGCTAGCTGCCGGAATGGAAGGTATAAAAAATAAATATCCTTTACCCGATCCGATAGAAGAAAACATTTTTGAAATGGATATAGAAAGAAGAGAAAAAGCAGGGATTGAGACTCTTCCTGATAACCTTTTCGAAGCATTAAAGTATTTTGAAAAAAGCAAACTTGCAAGAGAAACTCTCGGAGATCATATCTTCTTTAAATTTATTGAAAATAAAAAAATTGAATGGGATAGATACAGGATACAGGTAACAGATTATGAACTGGATAACTACCTGCCTATTTTATGAAATTTATAACCTGTTAAATCTATAATAATGAAAATCCGGTCTTACTTTCCATGTAAGGCCGGATTTAATTTTCGTTCTTTGATTAACCGGGTGTTATGGAATTAAAACTAATTTCCAAGAATCATCCAATCAATTTTAGCAGGAGACTTAAAATAATACAGAAACCTCCAGCTATAAGCATTTTTACTCCGCTTATCAAAAGATTGGTCCTGGAAATTTTACCCAAAAAAAGACCTATCCCAAATAATATTAAAAATGCCAGGGCAAAACCACTGTAATAACAAATATCTATCGGTATATATTTTCCAAAAAGAAACGGGGTCAAAGGAATAAACGCAGTTACTATGGGAGATAATCCATTTGCGGAAGCAAGCACAAGAGCGGCAAACTTCTGCGCTCGCGATATTATGGTTTTATCCAGATCGTGAAGTGTCGATTCTTCAAGGTCATCGATTTCTCTCTTCCTTTCGGCAGTTTCACTATTATATGCACTCCAGACCCCGGAAACACCGAGAGATATTATTATTGCGACACCCGCTATGATGACATGTCTGTGTTCCCTAATTCCGATAATAAAATTTCCTACAAGAATGCCGATACTGGTAATCACCCCGTCAAAGCCATTAATTGCAAAATACCTTCTTACTATGGTCGTAATATTTGCAATTCTATTATATGTCTTTATCAGTTCTATATAAGTCAAAAAATTATTTTTTATCTTCTTCATCCTTGATCTTTGATCTTCTTCTACTACCAAAACAAATCTTTCTTTTTACTAATTAATATTAATATATCTATTACCTTTATGACAAATTTTACCAGGTACCTTTTAAGAAATCACTGATTCGATCTTTTCCTTTAAAATTTTATCCAGTAAGGCACCTGCGCCATAGGAAGATCTGGTAAATATTCCGCTTTCCACTGCTTTAAAACCAAAACTCATTGCTAATTCTCTTATTCTTTCAAATTCCTCAGGTTTATAATACTTCTTTACCGGAATATTCGATTGTGAAGGCCTGAGATACTGGCCTATTGTAACGATATCACAGCTGACTCTCTTCAGATCTGCCAGCAATTCTTCTACCTCTTCCATATTTTCTCCGAGCCCAAGCATAAATCCGGACTTTGTGTAAATATCGGGCTTATCTAGTTTAGATAATCTCAATATAGCAAGAGAAGTCTCGTAATCTGAGTATTTCCTGACTGCGGGGAAATTTCTTTTTATTGTCTCTATATTATGACCCAATACATCCGGCTCCCTTGCAAGAACGATCTTCAAATTACCTGTATCACCTTTAAAATCGGGAATCAGGCACTCAATTTTTGAAAAAGGACTTAACTTCTTTATTTCACTTATGGTTTTTGCAAAATGAGAGCTTCCACCATCAGCAAGATCATCTCTGGTCACCGAAGTAATAACTGTATATTTTAATCTCATTTTCTTTACCGCATATGCTATTCTTGAGGGTTCATCTTCATCAAGAGTTTGAGGTTTTCCGGATCTTATTCCACAAAAACCACAATTGCGGGTACAGATATCCCCCATTAACATGAAAGTCGCGATTTTTTCCCCAAAACATTCGAAGATATTTGGGCACGCGGCGCTCTGACAAACAGTATTTAGGTGTAGATCAATTAGGAGATTTTTAACCTGCTTGATTTTAAAGTTATTCAGGTTGACTTTCTTCTTTAGCCAATCCGGCGTGTTACTGGACAATACTACTCACTATTCTTTCGAGATCTTTAATGGAGCCAAATTCTACTATAACTTTACCCTTTTTTTTGCTCATTGTTATTTTAACGGGAGCATTCAAATACTCGGACAATTTCTGAGATATTTCGGGAAGCTTGCTTAACTGCAATACTTTTTTGATTTTTTTACCTTCGACCATCTCTTTTTTCTTAGTTGCTATTCTTTCTACATCTCTTACGCTGAGGTCATTTTTGATTATAAGACTTGCGACTTTTATCCTTTCCTCTTCTCCATCTATTGCAAGTATCGATCTGGCATGTCCCTCACTTATCTTTCCTTCATTTATCAATTTTTGGACCTCAAGCGGAAGGGCGATCAATCTCAAAGAGTTAGTTATCGATACCCTGCTTTTCCCAACTCTTTTTGAAAGTTGGTCATGGGTTATTTTAAATTCATCTATAAGCTGTTTAAATGTATGAGCTTTTTCCATTGGACTTAAATTATCTCTATGGATGTTTTCAATAAGAGCCATTTCAAGTGAAGATATATCATCGATATCTTTGACTATTATAGAGGGAATGGTATTAATACCGATTTTTTTGGTGGCCCTGTATCTTCTCTCTCCGGTAACAATTTCATATTTATCTTCTTCGCCCAGTCTTCTTACGACTATGGGCTGAATGACCCCGAATTCCTTTATGGACTCAGAAAGCTCAGCAAGTGATTCCTCGTCAAATCTGCTTCTGGGCTGATTTCTGTTTGGGATAATCTTATCCAATGGCAGTTCAACTATTGTATTTGATTCACCTTCCATGGATTTGTCAATATTTGGAATCAAAGCGCCAAGTCCCCTGCCTAGACCTCTTCTAGCCATTTTCTATCACTTCCTTTGTAAAATTACTATAAGCTTCGGCCCCTTTACAATTAGGATCATATTCCATTATGGGCTTACCATAACTGGGAGCTTCACTCAGCCTCACATTTCTTGGAATTACTGTCTTATATACTTTTTCCGAGAAATAATTTTTAACCTCTTCTATTACTTGTTCTGCAAGTTTTATTCTGGGATCATACATGGTCATTATGGCCCCCTTTATTTTCAAGGCATCATTAAGATTTTTTTTGACCAGATTTATGGTGTTCAAAAGCTGACCGAGTCCTTCAAGGGCATAATACTCACATTGTATTGGTATAATGACTTCTTTGGCAGCTGTTAATGCATTAATAGTCAAGAGCCCCAGTGCAGGTGGACAATCGATAAGTATAAAATCGTAGTCTTTTTCAATTTTATTTATGGCTTCTTTTAATCTAAACTCTCTTTTTAAACTTGGAACCAACTCCACTTCAGCTCCGGCAAGTTGTATGGATGAAGGAAGAATCTTTAGATCTTTATATGCTGTATCTAAAATTATTTCATCCGGTTCCCTGTCATGAATCAAAATATCATATATTGATTGTTTTACATCCGAGGGATTTACGCCCAGTCCACTTGTCGAATTACTTTGAGGATCAAGATCTATAAGAAGAGTCTTATAACCATAAGAGCTCAGGTATGCAGAAACGTTTACTGCTGTTGTACTTTTCCCCACTCCACCTTTTTGGTTTGTAAAAGCAATTATTCTGCTCAACCGTTTTTTACTTACCGTTTCATCCTGTTTTTTATTTTTGATTATCATATCCAAAAACTTCAACTATACAATCACCTGCTTATTTGTTTTATATATATAAACATTTGCACAATTGTATAATAATATAAACGAGCCAATATTATAATGGCTGCTTAGTTATTTTATTGAAATTTCGGGGGTATATTCCCGGAGATTTTCTTATTTTTTTTATTACCAGAAAAGCCCTGTATTCATTTAGATTAGGAACTTCGACCTCTAACAAATTATTTACCTTTCCCCCCAGTTTTGAGATAGCTTCCCTGTTACCTTCCAGTTCTGCAAATATTTTTTTACTCTTATAAAATATAATTTTACCATTTATTCTACAAAATGGAATTGTTAATTCACTTAAAATATCAAATCTTGCAACAGCTCTTGATATAACTATATCAAAAGTTTCTCTATAAAGAGCTTCTTTCCCCAGCTCCTCTGCTCTGCCTCTGATTATCCTGACATTATTAAGTCCTAATTCTTTTACAACCATGGTTAAGAAATTTATTTTTTTTAATGTCTTATCCAGAAGGTAAAATATTTTATCATTTAAAAAAATAGATAAAAGTGCTCCGGGTAGTCCTGCCCCCGATCCTGCATCCAGTACCCTTCCCGAATGACTCATATCACCAAAAATCATCTTTTCATATCTGAGTATCGAAATAGAATCAAGGACATGCCTTATAAGGATCCCCTTTTTATCCTTTGTGCCAATAAGATTGAATCTCTGATTATGCTCGTAAACCAGATCCAGGTATTTTCCCAGGGTCTCGATTTGACTGCTGGAAAAACCGATACCGAGTTCCCGGAGTGATTGTCTTAAAATATCATCGACATTCAATTTAATACCTTCCTTAATCTGCCCTTTAGATTTAAAATGAGTATTGATATATCTGCTGGCGATACTCCTGCGATCCTCGAAGCCTGACCAAGAGTATTTGGTTTAACTTTTGTTAATTTCTCCTGTGCTTCGTATGTCAAACCTATAATTTTAAAATAGTCCAGATCCCGTGAAAGATAATACCTTTCCAGATTACCAATTTTCTTTATTTCAGCAAGCTGCCTTTTTATATAACCTTCGTATTTTATTCTTATCTCTGCCTGCTTAAGTACGTTCTTTTCATAACCATTTCCTTTTTTGATAAAATAATCCATTATATCCTCGATACCGACTTCCGGCCTTTTTAAAAGTTTATAAATACTTAAAGGAGTGTCAATGGATCTGGTTCCGATCTTCTCAAGCATTGCATTGTTCACTTTACCCGGATTTAAAATAATATCTTTTAACCTGGACACCAGTTTGTTGATTTTTTCTTCTTTTTTAATTATTTTCTTATACTGACCATCTGTTATTAGCCCGATATCATTACCAAACCCGCACAATCTTATATCGGCATTATCAGACCGCAAAACCAGCCTGTATTCCGCTCTGGAAGTATACATCCTGTAGGGTTCCATGAGGTCTTTGGTAAGAAGATCATCTATTAAAACTCCTATATAGCTAGTATCTCTGGTTAGTATCATTGGTGATCTGTTCATCACCTTGAGTGCTGCATTTATTCCGGCAACAAGACCCTGGGCTGCTGCCTCTTCATAACCTGAAGTTCCATTTATCTGGCCTGCAAAATATAAATTTTCTATATTTTTCGATTCCAGAGTAAAATTCAGTTGACTTGGAATTATATAATCATACTCTACTGCATAACCTGGTCTTGTTATTCTGGCATTTTCCAATCCTTCAACGGTATTAACTATTTTCTGCTGTATTTCTGCTGGCATGCTTGTAGTAAGTCCCTGAAGATACATTTCACTGGTATGGGTGCCCTCGGGTTCGATAAAGACCGGGTGTCTTTTTTTCTCCGGAAAATTTATTACTTTCCTATCTATAGACGGACAATGTCTTGGTCCGTGAGTATCGACCATTCCGGACTTTATGGGAGATCTTTCTATATTGTCCGCGATAATCTTATGGGTTTTCTTATTTGTATAAGTGAGAAAACAATCAGTGCTTTTATATATCTTTTCTTCATCCCAAAAAGAAAAGCTTAAAGGTTCTTCATCTCCATATTGGACAATTGTTTTTGAGAAATCCACTGTCCTTTTATCGACCCTCGGAGGAGTAGCCGTTTGAAATCTATCTATATCAAAATTGAGATCGATTAAGTTCCTGGTTAAATTCATTGCAGGGTACTCACCCATTCGTCCTGCTTTATAATCTTTCTCCCCTATTATTATTCTCCCCCTTAAAAATGTACCGGTAGTTATCACTACTGCTTTACCTTCGAACAATAATCCGCTTTCTGTTTCAACCCCGAATGCTTTGCAATTTTTAACCAGTATTTTACTTACGGTTCCCTGTCTCAGAGTCAAATTCTTAGTATTTTCAAGGATCTTCTTCATCTCTATTTCATATTCTTTCTTATCTATCTGGGCCCTCAATGCCTGGACTGCAGGACCTTTGCTTCTATTAAGGATTTTTATCTGTATCAAAGTATTATCGGCAGTCTTTGCCATCTGTCCGCCCAGTGCATCCAGTTCCCTGACCAGCTGGCTTTTTCCTAAACCTCCTATTGATGGATTACAGGGCATCAAAGCTACTTTATCCACATTAATCGTCAGCAGTATAGTTTTTAAACCCAATCTAGCCGATGCCAGTGCCGCTTCGCAACCAGCATGACCAGCACCTGCGACTATAACGTCATACTTCATGTCTATTGCCCAATATGTCTATTAATAATTATATGTTTCACGTGAAACATCACTGTCTGTTCATCATTTATCGTATTATTTTTTCTTCTCTATCCTATTACTCATAATTGATAGAATTTTTGACATTTTATTATCAATATCACCTGAATCATCATTTAAAGGATCGTTTTCATTTATTTTTATTCTATATGGCCTTTTTGTTCTCTTTACTGTCAGGTCGTTTATTAACAAACCAATATATCCGTCTTCCCTGTCCATAATAATACTGGCACGATTATTTACCTCTCTGGAAGCATTAATTCCTGAAAGCAATCCCTGCGCAGCTGATTCTTCATAACCGGTGGTCCCATTGATCTGACCTGCAAAATAAATTCTTTTAAGGATTTTACTTTCCAGATTACCGTTTAACTGATAAGGAAGTAAGTAGCAATACTCTATTCCATAACCAGGTCTGGTCATTTCTACCTTCTCGAAATTCTTAATTTTTTTTAGCATTTCAACTTGCATCTTTTCAGATACAGAAGTTTCAAGTCCCTCCAGATATACCTCTTTTGTATCTCTTCCCAAAGGCTTTATGAAAATTTCTTTCGCCTCGATATCCACTTTTTTCACATCAGCAGCATTGTTCGATAAAAAACTGGAAAAATCTCTATTGATATAAGTCGTATAATAATAATCTTGCTCTTTATTTATATAATCGGTTTCATGTGAAAACGTCCTATGACTCCTGCTGTAGGACTGCTTTTTAAGATTATTTAAATCAATTGATTTTTTATCTACTACCGGGGCGGTATAATTCTTTAACTTTCCAAACCGGAAGCCTAGATTTTTCAAACAATTCAGCAGCTTTTTGGAACATATTTCACCCTGTCTTCCTGCTTCCAGCATATACTCCCCCCAGAAAATTCTTCCTTTCAGGAAAGTACCGGAACAAACAATAATCGACCTGCAAGAATAATCAACTCCGTCGCTGGTGTATAAGAAATATCCTCCTTTGCACTCTTTTATATTTACTGCAAGTCCCTGCCTTAAATTTAAATTATTCTGTTTCTCCAGAACTTCTTTCATTGAAAGAGAATATCTTCTTCTATCGACTATTGCCTGCAATGTCACATCTTTATTTTTTGTATTTTTGATTTCTTTAAGATGAATATAGTTTTTATCAATATTTTTTGAGATTTCTCCTCCGAGCAGATCCACTTCCCTTAGTAGTCTGCTCCTACCGATACCTCCTACCGTGCTGCCAAATGGCATAATAGCTATGCTATCCAAATTTATTGATACCAGTAGGGTCTTTGAACCGTTTCTTGCAGAAGCCAGGGCTGCCTCACAACCTGCATGCCCTGCACCTATTACGATTACGTCATAACTATATTTTTCTTTTGTTTTTATTGACATAGCTGAATATTATAATTTTGTTTCACGTGAAACATTTTCGCCAAATATCCTTATTATGTTGTTTTTTGACACTTTATTTACCAATACAGAATTGGCTGAATATCTTATCCAGAATATCTTCTCTAGCCGTTTCGCCTATTATTTCTCCCAGTAGTTCAAATGCAGTTTGTAAATCATAAGAAGGGAACTCTTCGGATATTTTGTCCTTTAGCGCTTCTTCTGCCCTTTCCAGTGACTTTTTTACCTCTTCCAATACCTTTTTATGCCTGCTGTTAATAATTATTTTCTCCTCCAGAACAATATCGCCCCCACCCAATATCGCAGATCTTATTTTGTTTTCTAATTCCTTTATTCCTTTGCCTTTTAATGCGGAAATTTTTTTTATATATTTTCCATCAAAATATTTTTTAATCTTTTCTACTTCCAACTTTTGCTTTAAATCTATCTTATTTATACAACAAATTATGTTTTTTTCTTTTATTTTACTTATTATTTGTAAATCCATTTGATCTAATTTTCTGTTTCCGTCCAGAACAAGTAAAATCAGTTCAGCTTCGTCTATATGTTTCAAACTCTTATCAACTCCTATTTTTTCTATGGCACTTCTTGTTTTTCTTATTCCTGCTGTATCAATCAGAATAAGCGGTATTCCTTCGACATATAATATTTCTTCTACTGCATCTCTCGTCGTTCCGGGAATTGGTGTCACTATTGCCTTATCTTTCCTGGATAGTAAATTCAGCAAACTGGATTTCCCCACATTTGGCTTACCTATAATAGCTATTTTCACGCCATTTTTTATAATTTCTCCTTTTTTTTCGTTTATTATCAGTTCTTCAAGTTCCACCCTCAATTTTTTTACTTCTTCAATAATTTCCTGATATGGCGTTACCTCCAGATCTTCTTCAATGAAGTCCACTGATGCCTCCAGCTGTACCCGTATATCCAGAAGATTTCTTCTTATTCTTTTTATCTCTTCTTTTATATTGCCCTGTAAATTTTTCGCAGCAAGCTTTAAACTCTGTTCTGTTCTGGATCTTACAAGATCAATAACAGCTTCCGCCTGTGATAAATCTATTCTTCCGTTCAAGAAAGCTCTTTTTGTGAATTCTCCCGGATCTGCTATTCTTGCACCGTTTTCTACACACAATTCCATTGTTTTGGTCGTAGCAATTATTCCCCCGTGGCAATTTATCTCCACAACATCTTCCCGGGTATAAGATCCCGGCTTTTTCATCACGGTAATAATTACTTCATCGATGACTTGACCCTTATTGTCAATTATGTGCCCGTAAAGCATATTATATGTGTCAATATCTTTGATCTTTTTTTTATTTTTTGATTTAAATATCTTATCAACTATAAAGATTGACCTATTACCGCTTAATTTGACTATGCCAATCGCAGCTTCACCGGCTCTCGTTCCTACTGCTACTACAGTATCGTTGATTTCTATTCCCATCTTTATATTTTTCTCCTATGATATTTTTGGATTTCGTGATTCTATTATATTTAATATTTTTAATTATTCAAAATTAATGAACAATAAAAAATGGCACGCTCTGGTGCCATTATTTTACTATATATTATCTTTATTCTTTATTTGCTGCTTTTTATTGGGTAAATTATTATTCTCCTATTAGGTTCATCATACCTGCTTCTTGTGGTTACGTTACTAAATCTTGCAAGGAGGTTATGTATTATTTTTCTCTCGTATGAACCCATCGGTTTCAATGCTATTTTTCTTCCCTCGTTAATTGCTTTTTTTGCCATAAATATCGCCGTCTTCTTTATGCTTTCTATTCTTTTTTTTCTATAGTCTTTTATATCTACGGTTACATTTCTGTCTATAAGTCTTTTTCTCTTCCCGATCAGGTTTATGATATACTCAAGTGCCTCCATATTCTTTCCGTCTCTACCAATAGCGATACCCAGATCTTCTCCCTGGACCGATAGTCTTAATTCTTCCGAATCAGCTTCGATCTTTACCTCTTCTCCGGGGCAAATGAGTTCTATTGATTTTTTCAAGATCCCCTTTATCTTTTCAAGTCCATCATTCTCCGTAACTTTATCTTTTACTATACTTTTGGGACTATTTTCTATTAATCTGTTTCTTTTTTGTTCTTCTTCCAGTGATTCTACAAATGAATCTATGGCATCTTTTATACTTTTATCTTCCGTCATCTAGGATACCTCCTGGGATATAAGCATCATCTTTTCTTTTTTCTTTTCTTTTTTAATTTCCTTCTGATTAACTTTTTATCTTCTTCGCTTAATTCGGATCCTCCCGTAAGGCTCGCACTTTCCTGGCTCAATTCCTTTTTTACTTTTTCTTTTTTAACAAGTCTATTTACCAGCCATTGCTGGCCAATGGACCATGCATTTGTTGTCACCCAATATAACAATATTCCCGAAGGAAGTGTGTATGATATAACCCCAAATACTAATGGCATCATATACAAGATTTTTGATTGTTTGGCGTCCGTTGTCGTCATTTTCATCGAGAAAAACATCGTGGCAGCCATTAATATAACCAAAATAAAAAAACGATCTGGTTCATTTAAATTCAACCACAGAAAATTATAATTATGATTAGCGGGGCCTCTGGCTAAGAATACCTTAAAGAATTCCTTATAATCTAAATTGGGTAAAAACGTCATCAGCCCTATCCTTATCCCGTTTACGACACCATTAAGATTAAAACCTCCCAAAACATTTGTTACAATTTCGGAGGGAGTCCTAAGTGCCTGGAATAATGCGAAAAATACAGGCATCTGAAGGAGTAGGGGCAGACACCCTGCCAGCGGATTGACGTTATTCTTTTTATAAAATTCCATCGTCTCCTGCTGTAGTTTTTGCTTGTCATCTTTATATTTCTTTTGGAGTTCTTTAAGTTCCGGCTGTATTTTCTGCATCTTAGCCATCGATCTGGTCTGACTTATGGTAAGAGGGATCAGCACTATCCTTACTATGATAGTCAATAGTATTATTACAATTCCGTAGTTCGCAATTACATGATTATATAAAAATATGACTATATACTCTAATCCGCGCTGGATGGGTTGTAATATTTGTAATATCTGACTCAATTTATAAACCTTTCTTCTACTTTACAGGATCATATCCGCCTTTATTGAAGGGATTGCATCTTAAAATCCTATACATTGATTTAATACTTCCCTTTAATACACCATATTTGCTAATAGCTCCGATTGCATATTCAGAACAGGTAGGGTAGAACCTGCAGCTTTTTGGCAGTACAGGTGAGATAAATTTTTTATATGACTTTATTAAAAATATCAGTATTTTCTTCAAAACTAGAACCAGTAATAGATTATTATTTATAGTTGGCCGGTAAGAAATGAGTTCAAACTATATTCGAGTTTATTCTTTATCTCCAAAAAGCTTGCGGTAACAATATCCAGTTTAACCAGAATTAAAATATCCAAATTATTGTAACTTTTTATTTCAACTTTTCTTAAAGCTTCTCTTAATACTCTTTTGATTCTATTTCTTAGAACGGCTCCGCCTATTTTTTTACTTACTCCTAATCCGATTCTTACAAGTCCAAAAGTTTCTGCTTTTTTGAATATATATAATGTTAAATATTTATCCCTTTTGCACGAACCTTCTTTTATTACTCTTGAAAAATCACTTTTTCTTTTAAGTGTTTCAAACTTGATCTTAATCTTCCTTTTACTTTTAAACAGTAAGTCTTTTTCTTCCTTTTTTTCTCCTGCCTGCAATTACGGCTCTGCCTGCTTTAGTTTCCATCCTTACCCTGAAGCCATGAACCTTTTTTCTTCTCCTTGCATTCGGCTGAAATGTCCTTTTCATCTTTTACCCAATCTATATATTATTGTTTTCAGTCAAGTAGTAGATTATACATTTTAATTTTTCTAATATCAAGGTTACTGCATTTAAAATAAGATATATCCTTAAGTTTTTCCTGCTGTCTTTTCCGGGGAATTCGTTATTTATTCAAACACCTGTTCTGGTCAAAGACCTGTCCTGAAAATAATATTTTTTTTTTAAACATTATGGTGCAATTTCTCACAGTATTTCAAAAAATTAAACAACTTTTCAACACCTGTTGAAAAAACTGTTGAAAACTTAAAAAACCTCACCATATCACATGTCAGATTATTCTACCTTATAGCATATTCCATACAATCTAGTAGCTTTTTCCTGATTAAAATATTATTATTAACCTGTTGAAAACCTTATGTTGCTGAAAAGAAAATGAAAAGTAATATTACTGATTGATAAATTTATTCGTTAAATAAAAATATTTGCGAATAAAAATTGACTTCTATCATGCCTGACGATAATACTAAACTTAATACTGCTGAAAACTCTGATAACTCCGATGGAAATATTGGAAAAATACCGGCCAGAATCGCCGTTTATGACAACATGCGAAGCATTCCAAGAATAGTAGAGCTCATCTACAATAATATTTCTGATTTCATTAATGAAACTGCACAGAAAACCTATAATCTATCCCATGAAATCGGTGGAAGAATTCCCTACACAATAATAAAAGAGATAATAGAGAACCTTATACATGCTGATTTCAAAGAAGTAGTGATTACTATACTCGAAAGCGGAGATCATATAATCATAACTGATCAGGGACCGGGAATAGAAGACAAGGAGAAAGCTTTTTTACCAGGATATACTTCCGCCACGAATAAAATGAAAGAATACATCAGGGGAGTAGGTTCTGGTTTTCCCATCGTAAAAGAAACAATAACTTTTTCGGGAGGATCTATCGATGTCAAAGACAACATAAGAAAGGGGACAGTAATCTCTTTAAAACTTGTACAACCGGAAAAGAGCGAGCAGATAAAGGAAACGGAGATCAAAACAATAGATGGAGCGCCCGCTGTCATTCCCGGGGAGGATAAAAAAATCATTACGGATGACATCGATAAATTTGACCATAAAGCATTATCCGACAGACAAAAGAAAATCCTTTTTGTTATCCTGGAACTGGAAGAAGCCGGTCCTTCTACAATAGCCAGTGAGCTGGGTTTTAGCCTCTCGACTTCATACCGGGAACTTATCTACCTGGAAAAGAACAAACTGTTGACCTCCAGCAGTAACGGTAAGAGAAAATTATCTAAAAAAGGTGTAAAATGCCTTGAATATTATTCAAATAATATTTAATATTAGAGCATTATGTCCGATCTACAAAATATCTGGAAAAATACTCTCGAAGATATTAAGAATAATATCAATCTCCCCACATATAAAGCCTGGTTCGAACACATAACGCCCCTTTCATTAAAAAAAAACTGTTTAACCGTTTCGGTCGGCAGCAATTTCGCAAAAGAGTGGCTTGAGTCCAGATATTCAAATCTTCTTTCTGAGTCAATTAAAAGAGTCACCAACAACTCCTGCAAAATAAAAATTGTTACTGCGCCCGGAAGTTCCGAAAGTACCAGCGGAAAATACGATAATTATATTGACATGACCCTTGAAGAGGAAGGGTACCCCTTTAAAAAAAACAAAAATTCTCTCTTCAATACAAAATACACCTTTGACACATTTATCGTTGGGGGCAGCAACAGGTTTGCCTGTACCGCTTCTCTTGCAGTCAGTGAGAATCCGGGCAAATCTTATAATCCATTATTTATTTACGGAGGCGTTGGGTTAGGGAAGACACACCTTCTGCATGCAATCGCCCAATATACAATGCAGCTTCATCCCAATAAGACCATAAAATACGTTTCGGCAGAAAGATTCCTTAATGATTTTATAAATGCTCTCAGGTATAAAAACATATTTTCTTTTAAAGAGAGTTACAGAAATAATGATGTTTTGCTTGTCGATGATATACATTTCCTTGAGGACAAGGAGGCCAGCCAGGAAGAATTTTTTCATACATTCAATGCTCTTCATGATACCAATCGGCAGATAGTCCTCTCAAGCGATAGGGCACCCAAAAATATTTCTACTCTTGAGGAAAGACTCAGGTCCAGGTTTGAATGGGGCCTGGTAACAGATATTAAACCGCCGGATCTTGAAACCCGACTGGCAATCTTAAAAAAATATTGTGAAAGAGAAAAGATCTCTGTTTCTGATGATATATTAAATCTAATTGCCGAAAAAATTACATCCAACATCAGGGAACTGGAGGGTTCCCTTACAAGGATAGTCGCGTTTGCTTCTCTTACCAAATCAAAGCCGGATTTAAACATGGCTAAAAACATACTTAAAGATATTTTGCCCGACGACACAGAACATAAGACAAGTATCCAAACAATAATTAAAGAAGTATCAAAATATTTCTCAATACCCATCAATGACATTATAAGCGCCAAACGGAATAAATTCATATCACATGCCCGGCAGCTTGCAATGTATCTTTCCAGAGAACTTACAAGCAGTTCCTTGCCGAGAATAGGGAAGTCTTTTGGAAACCGTGATCATTCAACTGTAATATATGCTGTCTCGCGGGTTTCGGGTCTAATGAATACCGATAAAAATGTCTACATGCAGATTCAGGAAATTACTAACAAGATAAAGACATCTTTGTAAAGCGCATTGATCTGTTTATAATCTGTTAAAAAGTAAACGAAGTTTTAAACAATGGATTATTTTTTTTGTTTAAAAACAAACCGAATTCTTTTTTTTAATACTTCTTCTATGACTTTGAACAGCTTCAAACTACATTATCAACAAGTCCTATTGTTTGATCGGCCGCAATCTTGCAGCCTTTTTTTAACTTTCCAACATTCTCAACAGGCATTATAACTATTACTAGCTATTTAAATTAAACATTATATATAATAAAATATGTTTATATTTCAAACATTAAAAGAGGTTAGAGGGCTACAATGAAATTTCAAACTACAAAAACCGACCTTCTGGAAACTATTTTATTTGCCAGCAGAGCAATAAGTCCCAAGGTTTCATCATTTATATTGAATGGGATAATGCTTGATGCCGGAGAGGGATTAACTGTGTATAGTACTGATTTAGAGACAAGCATAAAATGTACAATGGAAGCAAAGATACTAGAAAAAGGGAAAGCGGTAGTACCTGCAAGGATATTGGCAAATATATTAAAAAGCTTGAAAGAATCAAAAATAGAGCTGGATCTGGACAAGGCAAAGAACCAGGTAAAAATAAGTTGCGAAAATGCCTTTTTCACACTGAACACCATGTCTCTGGAAGAGTATCCGGTTTTTCCGGAAACAAAGAAAGAAAATTATTTAAAAGTGAATCTGAACAAATTCAAGGATATGGTATCAAAAGCAGAAAAAGCGGCATCTCTGGACGAAAGCAGAGCTATTCTGACTGGAGTGCTTCTGGAAATCGGGGAGGACATATTAAGCATGGTGGCAACGGACAGCTATCGGCTTGCGTTGATTAAAGAAAAAATAGGCAGTGGAATACCTCCGATTAAAGTCGTGGTGCCTTCAAAAGTACTTGACAATATAGTCAAAAGTGAATTTAAGGATGGAGACATCGACATAAACATTGAAGAAAACCAGGTAAGTTTTTATATGGAGGGAGACGGCAAGAAAAAGATCATAATGGTTTCAAGACTGCTTTCGGGAAAATTCCCTGAATACAAGCAACTCATTCCCCAGAACATGAAGCACGATATAATAATAGATAAAGAAAAAATGCTTGAGGTGGTAAAGAGGATTTCGTCTATCTCGCAGGATAACATACCGATAAAGATCACTATTGATAAAGGCAAAATAACGATATCAATGAATATCAGGGAAGTGGGGAGCTCAAGCGAGGATTTTGATGTTTCGTATGGAGAAGAAAAAATGGAGATAGCTTTTAACCCCGAATTTTTGATCGACGGTATAAACATAATTGATGATAAGAACATTATATTCTCAATAGAGGAACCTCTTAAACCCATTTTAATAAAATCTGAAAAAAACAAAGACCTGATTTATTTGCTTATGCCCATCAGGGTCTCCTAGAACATATAAACGATCGGGAGATTAAAAGCGAAAATAAAACTATGAAAAAAATAAAAAGCATAGACCTTTGCGTCATCGGTGCGGGAAGAGTCGGCGTAACCGTATGTTATACATTTACCCTGAAAAATTTATCAGGCATAAAGGTAAAGGCAATATCCTCGAGATCGGCGGAATCTTTAAAAAAAGCAAAGAGATTTTTAGGAGTCAGAGCGGCTGATATAATTTTCACAGGAGATAACACAAAAGCAGCGGCACTGGCAAATTGCGTTTTGATATGTACCCCGGACGACTCTATAAAAGCAGTCTGTGATAATATTTTTAAGAATAAAAAAAATAATTACCTTAAAGATTATTATGTATTCCATTTCAGCGGGTCGAAATCACTCGAGGTCCTGGATTCTGCCAGGGCTGCAGGAGCCGAAATTGCATCCATACATCCGTTAAAATCCTTCGCCTCTGTAGGGGAAGCCATTAAATCTCTGCCCGGAACTGTTTTCGGAATAACTTATTCAAGTATAAAATCGAAGAAGGTAGCGGAGTTTATGGTAAAAAATCTCGGAGGAGAAACTATTGAGGTGGAAAACGAAAATAAACCGCTCTACCATGCTGCAGCCTGCGTGGCCTCAAACTATCTTGTAACTCTTATGGATTATGCAGTATCGATACACAAAAGGATAGGGATAAAGCCGGAGGATTCGTTAAAAGGATTAATAAGTCTTGCGGAAGGAACGGTAAACAATATAAAAAAAATGGGAACAAAAAAATCCCTGACGGGCCCGATAGCAAGGGGGGACACAGGGACCATAAGAGAGCATATGGTAAGCTTTCGTAAATTTTTTCCAAAAGATTACTCCGATCTTTATAAAACTATGGGAATCGAGACCAGTAAAATCGCATATCAAAATAAATGGATAGATAAAAACGCAGCAGAGGAGTTAAAGAAAATACTCAAAGATTAGAAAGGGGATATTGCCATGATGAAAAAGATAACAACAAGCGATCTTGTTGAAATGAAAAAGAAAGGTGAAAAAATAACAATGCTGACCGCGTATGATTGTCTCATGGCATCCCAGCTGGACGAATGTGGTATAGACTTGATACTGGTCGGGGATTCTGTGGGGAACGTACTACTGGGATATGAAAACACCATACCGGTTTCGATGAATGAGATGATCCATCACTGCAAAGCAGTCTGCCGTGGTGTGAAAATGGCAATGGTGATAGGGGATATGCCGTTTATGTCATATCAGGCAAGTGCCGCCGAAGCGGTCAGGAATGCCGGAAGATTTTTGAAAGAAGCCGGTGTCGAAGCGGTAAAGCTGGAAGGTGGAAGAGAGGTCTTTTTGACAATAAAGAGAATCGTCGACTCAGGGATTCCGGTAATGGGACATCTGGGATTTACCCCGCAGTCCGTTTATAAGTTCGGTGGTTATGGCGTCAGGGGCAAAGACGAAGAGCAGGCTAAAAAAATGATAGAAGATGCCATTGGGCTTGAGGAAGCCGGGGCGTTTTCGATAGTATTGGAGAAGATACCTGCTGGGCTTGCAAAAAAGATAACACGGAAGGTCAGCATTCCCACGATAGGAATAGGAGCGGGCGTGGACTGCGACGGACAGGTGCTTGTGACACATGATTTGCTTGGATGTTTCGAAAAATTTAAACCAAAATTTTCAAAAAGGTATGCTGAATTGGGAAAAGAAATGAAGAAATGTTATATGAAATATATAGAAGAAGTAAAAAATAAGAAATTCCCATCAGACGAGCATTCCTACTAGAAAATTAGAGAAATCTCTATTCTAACTTAAAGACATTTAAATCTTCATAGATGAAAATATTAAAAAAAATAACCGAATGCAAATCGGTAGTAAACAATCTTAAAAAGAAGGGTTTTATAACAGGCTTTGTTCCTACAATGGGTTTTCTGCATGAGGGACACCTGAGCCTGATAAAGATGGCAAGAAAAGAATGCGGCAGGGTGTTTATAAGTATTTTCGTTAATCCGACACAGTTTGGTCCCGGGGAAGACTTTGAAAAATACCCAAGAGATATAAAAAGGGATATCTCCCTGGCAGAAAAGGGAGGGGCGGATTATATATTCTATCCAACTGCAAAGGAAATGTACGATACGGATTTTAAGACTTCAATCGAGGTAAAAGAACTCGGAAGCATCATGTGCGGAAAATACAGGCCCGGGCATTTCGCAGGGGTGGCCACGGTGGTCCTGAAACTACTTAATATTGTCAGACCGGATAAGGCATACTTCGGGCAGAAAGATTACCAGCAACTGGTAATAATAAAAAGAATGGTTGACGATCTGAATCTTGATGTTGAAATCATAGGCGGTCCCACCATAAGAGAAAATGACGGCCTTGCCTTAAGTTCAAGAAATAAATATCTTTCTGTCGAAGAAAGAAAAAATGCCATTATCTTGTACGAGTGCCTGAAAATGGCAAAAGATATGATTAAAAAAGGGGAAAAGGGTCTAGAGGAAATAAGAAAAACAATTATGACCGATTTGGAAAAAAATAGATTTGTTAAAAAAGTAGATTATTTTGATTTCAGGGATCCCGGGACACTTGAACATGTAAAGAGAGTGGATAATGACAGCAAGAACATACTGGCTGCAACTGCAGTCTGGATCGGAAGGACCAGACTGATTGACAACATGATAATAAAAGTATAAAAGTGATATTGATCTAAATAAACCTGGATGACAGAGGAGAAAAAAGTGATAGTCTGTATTTTAAAAAGCAAGATACATAGAGCAACGGTGACCGATGCGGAAATCGAGTATATGGGGAGCATAAGCATAGATAAAAAATTGATGGAACATGCAAAAATATTTCCTTATGAAAAAGTTCTGGTAGTAAGCCTTGACAGCGGAGAGAGACTGGAAACATATGTTATAGAAGGAAAGAAGGATAGCGGGGAGATTTGCATAAACGGAGCAGCTGCCAGGAAGATACTCAAGGGAGAAAAGATCATTATTTTATCTTTTGCCTATGTATATGAAGAGAAAGCAGCAGGACACCTGCCAAAAATAGTATATGTAAACGATAAAAACAAAATCACGAACGAAGAAAATCATGCGGGGAAAGACGACCAATGCTAATCCGCAAAGGGCTAACAGGATTTCGGTCCAATGGATTTTTAATATTTCTGCTGATAATCATTTCTTTGTCCCAGGTTTTTTTTATATCCTGTAAGTTTGAAAGCGATACAGGTGAACCGTTTATAGATTCCGGTGGTTCCGATAGTGAAGACAGCCTTTATTTATTTGATTATGAAAATATCAGGCTGGAGGAAACGAGCTCTATTGATATAAAAATAGAAAACTCCAATCTCTATCTGGACATTTACAAAGATTTGATAATAATGGGCGAAATAGAAAACATTTCCGGTGTAAACAAAACAAATATTGAAATCACTCTCGACTTCTATGACAAACATGAAACCAAAATAATATCGGTAATCGTCCCTGCTGCGGTAAATTATCTTAGAGGTGGGAGCAAATTGCCATTTTATTATTATCTTACCGATAAACAAAAATATATAGAGATAGATACGGTAAAAATAGGAGTCAATTATAAGGATTATTATGAAAGTTTTGAGGGTAATCCTATAGTGGAGAACGAAGGGTATCGATACGAAGAAGATTATTTGATCATAGAAGGCAGTGTGATCAATATAGGTGAAGAGAAGATTAGAAACTTAAAACTTTTTTGTACTTTTTATAATATTCAGGATCAGGTTGTTTTTATAAAACAATGTTATTTACCCCGGGAAGAAATGATCCCCGGAGGAGAACAGAGGTTTACATTAAAATTGCTGTTTGATGAATATCTACCAGATTTTACCCGTTATGGATTTGAGGTATTTTTTGAAGACGAGATCAGGGAACCGGTTTGATTCATATCCAATCCTTGTATTTGAAATAGACCAGCATTCCAATAGAAATCGAAAACATTATAACCATAATAATAACAAAAGCAAAGGCATGATCTCCCAGAGGAAGCGAGACATTCATTCCAAAAATTCCGGATATTAGTGTGAGTGGAAGAATTACTACAGAAAAAATAGTAAGTATGCGCATGATTTCATTGATTTTATTCGATAATAATGATTGATGGGCATCATGCACACCATCTACCAGTTCTTTATAATTTTCAAGAGTATCCCAGATTTTTTCCACATGGTCCACAAGGTCGCTAAAATAAACCTCAAGAGCCTCTATCAAGAAATCCATATC
>DATBWH010000030.1:0-2183 GCA_036514895.1 Candidatus Humimicrobiaceae bacterium
AAGTGACCTTCTCACTATTAAGAAAGAGATAAACAAGAAAAAATCTTTAAATCCTAAAGGTAAAAGATACAGGATAACTGTACATCTTGGAACCTGCGGTATAGCTTCAGGTGCTGAAACAATACGTGATTTAGTAAAAGAAGAAATAGATTCAGGAAAACGCAATGATATTGAATTCACCACTTCCGGATGTGTAGGATTTTGTGCTCTGGAGCCTATGTTAACCATCGAATCATATAATTTACCTCCGGTTACCTACTATAGTCTTGATAAAGATAAAGTAAAAAAAATATTCGAAAAACATATAGACAATGGAGAAATAGCAGAGGAACTTAAACCTATAACCGCAAATTCGGAACTTGCAAACTTTTATAAATATCAGGAATCCCGAGTCTTAAGAAATCGTGGTAAAATTGACCCTTTCGAAATAGAAGATTACATTGCAAATGATGGCTATTTTGGTCTAGCCAGGGCTATTGAGATTGGTGACTCTGATAAGATTATTAAAACTATTTCTGAATCAGGCTTAAGAGGACGTGGAGGTGCGGGTTTTCCAACAGGTAAGAAGTGGGAGCTTTGTAAAAATTCCAAATCTACAAATGGAATTAAATATGTAATATGCAACGGTGATGAAGGAGACCCCGGCGCTTTTATGGATAGAAATTTACTCGAATCAGATCCTCATTCTATTCTTGAAGGAATGCTAATAGCAGCTTTTTCAATTGGTTCAAATAAAGGATATCTTTATATAAGAGCAGAATATCCTCTTGCAGTAAGGACTATGGAACATGCAATAAGACAGGCAAAAGATTACAGCCTTATAGGGAAAAATATATTAAATAGCAGGTTTAATTTTGAGGTGGAAATATATCAGGGTGCAGGCGCTTTTGTATGCGGGGAAGAAACTGCACTTATAAAATCAATTGAAGGTAAAAGAGGCATGCCCAGGCCTAAACCGCCTTTTCCTGCAAATAAAGGGCTTTATGGAGAACCCACGCTTATAAATAATGTTGAAACACTATCAAGTATTCCACAAATAATTTTAAATGGCCCAGAATGGTTCAGCAGTATCGGAACAGAGACAAGTAAAGGTACAAAAATATTTGCTCTTGCCGGAGCCGTAAAAAATGTAGGCCTCGTTGAAGTTCCTATGGGTATAACAATAAAAGATATTATTTATAAAATTGGCGGTGGGATACCTGAATGTAAAAAGTTTAAGGCAGCTCAATTTGGAGGACCTTCAGGAGGATGCATATCCCGAAAGTTTCTTGATACCCCTATTGATTACGAAAAAATAAAAGAAGCCGGTTCTATTATGGGCTCTGGGGGAGTGATAATTATTGACGAAGAAACTTGCATGGTAAATCTTGCCAGGTATTTTATGGACTTTATTCAGGACGAGTCCTGTGGTCAATGTGTTCCCTGCAGAATAGGAACCAGGAGAATGCTGGAGATATTGGAAAGAATAACTCAGGGCAAAGGTGAAAAAGATGACATCAAAAAACTTGAAAAACTATCAGCTGTAATTAAAGAAACTTCCCTCTGTGGATTAGGAAAAACTGCTCCCAACCCTGTGATTAGCACAATAAAATATTTCAGGGAAGAATTTGAAGAACACATTAGAACCCAAAAATCATGTAAAAGGCTTCATGCACAAATTAAAAAAATATAGGCATTTTAATTTAGATATTTTAAGAACTTAAAATAGTATATCTTAAAAATTTAAATGTTAAAAAGTAATTCAAACTTGAGAACTAATAAAAAATGCCAGGTAAAGAAAAAAGCTATAGAAAATATGAACGGCTCGAACAATAAAATAAAAATTTATATTAATAACAAGGTTTTTTATACTTCACCTGATAAAAGTATTCTGGAAGTATGTCTTAATAATAATATTTTTATACCTCATCTATGTTATGATCCCAGGCTCAAACCCCAGGGTGCGTGCAGGCTTTGCGTTGTTGAAGTGGAAGGAACGCCTGAGGCTGTTGCCTCCTGTGTAACAAAAATAGAGGAAGAGATTAAAATTAAAACAAATACTCCTCATATAAAAGAGCTTGTAATAACAAATCTGGAGTTGATAATATCCGACCATCCTATGGACTGTATGACCTGTGAAACCTGTGGTAACTGTGCCCTTCAGGACCTGGCATATATGTACAATATTAAAAATGTACCCTATA
>DATBWH010000031.1:0-29691 GCA_036514895.1 Candidatus Humimicrobiaceae bacterium
CTGGTTTTTTCGAAACTGCGCTTTTATTTATTTTTACGTCAACACCGCTTGCAATGGTTATTATAAGCGCATCTTCCCTTATATCTTTGATCCTTCCGTGAAATCCTCCTATAGTGATGACTTCATCGCCTCTTTGAAGGCTGGCCATCATCTCCTGAGCTTTTTTGGATCTTACTCTTTGCGGCCTTATCAACAAAAAGTAAAATGCTACCACTAAAAGTGCCAGCCAGATCCAAGTCCCATAGTTAGCAAATATTGCCTGCCATCCACTCGCCTGCTGTGTTTCCGTTCCTGCGGCTGTTTCTCCATTCTGTGTTGTCTCTTCTTCGGTTGTTGCAGCCGGAAGACAGGCAACAGATAAAGAACCTATGAATATTATCAGTACCGTAATGCTTAAAATACTAATAATCTTTTTTGATAATCTCATATTCACTCCTTAAAAATTGATTATTCTTAAAAATCAAATATCACTATTATTATCTTTTTTAAAGATTTTGCAAATAGTTAATTCATATATTATACCCGTTTATGAACTTTTTTCTAAAACTTTCAAAATTTCCCTCAAGTATCGCATTTCTTGATCTATTTACCAGATCTAGAATAAAATGGAGATTATGGATCGTAAGAAGTACGCTTGAGAGTATTTCTTTGCTTTTGAATAAATGTTTTATATAGGACCTGCTGTGATTTCTACAGGTATAGCAACTGCATTTGCTGTCAAGTGGACCAAAATCATAAGTATATTCCTTGTTTTTTATATTTATCCTGCCATTTTCCGTAAAAGCACTTCCATTTCTTGAAATCCTTGTAGGCATAACACAATCAAACATATCAACTCCGCTCCTTATCGCCTCGATTACTCCTATCGGGTCTCCTATACCCATAAAATACAGTGGTTTTTTATTATTTAAAAATTCAACCGTATAGTTTAGCATTTCAATTGTCAGATCCCTTTTTTCACCTACACTTAATCCCCCGATTGCCGTTCCGTCAAAATCCATTCCGGAAATAGTCTCGGCGCAGAGTTTCCTAAGGTTCTTAATAAAGCCCCCCTGTACTATACCGAACATCCTGGTATCCTCATTAAGATTCATTTTACTTTTAACCTTAATTGATTTTTTTGCCCAGTCGATGGTCCTTCTTGCCGCTTCAAAGGTATAGTCATAATCTTCATTAAAAGGTATGCATTCATCAAGGACCATTATGATGTCCGAACCTATACGGCACTGCATTTTTACAACATTTTCAGGTGTAAAGAAATGGCTTGATCCGTCTATTATGGATCTGAACTCGACACCTTCATTTGTAATTTTCCTTATCCCGCTGAGGCTAAATACCTGGAATCCTCCGCTGTCGGTAAGAATACTTCTATCCCAGTTCATAAATTTGTGAATACCTCCTGCTTTTTCTATGACTTCGATTCCCGGCTGAAGATATAGATGGTAGAGGTTTCCAAGTATGATATTGCATCCTGCCTCGTAAAGCTCGGCACTTGTGACCGCTTTTACCGTAGCCTTGGTCCCCACCGGCATAAATACAGGTGTTTTGATGGTTCCCCTTTTTGTAGTCAATAAACCAGCTCTGGCGTTTGAATTCGCATCCTTTTTAAGGATCTTGAAAAAAGTCATGATCTGTCATATCGCTTTAAATATTAAATATTTTTCTATATTCCTATTCTATGGATTTTTCTTTTTACTTCTCTCGGATAATTCATTCATTATATCAGTCTGTATTTTTTGTATCTCCATCAATCTTTGCCATTGATACCCAAGTAAATTATCCATCTTTTCATTCAAATTCTTTATCTCCAATTCTGCTTTCAAATTTACGATATAATCATTTCTGGATCTTAGTCTGTCTTTGCTTTCCAGCCTGTTCTGACTCATCATTATTATCGGCGCCTGCAAAGCAGCCAGGCAGGAGAGTATCAGATTAAGCAGTATATAAGGATAGGGATCGAAACTACTATTGGCAAGGACGAATGAATTTATAACCATCCAGACTATGATAATTACAAAAAAAATCATTATAAACTTCCAGCTTCCGCCAAATGCTGCAATTTTATCGGACAACTTCTGTCCCGTTGTCAATTGTTCCTCAAACTCAATATTGACGTTCCTGGCAATAGTTTCCTGTTCTTTTATACTGTTAAATACCTTTTCTTCAAGCGCGGTAATTTCTCCTTTTTCTTTTCTCAGGACTTCTTCGACATATTTTAGTTTTATCAGGCTAAGGTCGCTTTTGCATATATAACCCTCATCAGAGCAATCCGGATATTTCTCTTTAATAAAATCAAACAATTCAGGATCTATTAATTCGAGAGGAAGTAATTCACTTTTTTTCTTGTGTTTTTTGCATAACTGACAAATTTTATTTATTTCTTGATTTTCCACTCCTATGCTCATTTTAAAAAATTTTCTATTCCTTTACTATATTTTTACGGTAAATATGTTTATTTTTTAGGTATTACCATAAATTTTTTTTTGATATGCATATGATATATTGTATTATTAAAATTTAGTAGTATAAGGATTTCCTTGAAAAAAGAAGTACGAAAGAACTCAAAGAATTAATTATTGATGAATTAAAATCTCATGTAAAAAAAGTAGATCCAAAAGTCCTGGTCACAAGCCATTCTCTTGAAGGATCAAGCGGTGGTTTTATTTACGATATCAAGGGTAGAATATAGCGCTTCTATCTATTTTACTATCGATTTTATTGAATTCGATAAGTCAACCTTTTCCAGTGATTTAAACCTTTTCTCAGCTTCTTCCAAAATCATCAGCAGCATCTTGCTGTATGGTATATCTTTTATCTTGGACATTTTAGCCAGATGACCATCCCAGCACCATCCCGGATTTGGATTTACTTCCAATAGTTTTGGCTTCTCTTTAGAGTTTAACCTCCAGTCAAGACGTGCATAATCCCTGCATCCAAGTCTCTCGAATAACCTCAAGGAACAATCTATAATAAATCTTTCGGTTTCAGCCGGCAATCCTGCAGGTATGGACTTTATCTTCCAGTAAGGAGAATCCTGCAGCCATTTTGCTTCATAACCACAGATTCTGGGAAGATCAGCAGGCAGTTCCGAGTAATCCTCTTCAATAATCGGCAGAACCGTATATGAATCAGGAAAATTTCCGATTATCCCCACACTCAGATCTTTACCTGAAAGAAATTCCTCTATTAGAATCGGTTTGTCATATCCAAGTTTGTCCCTGATCTCAGAAATCACATTTAGAGTCTTTTCTATGCTGTAAACCACATTCCTCTGGGTTATGCCGAAGCTCGAATCACCGAAATTGGGCTTGATTAACATCGGGAAATCAAAAGGAACCTCGAATGAAGTATCCCCGGACTTTATAAAGAAGGCCTGCGGGGTAGGAATCCCCATTTCTTCGGCAATACCTCTTACCAATGATTTATCATAACAATGGGCAAGACATTGCGGTTCGGACCCGGTATATGGAATTCCCAGAATGTCCAGCAAGGCAGGTACATGGAGCTCTTTTCTTGCATCATTGTAATAACCCTCGTCACAAAGATTGAATGCGAAATCAATCCTGCCCTTTTCCTGCATTTTGATAAGGTCCTTTATCATGGTTTCGTGGTTATCAAGATAATGGAATTTATAGTTATTGTTTTTTTCGATATCTCTCAGAGAATCTTTTAATTGATCGATAGTATAAAGGTCATCATCATCAAACATATAGAATGGTTTTAAAATATCGATTCTATTCGGGTCACCCAATAAAACGGCGACATTTTTTAAATGGGATTTTTTTACCTTTACCGGTGACCATTCCTTCTTTGCAATAGCAGATACAATGATTCGCCTTTCGGTCATACCCAGATCCTGATTTCTTTTCGAATCAGGTGTTAACGTGCCATTTGAAGTAATATTACTGAATCCTGCCTGTTTCAAGAACTCGATTATTTCTTCCTGCGTATAGAGCCTCTCTGCATAAAATTGATCGGTCACGACTCCGTTATCGACATCATTTATTATCTCTCTTGAAATCAAACGGGTTTTGTCAAAAGACAGTGAGCGCTCACGGCATACGAAAAACTTTTTATCTATCCACTCCCACGATCTCGATTTCATGTTTTCCTTTAAGTATTCTCCGTCAGATAAATCAATCAAAAATCTCCCCCACGGCTTCAATACCCTCAGGACTTCTTTAAGTACCATCATATCTTCTTTGGAAGTCTCGAAATAACCAAAACTGTTCCCCAGGATCATCACTACATCAAATGTATCCGCGGCATAAGGCAGTTTTCTTGCATCACCTTCCCTGAACTTTATCATCATGCTTTCCTTTTTTGCCCTCTGGATCAGGTAATGCGAACGATCAAGTCCCTCGACATGTTTAAAACCCCTGTTTGCGAGCTCTATACAATGCCTGCCCTGCCCGCAGCACAAATCCAGTATTTTGTCTTCAGGGGATAAATTTAGAATTTTTATAAATAGATCTACTTCTTTTCTGGTGATTTGTTTATCGTCTACGACGTCGCCATCGGTCTTTAGATAAGTCGAGTTAAAAATATTTTTCCACCAGTCGGGCTTCAGATGCTCTTCCAGATTCGATATCGGCCCTATGGTTTTCTTATATGAATTTGAATTGATACTCTTTTGAGGAGGTTCGCAATTTGTGGAATCTCCTTTCATTTTTTAATACACCCCTTCTTTAAAAATCAATGTTTTTATTTTAACTTTTTTATTATATTAATACTTTCATTTCATTTGTAAACTAAAATTTATAAAATATTTTTTATGTCTATTTTTTACAGTATATTAGACGTAAAAAAAATAAAAGCTTAAATTTAAAAGGTCTTGCTTTCTATTATTTTTTCTTCAGTCCCCTGATAAATCCTCCCTGGGTCTTATCCAGCATATGGCTCACTACAAAAGCACGTGAATCCTTGTCGTGTACCAATTTGTTTAATTTTGGAAGGCTGGTATGGCTGCATACCACATTTATGATCTCCACCTCTCCCTGTCTTCCGGTACCCTTGTAACAGGTATAAGCAAAACCCTCTTTTAAAAGAAGGTCTTTTATTCCATTATTACTTTTTCTGGAAATAATATTCGTGCTCACAAGATCACGGGTAAATTTTTCGGTTATTATAATTCCTACTATTGTCCCTACTGCAAATCCCGCTCCATAAGCAAGTATCCCATAAATATTATCGACATTTTTGATTATCCTTACTATAACCGATATAAATATAGTAACCTCGACAAAACCAATCAGAGCAGCGATTATTTTCTTTTTTCTTATTATCATATTTACTCTGATGGTACCGAGACTGACATCGACAATCCTTGCAGCAAAGACTATCAGGGACCACATTATAGTATCAACCAACTCTTACCTCCGCTTCATATCAATATTCTATTTTAAAATCCATATTTTTATTTTTTGCTGGATATTATCTACTCAATTCAGAAGACTTGCGTATTTTAAGTTTTTCAAACAATACATTATAACAGTTTTGAAAAATATAATAGACCAAGAAAAAATTCTCTCTTAAAAATTGAAAGAATCTTATCTTATTAACATGCAATCCCCAAAACTATAAAATCTATAACCCGTCTGCTTTGCTTTCTCGTATGCATTCAAAATTTTCTCTCTTCCTGCGAAAGCGGATACCATCACCAGAAGAGTTGAACGTGGAAGGTGGAAATTGGTTATCATCCAATCTACTGCTTTGAATTTATAACCTGGATGTATATAGATATCGGTCATCCCGCTGTCCCCTGTTATCTTTCCATGTCTGGACATCAAAGTTTCCAAAACTCTAACAACAGTTGTGCCTACCGCAATGATCTTTTCCCCTTTCTCCTTTGCATGTCTGATCTTCCGGGCTTCTGACTTCCTGATATAATAATGCTCACTGTGAATTTTATGTTCTTCTATTTCACCTGTCGTTATTGGTCTGAATGTATCCAGGCCTATATCCAGACCAAGTTTTGCCATTATGACACCTTTGTTTCTTAATCTCTTTATCAATTCATCCGAAAAATGAAGGCCCGCAGTAGGAGCGGCAGAAGAACCTTCTCTTCCAGCATATATGGTTTGATAACGTGATTCATCCATATCATCGCTTTTTATATAAGGAGGAAGCGGTATCCTGCCGTATTGTTTAAAAATAGGACCAATAGGATGATTGAATTCTACTATTGCCCGGCCGTAGTCTAATTTTGTCTTTACAGTAAAAAAATATTTGCTGCTTATGATGATTTTATCCGAAGGCCGGACCCTTTTGGAAGGCTTGACCAGTACCATATACTGATTATCTTTAACTCTACTCAGGACAAAGCATTCAATACCGGCACCGGTCCCTTCTTTTTTCCCCATTATCCTGCACCGTATGACTTTGCTTTCATTTACTGCAAGGACATCCCCTCTGTCAAAGTAGTCCGGGATATTATAAAAAATATCATGTTTTATATTACCGGTTTTTCTATCAAGCACCAGAAGCTTTGATCTATCTCTTTGGGGAAGTGGTTTTTGAGCTATAAATTCCTGGGGAAGTTCGTAATCGAATAATTCAATTTTCATTTTCGGGTATATTATCAAAAAGCGCGGGATCGGTTTCTTTTTTTACTCCCATATACTTAAAAGCCAGACGGGTTGCCACCCTGCCCTTTGAGGTCCTTTTCACAAATCCCAGCTGTAAAAGATATGGTTCGTAAACATCCTCGATTGTATCTATCTCTTCACCTATTGAAGCTGCTATTGTTCCTACCCCTACGGGCCCACCATCGAATTTTAAGACAAGTGTATGGAGAATTTTTTTATCCACTACATCCAGGCCCAGTTTATCTATATCAAGCCTGCCCAGCGCTTTTTCGGCTATGTCTTTGTCTATTACACTATCATTGGACATCAAAGCATAGTCCCTGACTCTGCGGAGTAATCTGTTTGCAATTCTCGGTGTTCCTCTGCTCCTTCCGGCAATGATTTCGGCACCATCTTCGGTTATTTCTATACCAAGTATGGCTCCGGATCTTCTGATAATTTTGATTATGCTGTTCTTATCATAATAGTCCAATCTAATATTTACTCCAAACCTATCCCTTAAAGGTGAAGCTACCAGACCTATCCTGGTTGTGGCACCAATAATTGTAAAAGGTGCAATGTCGATCCTGATGGATTTAGCCGAGGGGCCCTTTCCTATTATTATATCGAGCTTATAATCTTCCATTGCCGGATACAAGATCTCCTCCACGCTTCTGTTTAATCTGTGTATCTCATCAACAAACAAGACGTCGAATTTTTCCAGATTAGTAAGTATAGCTGCAAGATCTCCTGCCCTTTCAATAGCCGGACCGGAAGTGATCCTGAAACCGACTCCCAGCTCATTTGCAATTATTTCTGCCAGGCATGTTTTACCAAGGCCGGGCGGACCGGATAAAATAACATGATCCAACGGTTCTTTCCTCTTTTTGGCAGATTTTATGAATACAAGAAGGTTTTCTACTATTTTTTCCTGACCTATAAATTCCGATATGGATCTTGGGCGAAGACTTTTGTCCAGCTCGGTATCAACCTTTATGTGTTTGGGATTTATATCGTTATTTTCTTCGTTCTTTTCGGTCATCTTATTCACTTATCGTTATTTTAAATTTCTTTAAGGGCCATCTTCAGAATGACTTCTATTTTTTCTTTTTCTACGATATCGATGCTTAACCTGGATATTGCCTTTCCTATCTCTCTGGGATTATACCCCAGAGTTTTTAAGGCTTGTTTCACTTCATATATTTTTTCATTTTCTTCCAGACCCGGACGAATGATCCCGCCTATTTTAACATCCTCGAGCTTGTCTTTTAGTTCCACGATCATTCTTTCGGCAAGTTTAAGACCTATACCCGGAATCCTTCTTAAAAGATCCACCTCTCTCGTTGAAATCATTCTTCCAAGTTCCTCTCCGCTGTAGATAGACAGGGCGCTAAGCGCTATCTTAATCGATATCCCGGAAACACTTATCAGCTTTAAAAAAAAATTCTTATCCGGGAGATCCAGGAAACCCACCAGCTTTAATTCATCTTCTCTTACGTGGGTATAAATATCAAGTTCCACTTCCGAACCTACTTCCGGTATCTTTTCGAAGGTCCTGCTTGAAATCAATATCTCAAATCCTATTCCTCCGGTCAATACCAGAATACTCGACGGAGATTTCTTTATTATCTTACCAAATATCTTTGCAATCATTTAAGCTGTGTCAGTAATTTTTAATAGTTTTAACCTTATCTTGAAACTTTTTATTGTTGGCATGACATACAGATATGGCCATTGCATCCCATGCATCATCTTTCTTGTGAAAGAAATCATCTTCAATTTTTAAAATAATCCTTAACATGTATTTTATCTGCTTCTTTGTCGCTTTACCATAACCGACAATGGCTTGCTTGACCTCAAGCGGGGTGTACTCGTATATCTCCAGATTATTGACACTTCCTGCCAGAATAGATACGCCCCTTGCCTGACCAACATCCATAGCGGATTTGACATTCATATTGAAAAAAATTTCTTCTATTACCAGACAATCAGGACAAAACTTTTTGATTAATTGATTGATTGTTGTGTAGATCTCCTCTAATCTTTCACAGATGGGCTTGGTCTTTTTTGTGATGATACAATCGGAATATACAGGGAAGTAGTCTCCTTTTTTTATGTCCAGTATACCTATTCCTGTAGTTTCCAGTCCGGGATCTATTCCTAATATTCTTATTCTATCATCCGTCATTTTTAAATATCTAAACTTCGCTTAATATCTCATCCGGGATTTCAAGATTAGAATTCACGTTCTGGACATCATCATGTTCATCCAATGCATTGATAAGTTTCAGTGCTTTGACACTTTCTTCTTTGGACAATTTAAGAGTTGATTTGGGTATGAGCCCCAGCTCGCTGGATTTTATATTTATTTTATTTTTTTCTAGAGTTTCTTTGATTTTGATAAATTCGGCCGGAGGAGTTTTTATTTCATATACATCATCATCTTCATCGATATCTTCCGCTCCATTGTCAATCATATTGAGAATGAATTCTTCCTCGTTTTTGACATCTTTTCGCTCCACTACTATTATACCCTTTCTTTCGAATTGCCAGTTTACACTGCCACTCTCGCCCAGGGTTCCGTTATATCTGGTTAAAATGTTTCTTATATCAGAAGCGGTTCTATTTCTATTCTCGGTCATTACTTCTACTATTATAGCTATCCCGCCTGGACCATAACCTTCATAAATGATGCTCTCGAAATTTCCTCCTTCTATCTCACCGGTTCCTTTTTTAACAGCTCTCTCTATGTTGCTCTGGGGCATATTGTATTCTTTAGCTTTGGCAATTGCATTGGCAAGAGCTATGTTGTCTCTGGGCTCGCTTCCTCCCCCTTCTTTTACCGCTACGATTATATTCCTGCTAAGTTTGCCGAACATATTACCCCTTTTTGCATCTTCCTTAGCTTTTTTATGTTTGATTGAATGCCACTTTGAATGTCCGGACATCAATTCTCTCCTTTATAATTTTTGATCATATTTATAAAATATTTGTGTATTCTAAGATCATCCGTTAGTTCCGGATGAAAAGCGCAAACCATGACATTATTTTCTCTTACCAGTACCATATCCTCCTTATATCTTGCCAAAATCGCAACTTCTTTGCCTGCATTTATAATTTTTGGCGCTCTTATAAAAACGGATTTGAATTTACTGCCGTTCTCATTCTTATCAAGATTTATATCAAGCAGTTCCTCAAAGCTGTCTACCTGACGTCCGTATGTATTTCTCCGCACACCGATATCTATATAACCTAAGCCCTTATCTTCTCCTTCGATGTTTTTTGCTAACAGGATCAAACCGGCACAGGTACCGAATATCGGTTTATGCTTCCTGTTGAATTTATCAAGGTTATCCTTGAATTTGTATTTTCCAAGCAATTTATTTATAGTGGTACTCTCACCGCCTGGAATAATAAGTCCATCGATTTTGTCAAGCTGTTCGGGAAATCTTACTTCCACTACAGATACCCCGCACTCTTTCAATTTATTTATATGTTCTCTGAAAGCTCCCTGGAGGGAAAGAACACCTGCTATTATACCCACTTCTTTTTACCATCCTCTATTTGAGATTACTTCTTCTTTCGAAAGCGTCGATACGGCCGTTCCTCTCATCGGATTTCCAAGCCCCCTGGAAACTTTTGCCAGGACTTCGGGATTATTATAATGGGTAGTAGCTTCGACGATTGCCTGAGCCATCTTTGAAGGATTTTCTGATTTAAAAATCCCTGAACCAACGAAAATACCATCTGCACCAAGCTGCATGATCATTGCGGCATCGGCGGGAGTGGAAATTCCACCAGCAGAAAAATTGACTACCGGTAAATTCTTGTTCTCATGGACATATACTACCAGATCGTAAGGAGCGCCCATTTCTTTTGATATCGTCATAAGTTCTTCCCTGGGCAGTGAAGCAACTTTTACAATCTCATCTTTTATGCTCCTCATATGTTTCACTGCTTCTATGACGTCACCGGTACCGGCTTCTCCTTTTGTTCTTATCATTGCGGCACCCTCGCCTATTCTTCTTAAAGCTTCTCCCAGATTCGTAGCACCGCATACAAAAGGAACCTTGAAGTTCCACTTATTTATATGATATTTTTCATCTGCCGGAGTCAGGACTTCACTCTCATCTATATAATCTACACCTATGGACTCCAGGATCTGAGCCTCTGCAAAATGCCCTATTCTTGCTTTTGCCATTACCGGAATAGAAACGGCATCCATAATCTTTAATATTATTTCAGGATCGGTCATCCTTGCCACGCCTCCGGTAGCTCTTATATCTGCCGGTATTCTTTCCAGGGCCATTACCGATACTGCTCCTGCTTCCTCTGCAATTTTTGCCTGTTCTACGGAGGTAACATCCATTATTACCCCGCCTTTTAACATCTGGGCAAGTCCCGACTTTATTTTCAATGTTCCTTTTTCCATATTATTAAAACACCTCCTGTTATTTTACACCTATCCCCAAAGACATGCTTTCCAGTCTTTTGATCCTTTCTTCGGTAGAGGGATGCGTACTGAATAGATTACTAAAGAATGCCTTTGACTTACCTCCGATCGGATTGGCAATAAAAAGATGGGCAGTTGCACTGTTTGCTGTTTTGACCTCACTGTGACTGCTTATTTTCCTCAGTGCATTCGCCAATCCTGCCGGATATCTTGAAACCAGGGCTCCGGTCGAATCCGCCAAAAATTCTCTGTTTCTGCTAATTGCCAGTCTTATCAGAGTGGCGATTATCGGCGACAATATCAAAAGCGCAATTCCAACTACAAGAAAGATAAGGGTTATTAGATTTCCGCCCGAACTTCTGTCGGATCTCCTTCCTCTTCCCCCGAAAATAAAACTACGCAATATAATATTACTTATTATAGTGACCATCCCCACAAGAATGACTATTATTGTTCCCAGCAGTATGTCGTAATTCTTTATATGAGAAAGCTCATGGGATATCACTCCTTTAAGTTCCTCGTCATTTAGGTTATTGAGCAGACCCCTGGTAAAGACTAATACGCTGTTTTTTGGATTTCGCCCGGTAGCAAATGCATTCATTCCTTCATCCTCTATTGCATATATCTTAGGCATGGGCAACCCTGCCGCTATTGTAAGTCCCTCTACCATATAGTATATCCTGGGATCTTCCTCTCTGGATATAGGTCTTGCCCGAGTGAGACTCAATACTATCTTATCGCTATAATAATAGCTCGAAAAACTCATAATAATGGCCAGTATCAATGCGAATGCCATAAACAATATGGAATTACTCCTATTTATGCCATAGCGATAATCGACATAATAACCCACTGCAAATCCTACAGCGGTTATAAAGATTATGAATCCAATTATTATAAATACAGTCTTTGCCCTGTTACTGGCAATTTGTTCATACATTTATTAAATCACACCTTTTTCTAAACTATCTTTTTTAAAACTGAACTTTAACCGGTTCCCTGGCTGCAGCTTCCCCTATCTCAAAATAATCACGGGTAGTGAAATTAAACATCCGGGCAAACATATTTCCCGGAAATGTCTGTATTCTAGTATTGAGCTTCATCACCATGTCATTATAAAACTGTCTGGAATATGCGATATTGCTTTCAATACCATTCAGCTGCTCCATCAATCTTGAAAAATGCTGGTCAGCTTTGAGATTGGGATAATTTTCGGATAACGCAAACAATGACTTCAAGGTCTCGGTAATCATATTTTCGGCTTTTGCCTGGTCTTTTACAGTTTTAGCTTCAATTCCCATCTGCCTGGCACTTATTACTTTCTCCAGGGTTTCCCTTTCATGTTTTGCATACCCCTTGACGGTTTCCACCAGATTTGGTATCAGATCGTATCTTTTACGTAACTGCACATCGATCTGGGACCATGAATTATCCACCTGATTTCTTAAAGATACTATGGAATTGTATATACCTATTGCAATTAAAACCACGATTATAACAATTCCAAATATCACTGCTATAACAGTAATCACGGCTGGCAACATACTAACCTCCTCTACTTGATTTTACTCATTTCCAAAATAAAATATTTTACATTTTTCCACGTTAAAAACAAACAACTTTAGATTATATCATATAACCAATAGCAAAAATATAATCCTGGGCAGCAGTCGATTTCAAGCCCTCAAAGCGTGCTAATATTGTTTTTACACAAAAAAAGTTTTATGGTATATTTCTTCTATTGCCTTATTGCGGCTTAAATACTATCAAAAATCTGACACTTTTCGCGGAGGATGCTAATGAATGGTAAAAGTTGCTCTAATAATAAAGTTATAGGGCTAATCTCTGGAAACGGCACCGGAAAAACTACACTTGCAGAATGCATTTTATTCAATTCCAATGCAATCGATAGGCTTGGGACTATAGAAGCAAAAAATACGACTTCCGATTTCAGTCCGCTGGAAACCAGAAAAGGTTTCAGTATAAGCTCAAGCATACTTAATTATAAATGGAAAGATTTTAATATAAATCTTATAGACTGTCCGGGATATATGGATTTTATAGGTCAAACACAGGCAGCAATCAAAGTAATAGACTGTGCAATTCTGGTTATTGATGCAAAATCCGGAATACAGGCCCCAACTGAATTAGTGATAGAACTCCTTGGTAAAAATCCCAGACCTGCGTTTCTCATATTAAATAAACTGGATCTGGAAAATATAGATTATTCTAAAGTCATTGAAGATATAAAAAATGAATACAAGTTAAAACTTGTCCCAATAACCGCTCCGCTGAACAGCGGCGAAAATTTTTCTAAGGTTGCTGATATACTTCAAAATCAGGCTTACGAATATAAAGAAAAGAATTTTACAGGTAGCAAGATTCCAATAGATGAAAACATTAAGAGTCAGATAGAACGTCATCATAACGAACTTATCGAAACGATAGTGGAAACGAATGACGAATTGCTTAATAAATATCTGGACGGTGAAAAAATAGATGAAAACGTAATAAACGAAAACCTTAAAAAAGCAGTAATGGAAGGTAAGGTTATTCCTGTATTTGCAGTTTCTTCAGGTAAGAATTTCGGTATAGATATCTTAATGGACTATATAAATTCTCTTCTTCCTTCCGCGCTTGATATCCCACCTGTAATGGCACAGGATTTAAATAAGAAATCGGAAATAGAAATCAAGCCTACTCCCGATAAACCGGTACTTGCATATGTTTTTAAAACAATGGCAGATCCTTATATAGGTAAGTTATCGATATTTAGAATTTTTTCGGGAACCATCAGGATCAATGAGAGCTATTATGTATCCAGTTCCGGAAAAACTTATAAATTTACCAATTTATTCAAACTGCAGGGTAAAAATCAAATCGATACAAGTGAAGCCTCCTGCGGAGAAATTGTGGCTGTATCGAAGATTATGGATATTTTAAATGATGATACCATCTCAGGTCAGGACCAACCTTTGAAAATGCCTGCAACTGAATATTATTCCCCTACACTGCCAAGAGCCGTCATACCAAAAAGTAAAGGCGATGAAGAAAAAATAAGCAATGGCCTTTCCAAATTAATCCAGGAAGATCCGACAATAAAACAAGAGTTGAACCAGGAAGTGCATCAGAATATAGTCTGGGGTATGGGAGAACTTCACATTTCCATGGCTAAGGAGAAGTTAAAAGAAAAATTTGATATCGATATTGATATATTGACACCACTGGTTGCATATAAGGAGACGATAAGAAAAGATGCTAAAGCGGAATACAAGTATAAAAAACAATCCGGCGGCAGAGGGCAATACGGACATGTTTTAATCGAGATCAAACCTTTGCAAAGCGGTGGGGGTTTTGAGTTCAAGAACAGTATTTTTGGGGGCGCGATACCAAAAGGATATATTCCGGGAGTGGAAAAAGGTATCAGAGAAGCACTTCTTAAGGGTATTCTTTCAGAATCTCCTGTAGTGGATGTAAGTGTAATTTTATACGATGGGTCCTATCATACCGTTGATTCTTCCGAGATGGCCTTTAAGATTGCGGCATCTATGGCATTCAAGAAAGGCATGCAGGAAGCTTCCCCCGTTATTCTTGAACCCATCAATGAACTGGAAATCACCGTACCTGAGAAATATATGGGAGATATAATCGGAGATATAAATTCAAAGAGAGGAAAAATCATTTCGATAAACCCGATTGAAAATAAAAAACAGCTAATAAAAGCTTCTCTGCCTCAATCCGAGACTTTTAATTATACTATTGATTTGACTTCTCTTACCCAGGGAAGAGGACGGTTCACTCAAAAATTTTCGCATTATGAAGAAGTTCCCCCGATGCTGGCACAGAAAATAACCGAAGAAAGGAACAAGCAGAAGGAATGAAGAAGAACCACAAAAGACATACGGTAATAATGGATAAAGTTCCCTACATCCTTTTCGGGGTGATTCTTATCATGGCAGTAATAATATTCTTCTCGGTCAGAAGCTGTATGCCATTAAATTTCTTTTCAGGCGGACAGGATGAAACAGAAGAAGAAGTGGAATATACACTTTTCATATCTTCTCCGACAAATGATAAAGCTTTTGATTTCATCAATGAAAGCGAATCGGTCCCGGTAGAGATAAGGGCACAAGAAGTTGAGAATACAGGCTACACCATAAAAATCCTGGTAAACGATAGCGAGATAAAATCATTTACTACCCCTCCTTACGAATATAACTGGAACCCGGGAAGTTCAGGTGAATACGAGATGACGGCCCAGCTTATAGATGACAGCGGTAATATATTAACAACCTCAAACGCGGTAAATTTTACCGTCCAGTATGAGATAGAACCCGAGGGAGACAACGTCGTAAGTGTCGATGTCGAAGAAAAGAAAAACCAGATCATTGATGATGCTCTTTTTAGGACTCTTAATACTATACCTACAGGTGTTCCTATATTCTCCTACAAATCTTATACTGCCCCGGTCATCGACGGCAGCATGGATGAATGGGATAAATTTGAGAGTTTTTCATCTTTTGTGCCAACCATATTAAAAGAACATTACACCTCTCATACTGATATTTCAGGTACATTTTATTCCTGCTGGGATGATGAAAATTTTTATTTTGCGATCCAGGTTCTCGATGATGTGTTCAGCCAGAATTATACCGGTAATCAGATAAATAAGGGTGACAGTGTAATCATTGTATTTGATACCGAGCTGACCGAGGATATGCAGATTTCATTTTATAATAGTGATGATTACCGGATAGATTTCTCCCCGGGTAATTTTTCCGGAACATTTGCCGAATCTTTTATGAACTGGCCATCAAATGCACCTCCCAGAGGGGTAACCACAGCTTCTACCAGAATAGCAAACGGATACATAATAGAGGCCAGTATCCCCTGGTATAACTTCACCAATTTTATTCCTGAAGATCTGGATGTACTGGGATTTACTGTATCCCTATTTGACACGGATCAACTGCCATTGGAAATGCCATCAACTGAACTTGTGATTTCCTCATCAAAAGATTTTGATTTCAATAACGTTTCCCTGCTGGGCGCAATTGCCCTGATAGATGCCGGAGATATACAGAGCACTGAAGAACAGTCTGCTGGTGAGGGTGCTGATTAATACTCTTACTAATTTTAAATGAATAGTCTATAAGCCGAGTTATAGCCTAAAATATTAAAAAGATTTAATATATCTAAAGTGGAAAGAGACTTCTTTTAAATGTTAACTGTCAATTCCTTTAAAAACTCCGAAGGTGATAATATTTTGATACCTTTACATAACTTATAGGGATAATGTTTTTTTCCCCTGTCACAAGAAAATTGATTTTTCCAGATATTGCTATTTCTAAAAATTGGTTGTCATCTGAATCTGGTAGCGATATTTTCAAAGGCACTGTATCAACATATATTCCTTCATCCTTTATTTGTTTAATAATTGGCTCTACTTCTTGAGGATGAAAATTGAATTTTTTTCTTTTTAATACAGTTTCATATTCATTCAATACTCTAAAATCATAGGCTATTTTTATCCTTCCAGCAAGAATAAGGTGAAGAATTATTGCAGCATCACTATAAGGTTTAATCAATCCTGAAATAATAATATTTGTATCAACAACAATTATCACCTGCTGCGCTCCAGCCTCATTGCTTTAATTTCTTCTTCAATTTCTTCTTCGGTTATTTTATCCAATCCTCTGTTTACAGACTCTCTTTGTATATTCTCCATAGCTAATAGTGATCTTGCTCTTCTTAGTGCAATCAGAGAACTTTCTAAATTTCCCTGTTCTACAGGATTTAGAATAGCAATAGGCTTCCCGTTTGAGGTAATTATTATATCCTTATTAACTTTTAACTGTTTCCAGATATCACCTGGTCTAATTCTAAATTCTCTAACACTAACAAATTTCATCTATACAACCTCCTGATTAATTGTCTACATTAAATATATAAATTATCCTACAAAATATTAACATCAATATAAGAAATCTTTTGTTATCATATCAAAATAATGAAGGTTAAAAAAATTATACCTTTAACATATATATTATCACCATAATTACTATTTAAACTAAAAAGCGGTAATTAAAAATATATTAGGAAAGATAAGTTAACAATATTTCTTTCGCTAGTCGCTGAATAATAAACTAAAAAATGCTTAAAAGATTTGTTTAAGGTTGTGATAAGATAAAATTTACAGTGTAGTTTACAACTAACCTAAAAAGTGAGATTAATTTTGGTTTAGTTATTTATGCAAATTATGAAAATCTACAATCCCTTTCTTAATCAACGTAATGCAAATATCTACTATTCCAGAATCATAAAGTATTCCTTTATTTTCTTCTAACTCTTTTATTGCTAGGTCCAATTCGAGAGCAGGTCTGTAAGGACGATGAGAAGTCATAGCTTCAAGAACATCGGCAACAGCCAATATTTTATCTTCAAGTATTATATTCTTATCTTTTAAACCTTGCGGATATCCTGAACCATCTAATCTTTCATGATGTTGAAGAACTATTTTTGCTATAGGCCATGGAAAATCAATATTTTTTAACATATTATAACCGGTTTCTGAGTGAGTTTTTATCATATCATATTCCAACTCAGTTATCTTCCCCGGTTTTGTAAGAATAGAAGCAGGAATATTAATCTTTCCAATATCGTGAATAATTGCAGCAGTATTTATTCCCCTGATTGTATCTTTATCCAAACCCATTTCTATAGCTATCGAAGCTGCAATATAAGCTACTTTTTGTTGATGTCCTGAAGTATAAGGATCCCTTAATTCAATAATTGATGATAGAGTTTTAATTATCTCTTCCTGAATTACTTCTATTTTCCCATAGCTTTCTTTAAGTAATTTTTCTGATTCTCTGATGTCTGTCAGATCTATGAAAATTTCTATTGCATTTGTGGTATTGCCAGCACCATTTTTTACAGGATACCCAATTACAAGATATATTTTTTTATCAGGAGTGGCAATTTCATTCTTTTGAAACTTTCCCGTCTTTATAGCTTTGGTAACCGGGCAATCTTTAATTGGCTTGTTCCTATTATGTAATATTTCGTAACATTTATGATCTTTAATGTTTTTAAGATCCAAATTAAATATTTCTTTTGCAGCTTTATTGGTCCATAATATTTTCATTTCTTTATTACGATAAAGGATAGGTTGTTCCAAACTGTTTAGAATAGCACTCTTTTCCTGCTCAGACTGAAATATTTTTTTCTCTAGCTCTCTTAATTTTGTAACATCTAAAGAAGCAGATATTATACTTGTGATTTTACCAGTGTCATCTTTTATAACATTACTACCTGTATAACAAATATATTTGGCTCCATCTTTTCGTTGTGCCGTATATTCTTTAAAACCTATTTCTTTTCCTTGCAAACGCCATTGAAAATTAATCCTTGCTCTTTCCCTATCTTCGGGAATTAATACCTGGAGTACATTGAGCCCTTTATCAATATCAGTTCTAGAATAACCCGATTTCTTGTACCCTTGTTTGTTTAAATAAATAATTTTACCTCTTATATCTGTTTCAAATATAGTCTCAGGCAGTAACTCAATGAGATTTTTAAATCTTTTTTCGCTCTTTAAAAGTAATTTTTCAGATTCTAGGGTTTTAATACCAATAGCAATTTTTCTGGCAATGTTCATTAAAAAATTAACATCTTCACCATTAAAATCATCTGCCTTTTCAGAGTAAATATTTAACACGCCAATAACATCATTTTTATAAATCAACGGAACCGCAATAGAAGATAAATATCCCCTCTTCAAAGCCTCTTTTCTCCAGGGTTTATATGCAGGATCTTCTTTGATATTTTTCATTATAGAAGGCTTATGTGTTTTTATAGCTTCGCCTGTTGGACCCTTCCCATATTGCGAATCGTTGTAAGTAATTTTGATTGAAGACAAATAATCTTTTTTAAACCCACTTTGGGCAACAGGTTTTACCTCAAATTGTTTATCTTTGATTAACCCAATCCACACTAATTTATAATTCACTGTTTCAATTAACAAATCACATATTTTTTGAAATAAATCTTGTTCATCTTTAACAGTCAAAAGAATATTACTTATTTTTGATATGCATTTACAATATTTTTTAAATTTATTAACTTTATTATTAGCTGCTATTTTATAATTATTTGAGTTCATCTTCATATCAGTGTTAATACTTTTTAAAATATAATTAAACCCTCTAATTACATTATATACTTCTTCTGAAAATTATATAATTCCACCTAGATTACCCCTAAATTCTAAAAGCTTGGTGTCTACTCAAGTGTAATCCTCCAATTTTAAACGTTTTAAAAAGGTAACGCTGTTACGTTATATTATTAAAAGATATGTTAATAGAAAAAGTATAACTCAATGAATTTTTAATAGTATCATAGGTCAAATAAAATACTGCCTGTTTCAGTCCAGTCCTTAAAAATTTAATATGCAGATTACCATATCATATTCAAAAACTTATGGTAAGTTGGCAGATAAAATTACATCCATTTTCCAAGCCAATCAAGCATTTTTTCATGATTATCTTGGAAATAACTATAGCTTTCAAAGCGGTGTTTTGTATTTTCGATCCAGTAAAATTCTTTTGGTTTGGGAGTTTCGTTATAGAAACTTAATATATCATTCAGATCGGTCCATGGATCGTTTCTTGCCTGTATGTATAAAACAGGAACCTTTAAATCCTTTGCGTAATTACGGGGAGACATTTTTTCCAGCGGATGCTCGCTGCGCCAGTTCACGATTCTTTTTACCATAGGAAAAACAATTCTTGCCCCGAATGGCGTAAGTATTCTCTTAGCGTAAGTCTTTACAAAGACTTCCATTGATATGGGCTGGATAGCAATAAAGGTCTTTACTTTTTTAAATGCATCCGGATCCTTGCTCATAGCAATAATAGTTGAATTGGCGCCCATACAGAAACTTACAAATCCTATATCAAAATTTTTTAGATCATTACGGTTTATTATAAAATCCATTGCGGCGACCACATCTTTATATTCTTCCAGCCCTACTCCGGCTTTGCCGCCATTAGGACTGCTGCCGCTTTCACCGTGATTTCTAAAATCAAACATAAGAACCCAGTAACCTTTTTCATGAAGATGTCCGGCAGTTTTTAAAAATTCTATTTCTTTATTATAGAGTTTGGAAATGCTTCTGTATTTTACGGTTGACCCATATTTTGTCAAACCACCTACATGAGTCATAACTACCAATTTTTCCAATGAACCGGGTATCAACCAGCCTTTTAAGGCAACTCCATCTGAGGCCATAAATTCCACATTTTCATAATCCATACCATAATCTTTAGGGTTTTTAGGTATGGGTTGCCGGTTAAGGAAAATAATAGTTCCGGATAAAAAATAACTGAATAAAACATATATCAGAAATATCCCGATTAAAGCCATGAGAATATAAACTGCGATCATAAAATTACCCTTCGATATTTAAAAATTTTTTAATATCTTATCAGATATAATGATTATAGAAAACAAATTATTTTCTTTATAAAATAAACCTTACATCAAATATCTATCTTGATGCTGCCATTATCGACTTTTACCTGATAGCTTGGTTCGTTTTTTGTCTTAAGCTTAAGAAAACCTATCCTTGGTCCTGATATACTTACCCCCGTGGTGACATCAAACCTGGAACCATGTCTCGGGCATGTGACTATTTTCCCTTCTAGCTTACCTTTTGACAGGTCTCCACCCATATGTGTGCATCTTCTGTTTATGGCGTAATAATTTCCGTCATAGTTTACAACTACTATTTCTTTATCCTGAATTAAAACGGCCTTCATTGTTCCCTTTGGTATATCGTTAGTTTTTGCAACTTCGTAAAAACTCATTTTAACCTTCTTTTTAAAAAAATTATTGATGGTTAGATTATAATAGATTGAGAAATTATTGAAATCTTTTATCATTAAGAAACTTATTTCGAAAAGATCCTAGCCGGATAAAACCAGAATAAGTAAATGCAGGTTGAAAATAAATAATAAAAAAAACATGGAAAAAATAACCACGTTTATGAATAATGTTATTTTTTTCCTGTCCGAAGGCTTGACTATACTTCCAAAAATTGAAATCACCAGAGTTGGAATGGCAACCAATGCAAGCAGGATAAAATTTATATCAAATCCGTAAGATCCATAAATCATATTTAACACAGCTATAATAATAAAATATACAAAAGCTGCCGAAGAAAAAGCTAATAACAGTAAATATCCTGTCTCTCTGCCAAATACTGAAACAAGATTCTTCTTACCGGAAATCCTGTCAGCTTCATAATCAGGAATTTCAACCGCAATTGACAGCATTGCTGTATATGATAATAATGGTGTAAGTATTACAATGATTTCTTTGTTTAAAGAATCGCTGACTGTGACAGATCCAGCTATGGGCAATATTATCCCTATGATCAACATAATCACTATCTCGCCTAACCCTCTATATGAAAATCTTAAAGGCGGTGCAGAATAGAACCAGCCCAGCAGATTGGCAAATATTGCTAAAATAATTATCCAGACAGAAGCTTTAAAAATAAAAACAAATAAAACAGAAAGTATTACCGAGATTATAACCAAACAAATCGATATCCACTTTGAAAAAATCTTTAAATTCTCATTATTCCTTAGAATCTTACTTCCACCCGAAAAAAAAGTCGGTATCGTCAATCTGTCGGAATCAAAATCAAAATACTCATTTCCATACTGGACCGAAAGCTGTGCAGAAAAGAAGATAAGGTATCCGAATATAAACCTGGTTATATTAAAAAGTCTATCACTTGAAAGCACTGCTAATAATGATCCGCAGGAAAAAACCATAAATACCGGAAGTGCAAATTGAAAACGTCCTAATTTTATTATTTTTGTTAACAAATAAGTCAGGAAATATTAGTATTTGCAATATTTTCAGATTCGATTCAGTCTTTTATCATATTATATCTTTTAACCGGACTTAAAACCAAACTTTCCACTCTATTAGCTTTACTTTGATATTATTGTTAAAATATCAACGATTTTTAATATGTCAGTTGGAAAGTATAAAAATTTAAAGACTTTTAGCATAAATATATCCGGTATCGTTCAGGGGGTGGGCTTCAGACCCTTTATTTATAGGCTGGCAAGGCATCATGATTTGAGTGGAACGGTAAACAATACAACGGAAGGCGTTACCGTATTGATCAATATTCCGGATAGGAAAACAGCTGAAAAATTTTCTTCAGACATCAAATTACAAAAACCTTCTGCTGCAATCATCGAGGATATAAAAGTAGAAGAAGTCCCCTTCCGCGATTCGAAGGATTTTAAAATTGGAAAAAGCATAAAAACCGAAGAAAGATTCCAGCTTGTATCTCCTGATATTGCCACTTGCGGCCTCTGTGCCGCAGACATAAGAAATAACGGGGACACTCGCCGGCACGATTACCCTTTTACCAACTGCACCAATTGCGGACCCAGGTTTACCATAATAAAGGAAATGCCTTATGATCGGCCTAATACCACCATGCATAAGTTTCAGATGTGCAAAGATTGCTTGGCAGAATACAATGATCCCGAAGACAGGAGATTTCACGCGCAACCGAATGCCTGTAAAAAATGCGGACCAGAATTACTCCTCATTGATAGAAACGGAAAAAAAATAGATTCCGGAAACGTTCCGCTCACTTCTTCGGAACTGCTGCGACAGGGAAAAATTATTGCTTTGAAAAGCCTCGGCGGATTCCAGATTGCCTGCAGCGCCTTATCTGATAATACTGTCATTGAACTCAGGAAAAGAAAGAAAAGACCTGTAAAACCATTTGCCATAATGATCAAAGATATCGATTCTATAAAAAAATCTTATAAGGTGGAAGCAAAAGAAATAGAAAGTCTTCTCTCGCCCAGGGCGCCGATTGTCCTCCTTAAAAAAAATACGGAAAATTATGCGGTATCCCGTTATGTCTCACTATATAATCGTTATGAAGGTGTGATGCTTCCTTATACTCCAATACATCATTTGATTTTCGATCATATCGATATGCCCCTTATTATGACCAGCGGTAATATATCAGAAGAGCCCATAGCGGCCGAAAATGCAGAGGCATTGGAGAAATTGAAAGACATTTGCGATTATTTTTTGATCCATGATAGGGATATTTACTGCAGGTTCGATGATTCGGTCATAAAAATATTTGACGGAAGAGAGATGATCATGAGAAGAGCCAGAGGATATTCTCCCTATCCGGTAAAACTTGGAAAAGATATTGGAAAACAGGTCATTTTTTCAGCAGGCGCCCATGAAAAAAATACATTCTGCTTCCAGGTAAAGAATTACGCTATCGTAGGCCAGCATATCGGAGATCTTGATGATGAACAGTCCATCGATTTTTATGGCTCTACATTCAACCATTACAAAAAACTTTTCAATATCAAGAGAATAGATGCTTCAGCATATGACAGACATCCTGCCTATGCTTCTACGAGATTTGCACTAAAATTAAAAAATATACGGACCGGGATAGAGATCCAGCATCACAAGGCACATATCGCAAGCGTAATGGCCGAAAATAATATAAATGGAAATCTGATAGGTTTTGCCTGGGATGGGACCGGTTATGGTGATGACGGTAAGATCTGGGGAAGTGAAATATTTACGGTTGACGGCAACCTGAATTTTATAAGAGTGGGTCACCTTCAAGAAAAAGTTCTTCCGGGAGGAGAGATTACAATTAAAAAACCGTATAGAATGGCCGTTTCCTACTTGTATCATCTGTGGAAGAGAAATGGAAGCAGTAAAGATAAATTTTATAAGTTTGTATATGACAATCTGCCGTTTTACAAGAAAATAATATCCACCTTTGAAATAGAGGCTATTGAAAAGCAGATAGTAACTGGATTCAATAGTCCGGTTACCACCAGTATGGGAAGATTTTTTGATGCGGTAAGTTCACTGCTTGACTGCACACACACATCCAGTTTTGAGGGTGAAGCCGCAATTCACCTTGAAATGACAGCTGATTATAAGGTTAAGGAGAAATACCCATTTAAAGTTGATTATAAAGATGGGATGTATATAATAGATGATTATTATATTTTTTCACTGGTATTTGAAGAATTGCTAAAAAAGATACCCAAGAGTAAAATATCTGCTAAATTTCATAATACGCTTGCCGGGACTGTGCTTGAAATAAGTAGTCAGATAAGAAAAAACAGCGGTATCTGCAGGGTTGCTTTAAGCGGTGGAGTTTTTCAGAATAACTACCTTTTAAACAAATGTTTTAATATATTAAAAAAGGATGGTTTTAAGGTATACTCAAATTTTAAAGTCCCGGTAAATGATGGAGGTATTTCTCTGGGACAGAGCTACATGGCTGCCTTAAAGATTTTATCCTTAAAGAAAGGAGAACTTGATTATGTGCCTGGCCATACCAGCCAAGATAATTAAAATAAATAAAAACATAGCTGAAGTTGAAAGTTATGGAGTAAAAAAAGAAATTGATATTTCCCTTACCCCGGATGCCAAAAAAGGAAATTTTGTTATAGTACATGCCGGATTTGCCATACAGATCATAGATAAAAAAGATGCTGCGACCATACAAAATTACTGGAAGGAATATTTAGGTGAAAAGCAACATTAAAGAACTGGTCGAATATTTAAATAACAATAAACCTGACCATAAGATAAATATAATGGAAGTCTGCGGGACCCATACAATGGCAATATCCAGATATGGATTAAGGCAGCTTATTCCTGAATCTATAAACCTTATAAGCGGACCCGGGTGCCCGGTTTGTGTTACCCCTGCCGGTGATATAGACAGTATAATCGAGATTGCTGGAAAATATGAAGTCTCCATATTTACTTTTGGGGATATACTCAGGGTACCGGGAAGTAAGTCCAGCCTCTATAACGAAAGGTCAGAGGGTAAAGATATAAACATTTGCTATTCCCCTGCCGATGCCCTGGATTTTGCTAAAAATAACCCGGAGAGGAAAGTAATATTTATAGCCATTGGATTTGAAACCACAATACCCTTAACTTCAGTTATCATAAAAAGAGCCTACCGGGAAAAAATCAATAATTTCTATATATATAATACTCATAAACTTATACCGGAAGCATTGGAGCTTCTCCTTTTGGATAAAGAGGTAGAAATTGATGCCTTCCTATGCCCTGGTCATGTCTCTGCTATCATTGGAAGCAAACCTTATAATTTCATAGCAGAAGATTACCATATACCCTGTGTTATAAGCGGTTTTGAACCTATAGATATACTGGAATCTATAGCAACCATAATCAGACAGATAAATAAAGACATATCAGAGGTTGATATCCAGTACAAACGGGTAGTCAAAGAAGAAGGAAATCCTACAGCAGTAAAACTTATATATGAAGTATTTGATAAATCGGATTCAGTATGGAGAGGCCTTGGGAATATTCCTGGAAGTGGTTTGAAGCTAAAAAAGAAATTTTTAAAATTCGATGCAAAGACTTATTTTCCGGTAAAAAGATTTAAATCCAGAGAACCTGCCGGTTGTGAATGCGGGGATGTTTTAAAAGGAATAAAAAAGCCTGCAGAATGCAGGCTATTCTCAAAAATCTGTAAACCTGAAAATCCTGTAGGACCATGCATGGTTTCAAGCGAAGGGTCATGCGCAGCTTACTATAAATATGAAAAATTAAAAGTCTAACATTTAACTGATATCAATATGACAATCAGTAAAAATAAAAAAATTATAAAAATCATTAATAACAAAAAATTCAAGGATAAAATCATTCAGCTCTCTCATGGCGATGGCGGGATTAAAACAGGAGAACTTATTAATAATCTTCTGCTTAAATATTTTGGAAATGAAATCTTAAATAAGCTGGAAGATAGTGCGGTTCTTAATTGTAGTGGTAAGAGGATTGCTTATACAACTGACAGCTTTGTGGTAAATCCTATATTCTTTCCCGGTGGAGATATTGGGAAATTAAGCATATGCGGTACCATAAACGATCTTGTAACTACCGGATGCACCCCTGTGGCAATGAGCCTCTCCTTTATTCTGGAAGAAGGCTTTCCGGTCCCTGACTTTGAGAAGATACTTTACTCTATAAAAAATACCACCAGTGATGCCAAGTTAAAAATAGTTACCGGTGACACTAAAGTAGTTGAAAAAGGAAGTGCTGATAAGATTTTTATAAATACATCCGGTATAGGATTTCTTGGCAATAACATAGATATATCTCCGTGCAAAATAGAAGTAGGAGATAAGATTATGATTAACGGGGGCATTGCCGAACACGGTACAGCTATACTCAGCAGTAGAAAAGAGTTCAATTTTAAAACCAGTTTAGTAAGCGACTGTGCTCCCCTGTCTTCCCTGGTTAATGATATGCTGTCAGCATCTAAAAAAATCCATGCATTAAGAGATGCTACCCGAGGAGGCCTGGCTTCTATACTCTTTGAACTGGCTAGAGCTTCCGAAACTAATATTAATATATACGAGGACAAAATTCCTGTTAAAAAAGAGGTGCGCGGTATATGTGAGTTCCTGGGACTTGATCCTTTATACATCGCCAACGAGGGCAAAATGGTTGTTTTTGTAGACAGAAAGGATGCCGACAAAGTACTTCAAGCAATGAAAAAAAATAAATACGGAAAAGACAGCCGGATTATTGGTGAAGTAACCAAAAAAGGTGAAGGACTGATTATTTTAATTACAGAACTGGGCACAAAAAGAATTCTCGACCTGCAATACAGTGAACAGCTCCCCAGAATATGCTAGTTTTCCGTTTGAAACATATTAAACTACTTATCTATTTCTTCTTTAACTATTATTATTGTAATATTTAGACATACGATAAATTGACATATACACTAATTATACCGGTACATTTTATTCTATGTCTCTACTGAAATTATTTTAATTTCATCATCATTAATAAACTTAATATTTCTACCGGAACATTTTGGACATTCTGCATTAAAAAGATTTTCTATATTGGATATTTCTTTACAATCCCCGCACTTAATCTGTGCTTTTTTCTTTTTAAATTTTAAATTGGCACTTTTTAAAATATTATTATCCTTAGTTAAAAACTTGTAATAAAACTCAATTGAATTAGGTTCAATATACGCAATTGAACTGATTTCAAAATTAATCTTTTTTATTTTTTTTATTTTATTTTCTTTTACTACCTTATTCAATATATCCAAAATTGAGCAGGTAATAGAATATTCATGCATAACAATTTACAATTATCTCAAGCTAATCTCTTTTTATCTCATCCATTATAAGTTTACATACTCTGGGGATTGAATCAAGAAGCACCTTTGAAAGACCTATAGAAACACTCTCAGGAATATTTTCTACCTGACAGGAAAAGATTTTTATATAAACCTTACACTGGTTTTTTAGTTCTTTTAATAAATTTGAAGTAGGGAGTTGATGCATTGAAAAATCATCTATCTTTTTTTCCGGAATATCTTCAAGCTCAATCTCAAAAACTTCTCCCGGTATTTTGCCAACATCCAATGCATCAATAATAATTATCTTATCCGGCTTCTTAGGGGAAAGGACTATATCAAAAAGGATATTTCTGACACTACAACCAGCATTTATTACTTCAACATTTCCCGGAATAGAATAATTTTTTTCTAAATATTCCACCACTTGTGGACCAAATCCATCATCACCAAATAGTATATTTCCGCACCCTAAAATAAGGATTGGTTTTCTGTAACGGTCGGGAATATTATTTTGCATCCTTAGTTTTTATAAGTTTGAACCACTTTCCCGGAAGCATCTACAATGTCTACTTTAACTGCTATACTTCCATCTAAATTATGAGTCGCACAAGATAAACAGGGATCATAAGCACGAATAGCCATCTCCACCCTATTTAGAATACCCTGATCATATTTGCCGTCTTTAATTAAATCTATCGCTGCTTTCTTTACTGACATATTAATTGGTGCGTTATTATGTGTGGTGCCCACAATTAGATTTACATTGGTGACCATTCCATTTTCATCAGTTTCATAGTCATGAATTAATGTTCCACGAGGTGCTTCAGTGCAACCAATTCCCCGAGCAGCGCGCGGCTTAACAGGAACTCTTATATCCTTTGAAGTTATTTCAGGGTCTTCTAATAACTGGATCGCATATTCTGCATTATATAGCAATTCAATCAATCTTGCCCAGTTATAAAGAAGAGTCAGTTGTACTGGTCTGCCAAATCCATTACGGAACTCTTCAAGTTCCTTCTGTGCAAGTGGCGTCCTGATCCTGTCACAAACATTCATTCTTGCCAGTGTGTTAGTTCTATAAACACCTACAGGATTGTCCAGGTCCATAGAAAGTTTACCTGCTTTTTTCATATATGGGAACTTCAAATATGTCCATGGCTCAATATGTTCTCCAATATATTCAGTATACTTATCATAAGTAAAGTCCTCATAGCTGCCATCAGCCTGCATCATTCTTAAGACTCCATCATAAAGGTCAAGTGTCCCGTCTTTTGTTACTGTGCCTAAAAATCCCGTTTTTATAACTCCCAGTGTCTTAACTACTTCAATGTATTGGGGAAAAATATTATTCTTGGCATAATCAATTGAAAACTTTGAAAATTCTAAAACTTCTTTTGCCATTTCAAGCACTTTATCTCTTTCTTCAGCAGTAAGAACCTTGCTGTATCCTCCAGGAACCGCAGCAACAGGATGTATGGATTTTCCGGAAATTATTTCCAGCATCCTTGCACCCAGGTACCTGTTTCTTATAACCTTCTTTGCTATATCAGGAAACTTCTGAGCAATACCAATTACATTTCTTATACTATAGTCAGCATCAGGCCCCATTACAAAATCAGCCCCTGCCAGAAAGTAAAAATGCAGGATATGTTCTTCAGTGAAAGCAATAGAATTGCAAAGTTCCCGGAGCTTTCTTGCAGCGGATGGTATCTCTACTCCAAAAACAGCATCACATGCTTTTGCACTGGCTAAATGATGTGACCATGGGCATACCCCGCAAATACTTGTGGTAATTCTTGGAAGTTCTTCAACAGGCCTGCCGGTACAAAATTTCTCAAATCCCCTTAGTTCAACAACATTAACCATTGTATCACTAACATTTCCACTATCATCTAGTTGTATAGTAACCTTCGCATGACCTTCAATTCTTGTCACCGGTTGAATAATAATCTCTTTACCCATTTTTCCTCCTCTTTAATTTGGTTATCGGTATTATCTGATGCAATCAATTAACATAAAACCGAATTTAATTAGTAAATATTTATGGTCTTTTCGGTAATGGTCTTAATTTTCCATGTGCTCCAATATACCTCTGAAATGTTGAACTTCTATCAAGAATCAACTTGGGGTCCAGACCGATACTGGAAAGTGCACCCATCATCTCTACCATTGGATTTGCACCAGCTCTTATTGGACCAAAACAACCTCTGCAGGGCATAAATGCTTTAATACATCTTGGCGTTTTTTCGCTGCCCCCACAACTAGATTTGGTTATAGGACCAAGACACAAATAGCCAAGTTCCATAAAACATCTTGAATCTTCTAATTTTTGTCCTGGAGGCACTATTGATTCAAGTGGCCTTTTTACCGATGTAATTGCCTTTTTTTCTCGTTTTGTGGGACAATCATCACAAACACTTCGCTCTGGTATTACA
>DATBWH010000032.1:0-6643 GCA_036514895.1 Candidatus Humimicrobiaceae bacterium
CTCCTATATTTCCCGGATTTATCCTTATACCGTCAACTCCTATATCAATGCATTCCAGGGCCAGATTGTAATCAAATTGAATATCTGCAACTACCGGAACCGTAAAAATTCCATCACCAATAAATTTCTTGAGATGGTTAACGGATTTTTTCCCGGGAACCGCTATCCTTATAAGTTCACATCCGCAACCGATAAGCTCTTTTACTTCGGCCTGGAAATCGTCGGGATTCTCAAGTTTGCTTTTGGTCATGGACTGGACGATAATAGGATTGTCTCCGCCTATTTTTAGTCTTCCTACCTCCATGACCCTTGCTTTTTTTCTTTTTATCTGCATTTTAAAGAGTTGTTTTTTCAAAAAAAATAGTATTTTACTGGCTTTTTACATATTTCGGATATCGAAAGGATTTATTATATCAAAGACCAGACCAATAAGTAGCAGGGAAACAAGAATGAATATACCTGTAAAGCTAAGTATTTCCAGGACTTTTCTGGGCACGGGTTTTTTTCTTATGGTCTCTATTATGATAAGTACGATATTGCCTCCATCAAGAGGAAAAATCGGAATAAGATTTCCAAATCCCATAAGGAGGGAAACCAGTGCAATAAAAAAAATAAAATTTTGCATGCCCACGGATGCAGACTGCTGAAATATGTTTACTATTCCCACCGGTGAAACCGGCCTGGCTTCACTCAAGGGTATTTTACCCGAAAACAGCATTCCGAATAACTTTACATAGGTAACACTTATATCCCATGTTATTCTGAAACTTTCCTTTACAATTTCAAAAAATCCTAATTTCTCTTCAATGTATCGGGGGCTTATTCCTAAAAAACCCTGACCTTCGACATCATCTAATCTGACTTTCAGGTCAATCTCCTCTCCGTCACGTACGACAGTGTATATAACTTCCTCTGCAGGATATTTTTTTGTCAGATTAGAAAAATCATCCCATGTCTCGATTTTTTGACCGTTTAAGGCAATTACTTCATCGCCCACTTCGAAGCCAAACGCATCGGCAGGAGATTCGGGCTCAATGAAATCGATTGTCGAAGTAGGAGCCAGTACTCCCATACTCAAATAAATTCCTATCAGTATAACGGCAAAAATCACATTGAAACCCACACCGCCAATCGAGACCAGCAGTTTTTTATAAAAAGGCTTATTTTGAAAGGCTTTATCTTTTAAATCAGGCGGAATGGATTCATTTCTATCCATCCCCAGCAGTTTATTATAACCTCCGACCGGTATGGCACTTATACCATAAGCTGTGCCTCTTCTGTCTTTGAATTTAAAAAGCTTGGGACCAAAACCAATAAAAAATTCCTCTACATGTATCCCGCTTAATTTTGCCATTGCAAAGTGGCCAGACTCATGGACCAGTACTATGAGAGACAATCCGATTATTGCCAGAATATACTGCAGAATGGTAGTAAAAGTTTGCATCCGGGATCACAACCTGCCAAATCTTCTTTTTCTCTGCTGATAATAATAAATGGCCCTTAAAAAATCTTTCCTTTTAAAATCCGGCCAAAGAGTTTTCACAAAGTAAAATTCGGAGTATGCGATTTGCCAAAGCAAGAAGTTACTCACCCTGTATTCCCCGCTTGTTCTTATCAAAAAATCGGGATCCGGACAACCTCTTGTAAATAAATAATCCGAAAAATTTTTCTCATTCAACTGCTTTAATTCAATATCATTCCTGCTGGCTGATTTGCATATTCTCTTGATTGCATCTATGATTTCCTGCCGGGATCCGTAATTGAAAGCAATATTAAAATAAAGTTTATCATTATCCCGGGTCTTTGTTTCTGCATTTTCAAAAGCCTTTAGTATTTCGGAAGGTATTTCTTTTCTCTCACCGATGAGTCTTACTCTTACTCCGTTATTATCCAGACTTTCCAGTTCCTCCCTTAAAGATTGCAAAAAGAGATTCATAAGAAAATTTACTTCGTCCTCTGGTCTTTGCCAGTTCTCACTTGAAAATGAATACACGGTCAGGAATTTTATCCCCAGTTCTATGCTTGTGGTTATGATATCCCTCAGTGCTTCTACTCCGGCTCTGTGACCGGCGGATCGAGGTAGGTATCTTTTTGCGGCCCACCTGCCGTTTCCATCCATTATTATGGCTACATGTTCGGGGATATTATTTTTTTTTAGTTCTTTTACGGCCGGAACTCTTATAGAAGAAAAAAAAGGAGAAAATAAACTCAAAATACTTCCTACCTACACTTCCATGATTTCTTTTTCTTTCTGGGCTAAAGAATTATTTATCTTTACTATAAACTCATCGGTGATTTTCTGAACTTCTTCCTCAGAACCAATCAGATCATCTTCAGTTATTTTACTTTCACTTTCCAGCTTTTTAAATTCATCATTTATCTCTCTTCTGATATTTCTGATGGCAACCCTTCCATCTTCAGCGATCTTTTTTACCAGTTTTACCAATTCTCTTCTTCTTTCCTCGTTCAGAGGCGGGATATTCAAACGGATGACCTTTCCGTCATTTGATGGATTGATTCCCAGATCGGATTTGGATATCTGGGTCTCGATTTCTCTTAAAAACTTTGGCTCATAAGGTGAAATCAGAATGACCCTTGGTTCGGGTATGCTCATGTTGGACATATGTTTTAATAAAGTCTTGCTACCATAGTAATCGATATAAATATTATCGAGCAGTGATACAGACGCTCTCCCCGTCCTGATGGTATTAAATTCATGCTGTGTTCTTTCCAGAGACTGCCCCATTCTTTTTTTTGTATCAATCAGTAATGCATCTTTCATTTCTTACTCCTTTGTAACCAGAGTACCAATTTTCTTACCCATTATGACTCCTTTTATATTACCCGGTTTTGTGATATCGAAGACCACTATAGGTAAATTATTTTCCATACATAAAGATGTGGCTGTAGAATCCAGAATTTTAAGGTTTTTTTGTAATACATCCAGAAAAGAGAGTTTTGTGAACTTCTTTGCGTCTTTGAATTTCAGAGGGTCCCTGTCATATACACCGTCTACTTTTGTAGCTTTAAAGATTATTTCTGCTTCTATTTCCAGTGCCCTTAATGCGGCAGCGGTATCGGTTGTAAAATAAGGATTACCGGTTCCGCCGGCAAATATTACAACCCTTTTTTTCTCAAGGTGTCTTACCGCCCTTCTCCTGATAAAGGGTTCGGCAATTTCCTGCATCGATATTGCGGTTTGGACCCTGGTGATTATTCCCATTCTTTCCAGTGCATTCTGCATTCCCAGGGCATTCATGATAGTGGCCAGCATTCCTATATAATCGGCGGTGGTCCTATCCATACCATTTGCACTGGCAGAAACACCTCTCCAGAAATTCCCTCCGCCAATGACTATAGCTACCTCGACCCCCAGCTCTACCACTTCTTTGATCTGACTGGATATATTATTGGTAACCCTGGGATCTATTCCGTAATCCAGATCACCCAATAACGCTTCCCCGCTGATCTTGAGTAAAACCCTGCTGTATTTTAATTTTTCCATATCTTTTATTTATTGCCTTCCGGGCAAAAAATATAAAAAGATGTTTCTATTTCTCTTCACCAAGGACGTATCTTGTGAATCTCCTGATTACTATATTCTCACCTATTTTGGCTATATTCTGTTTTACCAGGTCTCCTATTTTTACGTCGTTATCCTTTACAAATGGCTGTTCCAGAAGACAGTTTTCCTCATAATACTTTTTAAGCTTGCCTTCGGCTATTTTATCGAGGATCTTATCTGGTTTTCCTTCGTTTATGGCTTGCTTCTTGTAAAGTTCCTTCTCTTTATCAAGCACGTCCTGAGGTACGTCCTCTATGGAAAGATATAAAGGTGCTGCTGCAGCAATATGCAGAGTAATATCATGCACCAAATTTTTAAACATCTCGTTTCTGGCTACGAAATCGGTTTCACAATTGACTTCGACCATTACTCCGACCTTTGATCCAAGATGTATATAGCTTTCTATCAGGCCTTCCTTTGTAGCTCTCAAAGCTTTTTTGGAAGCCTGTGCCAGTCCTCTTTCATTTAATAACTGTTCCGCTTTCTTTATATCTCCTTTGCTGTCGACAAGAGCTACCTTACAATCCATCATTCCGGCATTGCTTTTTTTCCGTAATTCCTTGACCAATTCTGCTTTTATTTCCATTGTTCCTCCATATAATCTCTAAATCTCTAAACCCATACGTCATCTTCGGGTGAATCTTCTAAATTGTCTTCTGTTTTTTCTTTTTCTGATTCTTTTGCTTCTTCTACCTCCGGGCTTTCGTCCAGCTTGATTTTTTCTTCTTTACCTTTCTTTATGGCTTCACATATCACACCGGTTATAAGACTGCAGGAACGAATAGCATCATCGTTACCGGGGATAATGAAATCAATAAGATCCGGATCACAATTCGTATCCGTTATGGCCACGATGGGTATTCCCAATTTTCTTGCTTCTTTTATTGCTATCATTTCTTTGTTGGGATCGATGGCATAAAGGACATCGGGAAGCTTTTTCATGTTTCTTATACCTCCTATATTAAGGAGAAGCTTGTCATATTCTTTTCTTATCCCCAGGACTTCCTTTTTAGGTAACTTTTCAAAAATACCCAATTTTTCCATATTTTCTATTTCATCGATTCTTTTTGTTCTCTTGGTTATGGTTTCGAAATTGGTAAGAGTGCCTCCCAGCCATCTGTTCTTGACATACGGCATTCCGCATTCCTTTGCATAAGATTCTATTATGTCCTGGGTCTGCTTCTTGGTGCCGACAAACAATATAATTCCACCCTCGCTGGCAACCTTTTTTACGTATTCATATGCTTCGATCAGCAGCCTCTGTGTCTCCTGGAGATCGATTATATATATACCGTTTTTATCAGTATATATATATTTTTTCATCTTGGGATTCCATTTCTTGGTCTGATGACCAAAATGGACCCCTACCTCCAGAAGCTGTTTCATTGTTACGATACTCAAAGTAATACCTCCTATTTTTATGGTTTTTCCTCCACCACTTTAACCGCCGTATTTGTTCACCATAATACTGCAAGTGGTGTGTGTGATTTCAACGTTCAAGTCTAGCATAATACCTATATTTCATCAAATAATCAATAACAAATTATCATATCCTCGAAGCAAAAAATACCGCTCTTTTTTTTATTTTATTTCTGCTCTGGGGTGAAATTTCTTATAGTCTTTTTTTAATTTTTTGACATTCAAATGTGAATATATTTGTGTGGTTGATATGCTTTCATGACCAAGAAGTTCCTGTATCTCTCTTATACCTGCTCCTTCCTGAAGCAGATGAGTGGCAAAACTGTGCCTGATGCTGTGGGGAGTAATATTCTTCTCAATAAGAGCTTTTTTTACATATTTTTTGACTATGGTCCTCATGCTTCGTGACGATAGCCTTTTCCCGAATCTATTCAAAAATAAATGTTTGTCATTTATAGATTTATCCTTCCACCCGGAAACTAATTTACTCCTTATTTCCAGATACTTTTTTAACCAGGACGCTGCTGCCTGATTGAGGTAGACCATTCTCTGTTTTCTGCCCTTACCGGTCACTATTAATTCCCTGCTTTGAAAATCGATATCTCCGGTCTTTAAACCCTCCGCTTCGCTTATCCTGGCACCGGTGGAGTAAAGCAACTCAAGTATGGCTCTGTCCCTGATTTCAAAGTCGTTTTGCGGTTCAAAACTGTCAAATAATCTTTCAGCCTCATTTTCGGACATAAAGGAGTAAAATCGGTGACGTTTTCGGGGAACATTTATAGACTCGGTAAGCTGAAAATCTATATAGTCATTTCTCTCGAGAAACCTGAAGAAGTTTATGAGGGAAGAATACTTTCTAATGATAGTTCTGTTTGAATAGTGGAAATTGTCCAGGTATTTCAAGAAATCTCTGAAAATATCTAAATTCAATCCGGCAGTTTCGGTAATCTTCTTATTTTTTAGAAAATTCAAAAATTGTATGATATCTTTTCGATATGAGTTTATAGAATTAAGAGATAAGTTTTTTTCATACTTCAGATACTTTATATATAATTCCAGGAAGTTAAATAAACTCATACTTATATATAGTCACCTTCGATATCCTTCATCTTTCTTCTTACGATCTCCCTGATTTCCTTTACTTTATCTGCTACCTGAGATCTTCCATCTTTGTCTTCTTTTGATGGATCATAACCATCGGTTTTTGCTGCATTCAAAAATGCTTTTAATTTGCTTATCATGTCGATCATTAAATACCTTATTTTGTCCGACCTGTAATCGACTTTTAAATTTTCTTTCGACAGACTATCGAGTATGCCGTCAAATTTATAATCTACGTCTTCAAAGATAATATTGACTTTTTCCGCATCAAGCTTTTTATTGGAATCCACTCCATTTAAGATCTTTTTTAAGTCTGTTTCAATGATATGGTCATAATTGTATAATGCATGTCCCAGAGGGCTTTTGGGTTTTTCGATTTTCTTCTTTCTAAATAGTGCCATTTTGTTTTATTCTCCGTCTTTTTCTGATTAAAAAATATATTATTATTCTAATACAAAATCTAAAATAATCTACTATATTTATTGAAGCTATCTTCCCTTATGAGCTGCTTTATCTCAAGAGAGGCAAGTATGCCGAGGACTTCTTTGACTTCCATTT
>DATBWH010000033.1:0-10831 GCA_036514895.1 Candidatus Humimicrobiaceae bacterium
TTTACATGTCATCAATATAAGAATATAATTTTAATTGCATTTATTTTTAAAGATGGAAGATAACAATGGTTAAAATCAATGTATCGATTCCCGAAGATTTTCTTACAGAAATTGATAAGTATAAAAAAATCAAGAATATTACAAGGTCACAGTTTATAATCAATGCAGCAAAAAATTATTTCGATACTATTGAATCTGCGCTGGCATTAGAGCGTAAAAAAGATGCGGTAAGCAGATTGAAAAATACAAGGCAGGAGATAATGAAACTCATCTCAACAAAAAAAGAAATAGATGTGGTCGAAGAGTTGAGAAAAATGAGGACAGAACGCGGAAAAGAGATAGAAAAAAGAGTTATTGAAAAATAGATGGAGTTAACTGAATTTATAATCAAAGAAGATATCAAGAGAAAATATGTTCTTGATGCTTCGGTGGTCATAAAATGGTATTTTTTCGAAAATGAGTCTGACCTTGAGATTGCTGATTATATTCATGAAAAAGTTATTGGAGATGAAATCATTATTGCTTCACCGGATTTGATGGTTTATGAAGTTTTAAACTTTTTTATTTTTAAATTAAAAATCCCTTATAGCAAAATAGCCGATATTCTATCGGAATTAAACGATATTATTTTTATTATCAATACAGACATTTCGATTCAGAAGAAAGCTTTTAAAATATCGAGAAAAATCAAAAATCCTATTTATGACTCCTTATATCTGGCACTGTCGCAATCACTTGATTGTCCGCTGATAACAGCTGATAACAAATTGAAACAGGAAGCCGGGAAAGAAAATTATCCTGTTTTTCTGCTGCATGAATTTAAAAATCTGTATTAAAGTTTAAAAATTCTCATTATTAAGATATTATTATTCAAGATATTTTAATCATGAAATAACAGGTTTATTCCTATGAAGAAAAAAGGACTTTTTATAACCTTCGAAGGGCTCGACGGGTCGGGAAAAACTACCCAGATGGAGTTATTGAGAGATTATTTAAAAAACAGGGGATTTGATGTGGTTACCACTATAGAGCCCGGTGGAACGAAAATAGGTCAGAAAATCAGAAAGATCCTTCTGGATAAAGAAAATCATGATATATCTCCCAGAGCCGAAACACTTCTCTTTCTGGCTTCCAGGGCCGAACTGGTGTCAGAGGTAATACTGCCTGCTTTAAGGGAAGGAAAGATTGTGTTATGCGACAGATTTTTTGATTCGACCGTGGTGTATCAGGGTATAGCCAGGGGACTGGGAGGGAAAGAAATTCTGAAGATGAACCTGTGGGCAACGGGCAGAGTGGTTCCGGATATTACTTTTTTGCTGTCTGTAAGGGTAAGCAAAGGCAAGAAGAGAATGTATGATGCGGATAAAAAGACTGATAGGATCGAACTCGAAAAAGACAGCTTTAAGGAAAAGATATATAGAGGTTATCTGGATATCGCCAGGAATAATAAAGACAGGATTGTGATAGTTGATGGCGAGAACAGTATCGAGAATATCTCTGAAGAGATTAAAAACAAAGTTTGTGAATATCTTGAAAAAAAGAGATGAAAATACTGGAAAATATCGATTTCCTGACCGAAGAAAATATTAACCGGTCGAATATAAAGTTGCTTTCTAAAATGATAGAAAGCGACAATGTTTCACATGCATACCTTTTTAATGGAAATAATACCGAACTTCTATACAGACTTGCTCTTAGTTTTGCTGCTTCGGTAAACTGCCCGCAAAAGGGATGCGGTAATTGTATTGTCTGCAGGAATACAATAAAAGGTGTCTATCCAAATGTCCTGGTAATAGAACCCGAAGGTAACATCTTGAGGATAGAAGAAATCGCCAGACTGCAGAAGTTTATGGGATTAAGTTCTTACATTCCCGGTAAAAAAATATGCATCATCAAAGAATCCGAGCTTATGAACCAGGAAGCCGGCAACAGGCTGCTAAAGACTCTGGAAGACCCTCCCGATGAAGATAGTATTTTCTTGTTGCTTACAGAGGATATATCGGTAATGCTTCCCACTGTAGTATCCAGGTGCCTTGTCTATAATTGGAACTTTAAATTTGATGAAGATGCTCTGGGGAAAGCCGATTTTGAAATAATGGATAAATATCTGGATGAAGGAATCAAAAAAATCCTTAAAGGAGGTCCGGAAAGACACTCTGCAGCAGCCATGGACCTTACTTTAAGACTTGTCGAAATACTAAAAAAAATGGAAGCTGCCGTTAAAACGGATCTGGAGAAGGACTTTGTTGAAATAAGAAGAAGTGATTTCGAAAAAAGCGATATAAACAAATACATCGAGATATTAAAATCAAAACATAAAAGAAAAATAAGCAAGTTTCATAATTTGGGTATAAGCAGGGTTTTTGATATAATATCTGCCTGGCTCGAAGATATACTTGTGGTTAAATTGGGAGCCGCAGAGGAAGGCCTGAATTTTTCCAGGAATTATTCTTTTATAGGCAAGAATGTCGGGGGCGTCAGAATAGATAAAATTTTTAAATTGATAGAAACAGTTGAAGGAAATAGAGGCTATCTTAACTACTCTATTAATTCAGAATTGGCACTGGATAATATTTTCCTTCAATTTCAGAATATATATATTGATAAGAGGTGAAAGTCATGTCTTTAATTGTGGGTGTAATTTTTAGAAAAAATGATACGGTACATTACTTTGACCCTGCCGGAATAAAACTGGAAGTGGGAGATAAAGTGATTTGCCATATAGATGAAGAAACAAAGGAAATCGGTGAAGTAGCCGTACCCTCAGTGGATATAAGCGAAAGCGATATTACCAATCCCCTGAACAGAGTGATAAGAAAAGCCACATATTATGATTTGTCTGTCGATGAACTTAACCACGACAAAGAGGATAAAGGTTCAAAGAAATTCAATCAGCTTTCCAAGAAATACGATCTCAAGATGAAGCTGATAAGTGTTCATGTTATGTTCGATAAGACTAAGATGATATTTTACTTTACTTCCGAAAAAAGGGTGGACTTCAGAGAAATGGTAAAGGAACTCGCCACTTATTTTAAGATCAGGATAGAGCTGAGACAGATCGGTGTGAGAGATGAAGCAAAGATAGTGGGAGGACTTGGACCGTGTGGGATGAACCTTTGCTGCAAGAGTTTTTTGACAGATTTTGAGTCGATTTCCATAAAAATGGCAAAGGATCAGAATCTACCCTTGAATCCTTTTAAAATATCCGGAATATGCGGGAGACTTATGTGCTGTTTGAAATATGAGTATGATTCATACAGGGAGTTCATGGAAGTAGCGCCGGAAAGAGGAATAAAGGTAAAATGCAGTCTGGGCTGCGGCGGAGTCTGCGGATATGAACCTTTAAAAAAGTCTTTGATCGTGGAATTTGACAACGAGACCAGGAAATCCGTTCCTTTATCCGAAGTCGAGATAACTAACGAGAGGATAGAAATCAAGGGAGATACACGCGAAGAAGCCAGAAACCAGGAAGGCAAAGATAAGGTCGAAGGCGGAAGTGATTAGAAACCTTTTTTCCGATTTATAGGCCGATGTAGCTCAATTGGTAGAGCAGCTCATTCGTAATGAGCAGGTTATCGGTTCAAGTCCGGTCATCGGCTCCAATGAAAGAAAAAATAATGGTAATAAATGAATTAAAACAAAAAATCCAGGATTATGCACGCGGACTTGCGGGAATCGAATCGAATTTGAGTAACCTTGCTATCGAAGAACCAAAGAATGAACAGTTTGGCGATCTCTCGACCAATGCCGCAATGGTTCTGGCACCGATTCTAAAGAAAAATCCTTTTGAAATTGCTTCAAAGGTTGAAAAAGAATTGATTTCCAAATGGGATCAAATCAAAGATGTAAATATAGTAAAGCCGGGATTTATTAATTTTAATTTGAATGACGAATTTATTAAAGAAAACCTGAAGAGCATCATAGAAAGTAAGGAAAAATTCGGATCTAACCGGAACGGAAAAGGAGTAAGCGTACAGCTTGAATATGTAAGTTCCAATCCCACCGGCAGTCTTCATGTGGGGCACGGCAGGTGGGGAGCGCTGGGAGACAGTCTGGCAAATATTTATTCCGCAAACGGTTATGAGGTGTTCAGAGAATATTATGTCAATGATCACGGCACACAGGCGGAGAAATTCAGCGACTGCGCAAGGTGTTTATACTTGAAGCATTTTGGCAGGATTACCGAATATCCTGAAAACGGATATCCGGAAGAATCAGTATCCTTTGCAGTGGAGAAACTCATCAGTGAACACAACGGCCGGTTCATAGTAGAAAAAAATGGGGAAAAAGAGATAGAAGCAGAACCTTTTAAGAAAGAAATAATAAGGATAATGGTCTCTTCTATATGTGAGACCCTGGCTTTAATAGGTGTGGAGTATGACCAGTGGTTTTATGAAAGCTCATTGTATAAAAATTCTAATCTGGAAAAGTTACTCACCGACTTAAAAAATAAGGATATAGTCTACGAGGAAGACGGCGCTTTATGGTTCAGGGTTTCCAGGTATACGGAAGATAAAGACAGGGTGGTGATAAGAAAGGATGGAAAACCAAGTTACTTTGCCTCGGATATATTATATCTGATGAATAAGATAAAGAGGGGATACGATGAGTTGATTTATGTCCTGGGAGCGGATCATCATGGTTATGTGGACAGACTAAAAGCAATAGGCAAGGCGATGGATGTCGCAGAAGATAGAATGGTGATAATAATAGGACAGCTGGTGAATATCGTGGATAGAGGAAAGGTTTTGAAAATGTCCAGAAGAAAAGGGAAGATCTATACCTTGAGAGATTTGATAGAGGAAGTGGGGAAAGATGCAGTAAGGTATTTTTTCAGCATGAATTCCTTCGATACTCCCATGGACTTCGATATAAGCCTTGCCAAACAGAAATCGAACCAAAATCCTGTGTACTATGTACAATATGCACATGCGAGGATCGAAAGTATTTTAGAGAAGATAAGGGAGGCTAATCCGGTTAATATTAAAATGGATAGCTATGACCTTGATAAAATAGATATATCAAAAATTGAGTTTAAGAGTAAGAGCGAAAGACAGCTGGCAAAAATAATGATTTTATATCCGGATATGATTTATAACAGCTGCAGGAACAATGCTCCGTACCTTATTACGGGATATCTTTACAGATTGGCGACCGGGTTTCACTATTTCTATAATAATTTCAGAGTGGTAAACGATGACAGGGACAGAGTGGCAGTCGATGAGGACAGGTTTGTTTTGATTCTACTGGTAAGACAGGTACTCCGGAATGCCTTAAAACTGCTTGGCGTGAGCGCCCCTCAAAAAATGTAGCGTACAGAAATATCTTGATTAAATAATTTAATTGACTTTATAATCAATAAATATACCGAAAAACTTAAACTGGAGAGAAGATAAAAATGATACTTCCGATCACTGCAGAGATCAACCGGGAAGGGCATCTGGTCATAGGCGGTATTGATCTCGTGAAATTAAAAGAAAAATATGGGACTCCGCTATATATTATTGATATAGCCACCATAAAAGACCGGTGCAGGAGCTATAAGAAGAATTTTACTTTTGCCGATCTTGAAGTGGATATATCTTATGCTGCCAAAGCATTTATATGCACTGCAATGTGCCAGCTCATAGATAAGGAAGGTCTGGGAATAGATGTGGCTACGGGAGGAGAACTCTTTATAGCTTTAAACAGCGGCTTTCCTGCGGAAAAGATATATTTTCACGGAAATAACAAGTCATACGAAGAAATCAAGTATGGATTGGAAAGTAAAGTCGGACATTTCATGGTAGACAATTTCATTGAACTTCAAACACTTGGAGAATTATGCGAAAAAAATAAAATAAGGCAAAAGATCATGTTGAGGATAAACCCCGGTATAAAAGCCGGTACACATGAATATATTCAGACCGGTAAGATAGATTCCAAATTTGGTTTTGGCCTGCATAATGATGCGGCCGTGGAGGCGGTAAAAAAACTCGGCAAGTATAAATATCTGGATCTTACCGGAATCCATACCCATCTGGGTTCCCAGATATTCAATCTGTCTTGCTACAGCGAGCTCGTCGAAGTCATGATGAAGTTTATAAGAATGATAAGAGATAAGCTGGATATAAGTATAAAACGGATAAATATCGGTGGTGGGCTGGGAGTACAATATATTCCTGGAGAGAAACCCCCGGAGATAGAGGATCTGTCGAAATTAGTATATGACACGATAAAAAAATGTCAGAAAAAGTTCGATGTCAGACTTGATAAACTGCACCTGGAACCAGGGAGATCCATTATTGGGAATGCCGGCGTAACGCTGTATGAAGTCGGCGGGATCAAGGAAATAGATGGAGCAAAAAAATATATTTTAGTAGACGGAGGAATGTCTGATAATATAAGGCCCATGCTGTATCAGGCTAAATATGATGCATATATCGCAAATAAGATGGATGATGGAGGAGATAAATCAGCCAGCAGTAAAATGCATTACTCAATAGTTGGAAAACATTGTGATGGTGGGGATGTGATAATAAACGATATAAAGTTACCACAGGTTTCCAGTGGTGATTTTATTGTCGTGGCAACTACCGGCGCTTACTGTTATGCTCTGTCGAGCAATTATAACAGCCAGCCAAAAAGTGCAGTAGCAGCTGTGGAAAATGGTGACAGCTGGATCTGGATAAAAAGGCAAACTTATAAGGATTTGGTGATGAAAGATGTCGGATTATATAAAAAATAAGAATATAGAAGATATAAATATCGGAATGATAGGCTTCGGCTATATTGCCAGCGGTGTTTATTCCCTGATCCGGGAGCAGAAGGGTTATCTTGCAAAGAAGATAAAAAAGAACCTGAATATCGTAAGGATTGCCGAAAAGGATTTAAAGAAAATCGATTCTTCTTCTCTGGCGGGACTCAAGGATATAAAAATAAGCAGTGACGCCAATGATGTTTTGAGAGACGAGAATATCGATATTGTGGTTGAGCTTATCGGTGGAATAGATCCTGCCTATGATTATGTTTACAAAGCTCTGCGTTCGGGAAAATATGTGGTTACTGCAAATAAGGATCTCCTTGCCAACCGGGGAGGAGATTTACTTGCAGCAGCGGAAAAGAACAATGTGGATTTGTTGTTTGAAGCAAGCGTGGGCGGCGGTATACCAATAATAGAACCCCTTAAATCATCTCTGGCTTCGAATAACATTAATGAGATCATAGGGATAGTCAACGGAACCACAAATTATATCCTCACCCGGATGGAAAAAGATAACCTGTCATTTGATGATGCTCTTAAGAAAGCGCAGGAACTAGGATATGCGGAAAAATCGAATCCATCGTCGGATATAGAAGGTTATGATTCAGCCTGCAAGCTGGCAATCTTGAGTTCTATAGCTTTCAATTCAAGAGTCACACTAAACGATGTATATAAAGAGGGAATAACCGGTGTGTCATCCGATGATATAAGAAATGCGCTGGATATGGGTTATAGAATAAAGCTTCTTGCAATCGGAATTGAAGAAAACGGTGAAATAAGTGTAAGGGTCCACCCTGCCCTGATACCGGCAGATCATATACTTGCTTCAATCGAAAATACTTTCAATGCTGTTTATGTTTACGGCAATTATATCGGTGAGATGATGAGCTATGGAAGAGGCGCCGGGGATAAACCCACTGCAAGTTCCGTGGTAGGTGACATTATAAAAATTGCCCGCAACTTTGACCGCGAGAAAAAAGGGATAATCTATGGCTGCAGTTGTTTTGAAAATAAAAAGTTCAAATCAATCGATGATACCGTAAGTAAATTTTATATTCTTATGGATGTAGTGGATAAGCCCGGTGTCCTGGCCATGATTGCAGAAGTATTTGGTAAGAATCTGGTCAGTATCGAATCGATGGTGCAGAAACAGCGAGACACAGAGAAAAGTGCAAGGCTTATATTTATTACTCATGAAGTGGTCAATAAAAATTTATCTAAGTCTATAGAAGAGATGTCCAAACTTGACGTCGTGGATAAAGTCCTGAGCGTTATCAGGGTGGAAGATTTAAATTAATCGCAGAGCTATTTCTCAAGAGATAATTCTAATTGAATTTATATCTGGACATCAAAAAATAATATCAATCATCGTAATTCGGAGAAAAAATGTCTGAGTTATATTACAGAAGTACCAGAGGAGTCGATGGTCCCATAAGTTCATCCAGGGCAATAGTAAAGGGCATAGCTTCGGATGGAGGGCTTTACGTCCCCGTTGCAATTCCCCGGATCGATCTGTCTCTGGATAACCTTCTGAAGATGGACTATAAGGACCTTGCGTTATATATAATAAGCATGTTCTTTACCGACTTTACTGAAGAAGAACTCAAATATTGCATTAAAAAAGCTTACGACAGTAAATTCGATGATCCCGGGATCGCACCGCTTGTTGAAAAAGGCGGAGCTTTTTTTCTTGAGCTTTTTCACGGACCCACTCTTGCCTTCAAGGATATAGCCCTTGCTGTACTTCCGCACCTATTAAAAATAGCCGCAGCTAAGAATGATATCGATAAAGAGATAGTAATACTTACCGCTACTTCAGGTGATACCGGTAAAGCCGCACTGGAGGGTTTTGCCGATGTCGAAGGAACTAAGATAATCGTGTTCTTTCCTAAAGATGGAGTAAGCAAGATCCAGGAAAGGCATATGACCACCCAGAGAGGGAACAATACATACGTCGTGTCAATAGAGGGAAACTTTGATGATGCCCAGAGGGGAGTGAAGGAAATCTTTTCCGATGCAGCTTTTAACAGGATTTTGAATAACAATGGATGTATATTCTCCTCGGCAAATTCTATCAATATCGGAAGGCTCATGCCCCAGGTGGTCTATTATGTGAATGCTTACCGGACTCTTATAAGGACGGGTAAAATAGAAAAGGGAGAAATCATTAATATCGTGGTCCCGACTGGAAATTTTGGAAATATTCTGGCAGCATATTATTCGAAAAAAATAGGACTTCCGGTAGGCAGGCTCATATGCGCTTCCAATGAAAACAATGTGCTTTATGATTTTATAAATAGCGGGAAATATGATATGAAAAGGAAACTGATTGTTACCAGTTCTCCTTCGATGGATATTCTGGTTTCAAGCAACCTGGAACGTCTGCTTTATGATATCTCCGGTGGTGATTCGAATATATTGAACGATCTCATAGATAGCCTGAATAAAAAAGGAGAGTTTGAAATAACTGCCGGTATGAAGAATAAGATGGCTGATTTTTACGGGGGCTTTGCAACAGACAGGGAAACATTTGAGACAATAAAATATTTATTTTCCAGTTTTGATTATCTGATAGATACTCACACTGCCGTAGGATATAATGTCTACCAGAAATATGTGGAAAAAAGCGGCGATATGTCTAAAACTGTCATTTCTTCTACAGCGAGTCCTTTTAAGTTCCCAGGCAGTGTGGCAAAGGCAATAGATGCGAAATATAACGATATGGATGAATTTTCATTGATAAAAGTGATTTCAAAGATCTCAGGGTTAAAAGTTCCTCCTGCTTTAAAGGATCTTGAAAGGAGAGAGATCCTTCACAAAACTGTTTGCAGAACGGACCAGATGATGGACGTCATATCCGATATTCTTGGAATTTAAAAATATATGAAATATATAATAATACTAATAGATGGAATGGCAGATTACAGGATTGCAGAACTGGGCGACAGGACCCCTCTGCAATATGCGAAGACTCCATTTATGGATAATATTGCCAAAAATAGTGAAATTGGTACGGCAAGGACAATTCCGGAAGGAATGGCCCCGGGAAGCGATATAGCTAATTTATCCTTACTTGGGTATGATCCGAGAAAATATCATACGGGACGTTCGTCTCTCGAAGCGGTAAGTATGGACATCGATTTTTCGGAAAAAGATGCAGTTTTCAGATGCAACCTTGTCACATTATCCGAAGAGGATAATTATGCCGATAAGACTATGCTGGATTATAGTGCAGGAGAAATCTCTACTGAAGATTCCGGGAAACTTATCGAATTTATTGACAGTAAGTTCGGAACCGAAAAAATAAAGTTTTACCCGGGAGTCAGCTACAGACACATAATAGTATGGAAAGAGGGTAAGGGTGGAAATATTCTTACTCCCCCTCATGATATACTGGGTAAAAAAATTACAAAATTCCTTCCCGCAGGTCCGGACAGCGGTGTACTTTTGAATATGATGGCAAGGAGCAGCAACCTGCTGAGTGGACATGCCCTGAATAAAAGGCGAATAAAAAAAGGCTTGAATCCTGCAAACTCGATATGGATATGGGGAGAAGGCAAGAAGCTTACACTGGATAATTTTTATAAAAAATATAAATTAAGGGGTTCGATAATATCTGCCGTTGACCTTTTAAAAGGTATTGGTATTTTAGCTGGACTTGAACCGATTAAAGTAAAGGGTGCCACCGGAACCATTCTCACCAATTTCAGGGGCAAAGCGAATGCGGCAATAAACGAGCTTAAAGGCGGAAAAGATTTCGTATATCTGCACCTGGAAGCTACGGATGAATGCAGTCATCATGGAGACATAAGCGGTAAAGTAAAGGCAATTGAGATAATTGACAGGGAAGTCATAGGACCTATAAAAGAGGCTATGGATAAACAGGGCAACCATTACAGGATGATGATACTTCCCGATCACTGTACTCCCATATCAGTAAGAACCCATACCTCCGAACCGGTACCGTTTATGATTTATGACAGTCTTAGCAAAACAGACAACAAAATACAAAAATTCGATGAGTTTTCAGCAAAAGAAAGCGGTCTGTATTTTGACAAAGGATACGAGCTGGCAGATTATTTCTTTAAG
>DATBWH010000034.1:0-2419 GCA_036514895.1 Candidatus Humimicrobiaceae bacterium
CTTTCCTTTCCAATTTCATCTTTCGTAAATCTTATCCTTTGATAGAAAATTATAGTTAAAAAATAAGTTTTTATAAAGCTGCCTCTACTCCTATTTTTAAATCAATACTGATTGACATATATTTAATAATTCTATTAAATGATATCGGAATGGAAGAACCTCTATAAAAGTAATATTCATTATTATGACGGACTTAAAGGAAAATAATGCCTGAAAAGAAATATAAAGTAGTGGGTGTTGGCCATGCAATTGTCGACGTTCTGGCCAATGTCGAAGATGATTTTCTTCATAAATATAATCTTAAAAAAGGGATGATGAAACTCGTAGATGAATCAGAGATAAAAGGACTCCGTGAATGTATTGACATAGCAAAGGAAGTTTCCGGAGGTTCGGCTGCAAATACGATTGCTGCATTGGCGTCCCTTGGTCATCCTGCAGCTTTTATCGGAAAAGTCAGAGACGATTTGCTTGGCAGAACCTTCGAAAAAGGCCTTGAGGAAATTGGGGTGAGTTACTGCACGAATAAAGCCGGCAGCGGAAAACCGACAGGATGCTGTGTGGTGTTGACGACACCCGATGCACACAGAACCATGAATACTTATCTGGGTATTGCCGGATTTCTGACTTCTGAAGATATTGATGAAACTATTATTTCACAATCGGAAATAATCTACCTGGAAGGATATCTCTGGGATAATGAAGGGGCGAAAAAAGCATTTAAAAAAGCGATAGAAATTGCCGGTGATACAGGCGGAAAAGTTGCTTTGAGTCTGTCCGATTCTTTTTGTGTCCAGCGTCATCGTGAGGAATTTTTACACCTGGCTGAAAACCACGTTGATATTATTTTTGCGAATGAAGAAGAAATCAAATCATTGTTTAAGACTGATAATCTGGATACAGCGATCTCCCGGTGCAGGGAAATGAAAAATATTTGGGCGATCACCCGGTCGGAAAAAGGATCGGTCATCGTATCTGAAGATAGGATAATAAGGATACCAACGGAACGGGATATAAATGTGGTCGATTCTACCGGTGCCGGGGATCTTTATGCGGCAGGATTCCTTCACGGTCTTATCAAAGGTAAGGACCTTGAAGTCTGTGGGAAAATAGGAAGTATAGCTGCCGCAGAAATCCTTGGTCATTTCGGTGCCCGCCCGGAAGTCTCTTTGATGGATCTGGCAAAGAGTAGAGGTTACTGATCCTATTTTTATAGGATATGAAATATATTTAAGCAAAATAAGAAAGGAATATTATGAGTGGTGAACCAAGAGCAGAAATCGGCGTATTCGGAGGTTCTGGATTTTACTCATTTCTGGAAAAAGCTAAAGAATATGAGATCGATACTCCCTATGGTCCTCCTTCGGACAAAGTAACAATTGGTATGCTGGAGGGGAAAAGTGTAGCATTTATACCCCGGCATGGGAAAAAACATAATTTACCACCGCATAAAATAAACTACAGGGCGAATATTTATGCAATGAAAAAGATAGGTGTAAAACGTATTTTCGGTCCCTGCAGTTCCGGAAGTCTGCAGCCATATATAAAGCCGGGACAGTTTGTGGTGTGTGACCAGTTTGTGGATAGAACAAAGGGGAGAATAGACACTTTTTACGATGGACCGAAAACCGTACACGTAGCCATGGCCGATCCGTATTGTCCCGTTTTGAGAGAAACCGTTATTGAGAGTGCCCGCGAACTTGATATAGATTTCTATCCTACGGGTACCGCTGTTACTATTCAGGGCCCCAGGTTCAGTACCAGATCCGAGAGCAGATGGTATTCGAAACTGGGCTGGGAAGTCATAACAATGACCCAGTATCCGGAGGTATGTCTGGCCAGGGAGCAGGAAATATGTTACGTGAATATTTCTCTCGTCACTGACTATGATGTAGGGCTGGTAGGTCATCCGGAGATTAAACCTGTAACCATAGACCAGGTTGTAAAGGTATTTAAAGAGAACAATGAAAAAGTAAGGAACCTGCTTTTTAAGGCAATTTCAAAGGTCCCTGATAAAAGAGATTGCATATGTTCACATGCATTGAAAGGTGCCGGGGTCAATTAGGAATTTATAACGAATAAGAAATAAATATCTCTTATTTAATGAATGGTAACTATCCCTTGACGCAGGTATAGTTACCTAATAAATAAAAGTAATATAAAAAAGTAAGTAAAAGGTGCGATTCATGAAACCGGTAGGGGATATAGAGATTAAAGATTTAGAGAAACTGAGAAGCGGCAAGGTCAGAGAAATGTTCGGCTTTGACGGTGAAATCTTGATAGTGACCACGGATAGGATTTCTGCTTTTGACTTTATATTACCCACTCTTATTCCTATGAAGGGCATAATTTTAAATAAGATTTCTATTTTCTGGTTTAATTATTTGAAGGGTATAATAGATAATCATTTGATCGAGTCCGA
>DATBWH010000035.1:0-30487 GCA_036514895.1 Candidatus Humimicrobiaceae bacterium
AGAGATAGAAATTACAAAAGTAAAAAGTATCTTAAAAGAAATGCTTATTGATTAACCAATATTAAAAACTCAATTCCGGTATATAAATAATCTTATCTGAGCATGCAATTGCGGTTCTAACTTAGTTCGCTATGGCCAGCCAAGATTTAACCTAACCAACAAACGAGTAACACTCCTAACAGCATAAAGCTTGACTTATAAACTGTATTTCTTAAAGGCTATTTTAAGACAGATTTAAGATTAATTATTTCTCCACCAAGCCAGCACAGTAAACCACCGACTATACTTATTCCAACATATTTTAAAAACTCAAAAACATTTGCACCTGTATAACCGGCATTTGCACAGCCTATACTACCAATAAGAGCGACAACACCACCAATAGCAATAATAACTATTCCAATTCTTTTAATGATGCTTTTATTCATTCTCTGCCTTTCTTCTTAATTTTTATAATAGGTAATTAATAATATAATAGAAAATCTGATTCCGCTATAAACACTTAAGTCCAATATTCATTTTATTGTTATGCTTAATGAAAGACAAGATTAAATATATTTTTAACCTCCCTCAAAAAAAGGTTCGAAATTTCGCAACCCGGGGCAGCCATATTTTACAATTTATATTACATTGCAAAACCTAAATTCAATTCTTCTATTTTAAGTTTAAAACTTAGGATTTCTTCATAATAAATAGTTCTAAATGTGTTCAATATCCCCACCATCTTACTCAATCTGACAAATCTGCTACTGATATCCCTGTTCCTATTAAATGACAATAATTCCAATTAATGGTTATTTAACCCTTTTCAGATACGTTCCAATATCTGTCATACGCTCTGGAGTGTACTTCAAGCATTGTTCATAACAGTAGGCAGCTTCGGCACATTTATCAGAGAAAGTGGAATGCATTGGGTTAAACATATAATAAATCATAGTACCCAGCATGCCCCAGATACGTCCACGGGTTTTATCTGAGTCAAACTTCATATCAGGCATATCATCCACAAATTTAGCATGCCACTGAATGAACTGATCACGCTTGGCAGGATCTCGGCGAAAATCATTCTGAAGTGACCAGAAGCGCTCCACTTGTCCTACTGGATTATCATGGTCGACCTTGAACAAATTATCTATGCCAATGTGAGCTTGTTCGATTGCAGCAATGGCTTCAGTCACTGCGCGGTGGATTTCAAAGCTGCTTGTGCCAGTATGCAAGCGAAGAGGTTCGAGCGCACGTCTATCACACATCTTACCCAGAGCTCTTGCGGCTGCCTCGATACGCCGCCAGTTTCCGGTTTCTAATTCTCTGCATAGAGCTTGAAAAACAGTCTCTCCGCCTATCAACCCGAGTGCATAATGAGCCCGTGAAGAAATGGACAGCATTTGAATGAGTGGTTTGATTGCCGACTGCCCTATATGTGCCAGTTCTTTTGCAGCTTGAAAACTATCGGATCCCAGCTCACTATCCCCATCTTCTTTTATGTCTGGCGTTAGCTTGGCAATAAGTTCTTCAATTCTACCCTGGCCAGTCTGTATAACTGGCTCCGCTTTTTTTCTCCCAAATAATTTATCTAGAAAACTCATAGCATTCTCCTTGCGTAATAAGTTAATAATTAATATGGTTGGTTACCTTACTCAATCGCCTTTACTATAAAGCTAACTTAAGAAACCAGCTTATTTTCTCTTCTCCTTTCATTTTGGATTCAAGCTTTAATTGACTTATGCAGTTTTTAATATGCCATTATCAGATATAGGTATTTTTGAATATTTTCTTATGCTTCGTCTTTCAAATATTTCTTTCACTATAGTATCCTAATATTCGCGGTATATCTACTTAAATGATATTTTATACTTACTATCTTTAAAAGAATAAAAAGCCATTAATAATACAATAATACATGATAATCTATAAATTCTTCATTAATAATATTATAATTTAAAATCTAATGGCTGGAAAAAAGTTATTTTTATTATTTTTCACACAATTATTTTTAGTTGGACTTGGAGGTTCTATTGTTGGACCCCTAATTCCCATACTGGCAGATAGCTTTGAGGTTAATTTAGATATAGTTGGCTCTACCTTATCATTAAATGCTTTTGGGCTTTTATTGGCATGCCTATTTTCAGGAATTCTTTCAGAAAAATTCGGAAAAAAAAATATTTTTACCTGGGGTAGTATACTATTTACAGTTAGTTTTTTTAGTTTATTCTTCTCAAACAATTTTATTTATTTTACTTTAAGTTATATCGTATTCGGGTTATCCTGGGGAATAATTTCTGTAAACTCCGTTTCTATAATCAGTGATACCTTCGGGCTAAATAGAAGCAAAACAATAATAAGATTAAATATAGGATTTCTACTAGGAGCTTTTCTCGCCCCGGTTTTAGTTAGCGGCATTTTATTTCTAAACATTAGCTGGAGATACATATTTTTATCCGTAGCATTAATAAATATATTCTTATTTATACTGATATTATCACTCAAACTTGAGGGTTTTGATAATAAAAAAAGCGAAGAAAAATTTATAAGCCTCCTTTCCACTAATCGCAGGTTTTTGTCAAATTTAATTATTATTTTTTGTGGAATTATTAGTTTTTTACATTTCGGATTAGGATTTTCTTTTGGAGCATGGTTTACCACCTACTTTAAAAGTTTAGGTATTCCGGTAACTATCGGTTCTCTAATACTCAGCTTAAACCTTCTAATTTTTAGTATTGGAATGTTTGTACAAAGTTTTTTAGTAAGTAAATTCAACGAAAAAAGATTAATGCAGTTTTTTTCAATACTGGCTTTTGTTTTTTTGCTTACTTCCTTTTTTCTGGACCGGTTAATTCTAAAAATTATTTTTATATTACTTTTTAATTTTTCCTTCTCAGGTATAGCTGCTATTTCTCTTTCCTTAGGTATAAAGCAAAGTCCCCGTTATTCCGGTTCTATTACCAGCATAATAAATAGTTTTGGCTTTATAGGGGTGATTATTTTTCAGTATACGGCAGGTTATCTAATGGAAAATTTTTCATCAGATAGTATATTCTATATAAGCCTGGTTGCATTATTTCTATTAATAATTTTCACCAGTATTTTGAATCCTTATTATAAATTTGATGAGAAAGTAAGCTAATTCTAATCTTAACATCTTTCGCTAAGAACCATTTAAATCATTAAAGATGGAATAATGTCTGATGGAAATATTTTTTTTAGTTTTAACTCATTGCAGCTGGGTCAGGCGGTATATCTTACCATCGAAGGCGGTCAGGTAAAGTTCGTAATCTTCATCTATGCCAAAAGATGAAATATTTAAACCGGTTTCCGAAAGAGTGAAATTACGGGTATCTATCCCCTCTTCATACCAGAGACCCCAGATGGTACCGGAGATATAATCAGCATAGATATAAGCACCATAAAGTAAGGGGAGATTTTCACCGCGATATACGTAACCTCCGGTAATTGATTCTCCCAGCGAATGCTCATATTCATATAAGGGAAGTTCGAGACCAGCAGGATCACATCCGGTCCGGGGATTATAACAGAGGCTTCCTTCTATAATGTTCCAGCCATAGTTTCCACCTTTTTCAATAATATCGATTTCCTCCATTGTGTCTTGTCCAACGTCTGCTGCCCATAAAAGATTAGTGAGTGAATCAAAACTGAAACGCCAGGGGTTACGCAAACCATAAGCATATATTTCCTCCCGGTAGTCTTCAGTATTGCCGGTAAAAGGATTGTCAGGAGGAATTGCGTAATTCAATCCCGGATCCTGACTATCTACATCGATTCGCAATATCTTGCCAAGAAGTGTCCCAGGATTTTGTCCATTTCCATGTGGATCACCTCCGCTTCCTCCATCTCCGGTAGCGATATACAGATAACCATCATCTGGTCCAAAAGCAAGTTGACCTCCGTTGTGATTTGGATAGGGTTGTTGGAAAGTCAGGAGTATTTCTTCACTTGCTGCGTCCGCGGCATCCGGATTATTGGAGCTTAACGTAAACCTGGATATTACGGTGTTATTTCCATTTGTATAATTCACAAAAAAGCTTTCATTGTTTTCAAAATCAGGATGGAAGGCAAGCCCAAGAAGCCCCATTTCATTGCCGCTGTCATCTACCCTATCGCTTATATCAAGAAAAAGTGCGGCACTGGTTTCGAAAGAAGAAGGATCGATTATAAATATTCTTCCGCTCTGTTCTACGATGAATAACCTTCCACTGCCGTCACCGGCATTCTGAAAATCAAGAGGTCGGGTAAAGGTCATGCCCTGGAAAGCATCCTGAACCATGAAACGGTTTTCAACCTCATCTGTTTCTGGAAAAAGTAACTCAGAATCATTTATAACTTCTTCTTCTTCCTCGATTGCTTCTTCTTCCTCAGTTGCTTCTTCCTCAGTTACCTCTTCTTCCTGAGCTACCACTTCCTCCTGTGCCGGTTCAGGTTTACACGAGGGAAAAATCATGATTAAAAATAAAAGAACCAAAATAAAAACGGGATAAATTAGATATTTTTTATACATCAAAGTACTCCTTTCTACTTTATCCGGAGTTTATTTGAGAAGAGATTCGACCCACTCCCTGTTTGCCCATAAGGAGCATCCGCCTTCGGATTCATCCAGCATAAACTGGTTTTTTCTTATCTCTTCAAGAAGTCTTGACCGCAATGCCTCTTTCAGGGTCATATCCTTGAGATTCACATCGGAAAACGGAGCAAAAGGACAGGGCTCAAGATCCCCTTCTGCGTTTACATGGATAAAACCTCTTCCTGCGGAAAGACATCCTCCAAATAGATCTTCCTCTGCCGGTAATCCGGCAAAAAGCGCTGAAAATCTTTTTCTGCAATCTTCCATAATATCAGGAACTTTCTTTCTTTGTTCATTTGTAAGTATCCAATCCTCCGTACCTTCCATAATAGGTGTATATTCTACATAGAAAAAAACCTTGCAGCCCTTCTCTGTCAGATCAGTTACAAAGTCCAGATCAGTTACCAGTTCAAAATTTTGCCTGGTCATAGTAAGAGAGGTCCCGAAAAATACAGATTCTTTTTTCAATTTTTCGATCACCGTCTTTAAAAGCCTGAATACTCCTTCCCCCCTGCGCAGATCCGTTTGTTTTGAGCGACCTTCGATGCTTATAATCGGAACAATATTTCTATTCTTTTTTATTTCTTCAAGCAGGAGACCTTCTATGAGCAAACCATTTGTAAAAACAAGGAAGATGAGCTCAGGAAAAGTTTTGACAATTTCTAAAAAATCCTTCCTGACGAAGGGTTCTCCCCCAGCTACTACAATAAATGAAATACCCAGCTTTTTAGCCTGGCCAAGGATATTTATGATCTCGGCAGTATTTAATTCTTTTTTTGATGGTACCCTCAGAGCTTTATTATAGCAGCCTTTGCAATTCAGGTTACATTCATTGGTGATGCTAAAAATCATTGCAGGGGGTACCTGTATTCCTTCACTTATCCATTTTGATCTGGTTTGCTGCGCCCTCCTCTGGTTGATAATAGTTTTAAGGAAAAAAAGTGCAGCCGAAGGTTTCTTTAAGGATACCCACAGGGCATCTTTAAAAACTCCGACAGTCGATATATTTATCTTTTTCTGTGCCATCTGGTTTATTGACCTTTCTAAAAACTTTTTAACTCCCTTAATATTTCAAAACTTCTATATATTAATTTTTTTTTATAATATTTGCAAAATTTTTATAGCGAGAGAGCATATATTATCTTAAGTCTTGTGGCTAAATCACTTCTTACCTGGGTAGTTTTTGCCGGAACATTGAGGCCGGTTTAAAAATTGTTTTATTTTACCAAAAATAGTTAATTCTAATAGAAAAGATCATCATAGACATTTTTTCTATGTTTGAATCTTAAAATGAGTATCCTGACATTTTTGTTTTTAAATTGATAAATTATCCTGTAATTTCCCACCCTGTACCTCCAGAAATCTTTATATTTCCCTTTAAGTCTTCTCCCTGATCCTGGATTAACTGCAATTTTGTTACTTACAATATCAAAAAATCTGCTTATTATCTTCCTGTCCAGGTCTCTTAAATCCTTTTTCAAATTTTTATGAAAAAAAATTTTGTATTTCATATTATTTATTTTGCTAACAGACTTGAATTAATAAATTTATTTTCCAGAAATCTTTAAAATTAACTTTTTATGGAATTTTTTAATTCCTGTTCACTTATAAATGAATCTTCCGAATCCTGTGATCTTCTATAAGCAATCTCAACATCTTCGATTTCTTCAAGATAGTTCTCTATGGCATTTTTTACAAGCCAGGATTTTGTTCTCTCGCTTACCCTGCTTATTTCATCTATCTTTTTTATTAATTCTTCATCAAGACTGAATGAAATATTTTTTTTCATATAAAAATCCTTCTGTATATTAAATTTTCAAAAAATAAAAAATGAGAACTTTTTATAAAAAAATCTCTCATTATTAATAAACCTAATAAGATTATTATAAATAATAAAGTTATTAAAGTAAATAATTTGCAGTATAAAAATTTACCCCTTCTTTTTATTGAAAAGATATATCTGCTATAATCTTATTACTTTTCCAAAATGATGTAAAAATACAATGTCTGAATACTGATTTTTATAATAAGATTGAAATGAAATCAAAACAATATCAGATATTTTTATTTTTTCTTTTGCTAATTGTCTTTCTCTTCACCAATTTTTTATTTTCCTCCTGTAACGAAGAAAAAGCTGATAATACATATACGGGAACTTCAGATAATGAAATCTCAACAGAGATTGAACAAGATACTCCCACACTGGATCAGATGATCGGGGAAATGATAATTTTAGGTTTCAGGGGAACAGAGGTCGACAGTTCTTCCAGCATAGTGGAATATATCAATGAATACAATATCGGAGGGGTCATACTTTTTGATTATGACGTGCCCTCGAAGAGCTACCCCAGAAATATTTTAGATCCACAACAAACAAAGAAATTAATCGGAGATTTAAAAAAGCTCACCCGCGGTGACCTGATTATAGCTGTCGATGCTGAAGGCGGTTATGTAAACCGCCTGAAAGCTGAATACGGCTTTGTCCCGATAAAGAGTGCGCAGGAAATGGGAGATGATGACCCTGAAGATACTTTTCTGGAAGTATCTCCTCTCGCAATGGAACTTGATTTTCTGGGATTTAATTTGAACTTTGCACCTGTAGTAGATGTCAATTTAAATAAAGATAATCCGGTAATCGGAAATCTGGAAAGGTCTTTTTCGGATGATCCGGTTAAAGTTTATGAACATGCGGGATCTTTTATCGATGCTATGCATAAATACGATATCATCACAGCAATAAAACATTTTCCCGGGCATGGGAGTTCTACCGAAGACAGCCACCTGGGACTCGTCGATATAACAGATACTTATAATGAAGAGGTGGAGCTTTTTCCCTACATGAAATTAATAGAAGACAGTAAAGCCGATATCGTCATGACGGCACATATCATAAATACAGATATCGATCCCGGTAGTCCTGCTACCCTATCATCCATATTTTTACAGGATATATTAAGAGGTGAATTAAACTATGAAGGTGTTATTGTTTCAGACGATATGCAGATGGGTGCGATCGTCATGAATTTTGGATTCGAAGAAGCCATCGTAAAAGCAATAAATGCCGGCTGTGATTTACTAATATTTTCTAATAATGGCCCTCAGTATGACGATGATATCGCTCAAAAATCATTCGAAGCAATTAAAAAAGCGGTAAGGGACGGAAAAATAACAGAAGAAGAAATAAATAGTTCCTACATCAGAATAAAGGAGCTAAAAGAAAAGTTTGGAATTTAGAAAAAAGAATATATCAAATGTCTTAAGTGTAAAAATAATTTTTATTTTTTATATTGCAGGAATATAATATTATCCAGACAAAAAAATTTTTAGGAATTAACAACTTAAGCAGGAGGAAACAATGAATCAAGTTGCAAAGAATCAAAGTCCCAGCGGTCTTGCAATCGCCGCACTGGTAACAGGTATTCTGGGATTGGGCATCGTGCCAATTATACTTGGAGCAATTGACTTAAGTAAAATAAAAAACAACATGGCAAGTGAAAAAGGTAAAGGCTTTGATATCGCAGGTATAGTGCTTGGTGGACTTGCATTAATAGGATGGGTAGTAGCAGGTATTGCTCTAGCAATTTTCGGCTCTATTTGGTTTAGTTTTAGTGGATTTTAATCTTAATTTAAAAAACTTGTAACTTCTATAAATATTTAAGCCCCAGATTTAATGGGGCTTAAATATTTAAGTTATTAAAATACCGATTTAAACAACAAATACCAAACTACTCTGTATAAGAAACATGTAGAACTACCTCATTTATTAAGTAATCCCAACCATCCCATTGACTATCACCATCAGTTGCAAGTGTCGTATAACGAATCCTAATTCTAAATCTCGATTTCCCATCATTTATCGCATCCTGAAGTTCGGTTTTTAATTTTGAGTGAGTGCTGGTTATTATCGAGGTATTAAATGATTGAATCGTTTCATAAGCAATATTAAAGTCTGCCATTTCTAATGGTCCTGCTCCCCAATCAACAACATCAATCCAGAGAGACCCTAAGAAAGTAGGATCACCCCAAACCTGTTCCGGACTAAGGGACAGAGAAACTTCTGTAACTGTAACTCCAGCCAATCCTCCTATTTCAAAACCCATATATCCCCTACATAGTTTATTCGAAGTAGAGTCACCTGCAAATATACTGTCATGAGGATACCATACAGTTTCATCCCATACTATATATCCTCCTTCACTCAAAGCCACCGGAACATTAACTTCATGAACTTCTGGTTCTTCTGCTACTTCTTCCTCACAACCCCAGCTTAACTCTATGGAATCAGTATCGGTTCCTTCCGAATTGGTAGCTGTAGCCGTTAGCGTATATGTATCTCCGGGATCATCAAGATTGATCTGAGCTTTCCTGGTACCCCAGGCACTATTGCTGTCATCTTTGCTCCAATCAACATCAGGACTGGGACTACCGGTTACTGTTGCCTTAACCCGGTAGTAGCATACACCATCTGCAGGATTATAAGTGGGACCTTCGTATATAGATATGCTTATTGTGGGTTCCACTTTTTCTATAGCTTCTTCTTCCTCTTCTTCTTCGGCCACTTCCTCTTCTTCCTCTTCTGCTGCTTCTTCCTCCTCCTCCTCTGCTATTTCTTCCTCTTCCTCTGCTGCTTCTTCCTCCTCTTCTGCTGCTTCTTCTTCTTCCTCAGCTGCTGCTTCTTCCTCAGCTGCAGTACCACATTGATTGCAAATGGCTGCAAAGCTCAAAAGAAAAATAGTGCTAAGAATGGCGAGGATAAAATACAATTTATTTTTCTTCATGACACCCCCTCCCGTAAATATTCGATAAAATATTTAAATAATTAAATTATACTCCATAATACTAGCGTATAAAAAGAATTTTAATATTTGATAAAACAATAAAAAGGGCATCCTATCCGAATGCCCTTTTTATTTAATCTAATATATCGCTAATCTAAAGCTTAGAAATTCTATCTGACTTTCTCTTTCAATCCCTTTCCTGCTACAAATTTAGGAACGGTACAAGCCGGAATATGTATGGTTTCTCTTGTACGGGGATTTAAACCGGTTCTTGCTTTTCTCTTGGATACCTGGAAGGTACCAAAACCCACCAAAGAAACTTTATTACCTTTTACCAGCACATCGGTTATTGCATCCTGCATAGCGTCTACAACGCTGGTAACATCCTTTTTTGACAAGCTTGTTTTACTACTAATAGCATCCACTAATTCCGCTTTGTTCATTCTTTTTCTCCTTTCATATTCCAAAAATTAAAAATAATTGCCTCTGTTCTCAAAATTTACCCGGTATAAATACTTTTGTTAAATTAATTATATTATTTATTTTAAATTTGACAATACAATACTTTATAAATTTTTTATAACAAGTTTTAGTAAAAAAAAGGATTTAAAATTTTTTTAGCCATTGCCAGGTAATATTATATACTTTTTATGTAAATTTTAATACACTTTATTTATATTATTTTTACAAATTTAAGAAATATTTTATTTATTCTTATATTACATATAAATTTTTAATACTTCATCAAGAAGTCCCAGGGCTTCTTTCTCTGGCCTCTGGAAGGAATTTCTTCCGATTATTGAACCAAAACCTCCGCCTTCTTTTATTTGTTTTATTTCTTCGATTATTTCTTTCCTGTCCTTTGCCGATCCCCCTGAAAATATAACTATCCTTTTCCCATCAAACGCACTCTGTATCACATGTCGGACCCTTTCTGCCAGAGTACCAATTGGAATATTATATTTCTCATATACCTTCCTTGCTTCTTCAAGTTCTATATAGTCGGTTGGCGGTTTTACTTTTATTAAATGGGCACCTAATTGAGCAGCAATTTGAACTGCGTATGCCACAACATCAACTGCGGTCTCTCCTTTTTTCGATATTCCCGAACCTCTGGGATACGACCAGATCACAACCACCAATCCATTTCTCTTCGCTTCCAGTGCTATTTTTCTAATCTCTTCATACATTTTTTTTGAATTAATACTGGCAGGATAAATAGTGAATCCTATTGCAGCACAGCCCAGCCTCAAAGCATCTTCAACAGAGGCAGTCACCGCAGGAATAGGATCGGGATTGTTTGCCAGTACATCATTATTATTGATTTTTAGAATAAGCGGGATTTGTCCGGCATATTCTTTCGCAATAGCCTGTATGGAACCAAGTGGTGCAGCATATGCATTTAGTCCGGCCTTTATTGCTAGCCTTACATGGTAAACCGGATCATAACCTTCGGGATTCGGGGCAAAACTTCTTGCAGGACCATGTTCGAATCCCTGATCAACCGGAAGGATAACCATCCTACCAGTTCCTGCCAATTTTCCGTGCATAAGTATATTGTATAAATTTTTTAAGGTTCCGGGATTTTCATTATCATACCAGGAAAGTATTTCCTTTATTCTCGCATTCATATTAACTCTCCTCTCATGTGTATTTATATTTTATTATAGGATTTAATATTTAAATAGTAAAATCTAATTAAAATCTTTGACCTATTGTATATTTATATATTTACATAAATATGTAAATGATATATAATGCTTCTTGTTTGATATCGCAGCAAATCAATATAAAAATTTTTTGCTTCTTCTAAATATGAAAACCGGATTTAAACATAAATTTAATAATAATCAGCGGAATATACTGCAGAAATACTATACGCGAACCAATCCTCTTAAATTTGTGCTATTTCTTCTATTAACACTCTCTATATTTATTAGTTCTCCATCACCAGCTTATTCATACATAAAATCCCCTTTTATATTACCTATCGAAGGTGAGGTCATAACTGCATTCAGACAAAGTTATTTATATGAAGATGAACAGAAACAACTCAAGCATACAGGGATAGATATAAGCGGAAAATACGGGCAGAAAGTCGCGGCAGCCGGTAATGGAGTTGTAAGTTATTGTGGGTTTTCACCGATAGGCGGCAGGACACTTGTAATAAAGCATAATCAAAAAATCAGAACCACCTATCTTAACCTGTTGCAAATCTATGTCACCACCGGGACTTATGTCAAACAGGGAGATATTATTGCTGCTGTCGGTGCTGAGGATGATCCTTCGAACATACAGCCTCATCTTCATTTTGGTGTAATATATGAAAGTAAATATCTTGACCCGGAAGATTTATTAAGAATTGATTACAGGAATATTTCGAAATTTCTTAATTTAAAGTATTTGCCTTATGATTTTGAATTTGAATAAAGATAAAAGTAAATTACTTATTATCAAAATAGGATTGTATGTTTTTTATCTCTTCATTGATTTTTCTATCGATTTCTTCTTTGGATACCCCAAATTCGATTATATTAAGAGTCAGCTTGATCTTTTCAAAAGTTTTTTTCAGGATACCATTGATTTTTGGCCCCTGTCCTATCTCCCGAACACTTAATTGCAGACAATCTTCTCCATCTGTAGTCGAAATAAAATTCATATGACCCAATTTGGTGCAGCCATTTTTTTTGAGAAAATCGCCAATATTCCTGGCAATCTCTCCTATCTTATCTACAAAATCTTCTTTGGTTACAGGATTTGGAGAAGTTATTGTCACTTTTTTGGTTAAAACTACTGAGCTGTCAGTATCCATAGAATAATAAATCTCAAATATTTTATAATAAAACTATTATATTTCAGATTAAGAAGGATAATTCTAACACAACTTAATATTATGTCAAAGTATTTTAAATCACATCAGGCTTAGATGGAATTCCTTTCACCAAGGATATACTTATATATTGCTTTTCCAAAACCCGAATTATTATTCTCCTCTGCAATAATATCTGCCTGTTTCAATACCTCAGGATATGAATTTTTAACTGCTATATTCAGACCCGATTCTTTAAACATACTTAAATCATTATAACTATCACCAAAAACAACTACTTCATCTTTTATTATATTCAATTTCTTTAAAATAATTGCCAGCGCATTTCCTTTTGAAGCATCCGGATTCAACATATCAAAATAATATTTCCCTGATCTTATAAAGTTAATTTTTCCTGAAAACTTTTTTCTTAAATAACTATCCAGTGGATCGGTCTCCTCGATAGCTATATGTATATTAGCGGCATTTGATGAAAAATATTCAGTTTCGATATCTTCTGTTTTTGTTATTTTTTGCTCAACCTTTATGATGTGGTCCATATTGGGATGATATTTTTCATAAAAAATTTTACCATTTATCAGAGCCACGAGAGGAGAATATCCTTTCCTTTTTATGGTTCTTATAGCTTCGAGATAATAACGGGGTTCTAATTTAATCGCATTTATTATCTCCAGGTCTTTGTCAATTATAACCGCTCCATTTAAAGTTATCTGGTGAAGTTTCAGACCGAACAATTTTATAAGATATAATATCGAGCATATCGACTTTCCCGTAGCGAGGATTACCTCAATTCCTTTCTTTCGGCTTTCAAAAATAGCTTTTTTATTTAAACTGCTGAGAACCGAATTATTGTCAAGTAATGTACCGTCTACGTCGGTTACTATAAGCTTTATCATATCCATCACCTATTTGTAAGTCGCGATTCCAACACAATCTTCGGCAGCTTCCATCACTGCTTCCGAAAATGTAGGGTGAGAATGAACTGTCGATGCAAGATCATCTATAAGCAGTTCGCCTTTCATTGCTACGGCCACCTCATGTATCAGATTCGAAGCCCGGGGTCCTATCATCTGGGCACCTACTATTTCTCCGGTTTCACTATTAGAAATGATCTTCACAAAACCTTCGGTTTCTCCGGTGATGTAAGCCTTTCCGCTTGAACTAAACGGAAATATACCTGTACATATTTTTATATTTTTCTTTCTTGCCTGCTTTTCATTTAATCCAACGGCTCCTATTTCAAGAGCCGTGAACACCGTCCATGGAATGACATCATAGCTTATTTCTTTTACTTTTCCTAAAATATTTTCTGCAGCGATTTTCCCTTCCTCGGATGCCACATGAGCCAGCTGGAATCCGCCTATTACATCGCCTACGGCATATATTCCTTCTACATTTGTTTCAAGGTGTGAATCCACTTTTATATATCCATTCTTACTTAAATTTATTCCCACATTTTCAATACCGATGCCTTCAGAATTAGGCTTTCTGCCAACGGCCATCAGTATTTTATCTGCAGTGAGTTTGTCTCCGCTGCACGAAGTACAGATAAATCTGCTTCCGTTTTTTTTGAAACTTTCTATTTTTGAATCAGTAAATATATCTACTCCTTTATGCTTTAAAATATTGAATATTATTTTTGAAATTTCTTCATCCTCCACTGATAATATCCTTGGAAGTATCTCTATTACTGTGACGCTGGACCCAAAGGAAGAAAAAATATTTGCGGCCTCAATACCTATGACACCCCCTCCTATTATCAATAGTGATTCCGGCACTTGTTCAAGAGACAGCAATTTGGTATTATCCATTATTCCATCTTCGGATAGATCGAATGGTTCCGCGATGAAAGCAGACGATCCTGTAGCAATGATTATATTTTTTGTCTCGATCTTGATTTCCTGGCCATCGGAAGTCCTTACAGATACTTTTCCTCTAGCTGTTATTTCCCCAATGCCCTTTATAAGTTCTATATTATTTTTTTTAAAATTAGACTCGAGAGCTCTTCTCTGCATTTCTATTATCCGGTCTTTTCTTGCCATCGCTTTTTTAAAATCCAGTTTTGGCGATGAAACATCGATTCCGAGAGTTACCGCTTTCTTTATATCATCAAGAGTCCGTGCTACATGATAGAGAGTTTTTGTCGGTATGCAGCCGCAGTTTAAGCAGACTCCTCCCAAATTATCCTTTTCAACCACTATGGTCGTAAGCCCAGATTTTGATGCTCTCATAGATGCTGCATAACCTCCGGGTCCTCCTCCTAGTACGACAAGATCGGCTTTTTTAATACTCATATTGCTAAAACTCCTTTCCTGGTCATTGGGTCATTCTAAACACAGAAATAATTATATATATTAATATGGTAAAATAAATCAATAATAATCAATAATTAGAATCATGGAAATCTTAAGACAAAACCCCTGAATGAAAACTAGACTAATAAATAATTTAAAGAAAAATGATATGCAAAAAAATATACCGGGTTTCGACCTGGATCTCATATCCTATGGCGATGCCTATAATCTTCAGGAAGAAATTTTTGAACTGGTAAAAGCAAATGATTATAAGGGTGCAATATTACTTCTTGAACATTATCCGGTCATAACCATAGGAAACAATAAAAATACCGGTAGTCTTCTGGTAAGCAGGGAAGAGCTCTGCAAGCAAAATGTAGAGCTGGTACAATCCAATCGCGGTGGTGATATAACCCTTCATTCTCCTGGTCAAATCGTTTGTTATACGATTCTAAATCTTGCCCGGTTAAAAAAAGATTTATCATTTTTTGTACATAACCTTGAAGAGGTTATAATAGATGTACTGGCCAGCTATGATATATATGGAGTGAGAATAAATAAGCATCGGGGAGTATTTACTGGCGATTTTAAAATAGCATCTATAGGGCTAAGGGTTAGAAAGTGGATAACACTTCACGGATTCTCATTAAATGTAAACAACGATTTGAAATATTTCGATAACATAATAGCTTGCGGCTTAAAAGATCATCCCCAGACTTCAATGAAAAAAATTTCAAAGAAAACAATTCCGATACATGATGTCAAAGAGCAGATACTTAAAAGTTTCAGTAGTATTTTCGAAATACCGGTGACAGGAATCATAAAGTTCTAAAAATGCTTAAATCTCTTTCTTTATGTTATTATTACCATTATCTTTTTTTAATACCGCATATATTTCTTTTAAAACTTTTAGTGGTTCTTTGAATAGTCTTTTGGGAAGAAAAGGCATTAGTGTTGCAAATGCCTTCCTCATATCTTCAGTCATTCTGTGTGGCTTGGTAAGAATCCTGTTGATGAAATCTTCTGCGAAAACGGTTCTCAGGTGACGCCTGTCTATCTCTATCCTTTTATTGCAGTTATCACAAACCACACTCCTGAGGTAGTTACCTATATAATAAACCGTATGCGGTATTTCCCTGTTACAATTGATACAGAATAACACTATTTTTTCTTCTTTGTCTTTCATTTCTAAAAATACTCCTGAAAAATTAATTCAATCGATAAGTCCGGCAGGATTCTCTATAAATTCCACTAACTCCCGCAGGAATTTTGCTCCCGTCGTTCCATCTATTATCCTGTGATCACATGAAACAGTAAGATTCATAAAGGATTCCGGCCTGATTTTCCCATCAATCACAGCAGGTTCCGTATATATCTCACCGACAGCCAGTATGGCTGCCTGTGGAGGATTTATTATGGGGGAAAAAGACCTTATACCATACATACCCAGATTGGTAACCGTAAATGTCCCGTTTGATATATCTTCCAGATTAAGTTTTTCTTCCTTTGCTTTGTTGATAAGCTCTATCCTTTTTTTTGCGATATCTGTAATTTTCAATCTGTCGCAGTTAAATATAGTGGGAACGATAAGTCCCCCATCGGATGAAACTGCAAGACCAATATTTATATCATCGTATATTATATAATTTCCATCGGAAAAAGTTGAATTCAACTCCAGGTTATTGCGTATTGCATTTGAAGCCGCCTTCAGTAAAAAATCGGTATATGTTATTCTTACACCTGATGTTTTAAGAATTTTTTCGTTTAATTCTTCCCTCAAGGCTTTGAGCCTGGTGACATTTGCCTTTACATTCAGGACTATTTCAGGAATATTTAATGCTGAATAACTCATTCGATCGGCTATAATTTTTCTTTTGCCCTCGAGTCGTACTGATGATTTTATAGTTATCCCGGCAGACGCAGATTCTGCTTCTTTCTTTCCGTTTCCCTCTTTTTGCTTAGAATAAGCCATTACATCTTCTTTTACGATTCTCCCGCCAGGTCCCGAACCTTTAATTTTTCCGGACCTGTAATCGATACCTATCTCTTCTGCTATTTTCCTTGCAAGAGGTGATATTTTAACTCTGTCGCCGGAAATTTCGACATCTTCTTTGATACTACTTATTTTTTTTTCTGCTTCTTTTGTTTCCATGCCGGTTACTCTTTCTGCTGTTTTCTGATCAGATTTATGCGGGGGAACTTTTTCGTCTTCTTCTCCAATGTATGCTATCACCTCTGTTACAGGTACTTCCTCTCCTTCAGCCTTCAATATTTTCTTTAAAAGACCGGAGTTATATGATTCTACCTCGATAGTCACCTTATCGGTCATTACATCAAACAATACTTCACCCTTTTCTACCCTATCTCCTTCTTTCTTATGCCACTTTTCAATCCTGCCGGATTCCATTGTGATACCTAGCTTAGGCATAATGACTTCATACATCTCTCGGTCCTCCGTCGAAATAAAAATCTGTTTTTATCGATTAGTGCTTATGATAACATACTGAAATCCAATTAAACACAGGGACTTCATCCTAAAAGATCCAGAATCCCCTTTTCGATCCTGGCAACACCGGGAATCATTTCCTGTTCAAGTACAAGACTATATGGAACCGGGCAATTTCTTCCTGCAACCCTTTTTATGGGAGCATCCAGCCAGTCAAATCCTTTTTCGGAAACCTGGGCCGCAACCTCTCCCATAAATCCACCAAAAACCGGTGCCTCTTCCACACATAAAAGTTTACCTGTTTTTTTGATCGAACCCAGTATAATATCGATATCAAGAGGTCTTAATGTTCGTACGTCTATTACCTCGCATTCGATGCCCTTCTCCAGTGAAAGTTTTTCGGCAGCTTCCAGAGATTTTTGAACCATATAAGAAGTTGCAACTATGCTGATATTACTGCCCTCCTTTTTGATATCACCCTTCCCCAGTGGAATTTCATATATTTCTTCCGGAACATTCTGAATATATTTTTTATTCTTATAAAGAAGCTTATGTTCTATAAAAATTACCGGATTATCGTCATTTATTGAAGATATCAGAAGCCCTTTTGCATCGTATGGACAGGAAGGCATAACCACCTTTAATCCGGGAATATGCGCAACTAAGGCTTCCAGACTCTGGGAATGCTGCGCTGCCGCACCGGTTCCGCCGCCGCCAGCGGTTCTTATCACCATTGGTACTCTGGCTTTTCCCCCAAACATATAACTTATTTTGGCTGCTTGATTGGCAATCTGATCCATGGCAATAGTTATGAAATCAGAAAACATTATCTCGGCTATGGGTCTCATTCCAGTTATTGCACTTCCTGCTGCAACACCTATTATGGCCTCTTCGGAAATGGGAGTATTTCTTATCCTTTCCCTGCCAAATTCCTCCAGCATTCCGACAGTCACACCAAAGGCACCTCCATATTCCGCTATGTCTTCTCCAATCAGATATACACTGCTGTCTGATCTCATCTTTTGCTGCATTGCTTCCCTTATTGCTTCAAGATATGTTAATTCTCTGGTTCTTTCATTATTTTTAGGCATATACATCATCCTCCACTTCGGAAGGGTCGGGAAAGGGACTTTTTTTTGCAAATTCCGATGCTTCCTGTAATTTTTTTATCACTTCTTTTTCCAGATCCCTGTCGTCTTTTTCAGTCAATATTTTCCCATCGATCAAGATATCTCTGTATCTTTTTATAGGATCTTTTTCTACCCATTCCTTTATTTCTTCTCTTGTTCTATATACCTGAGCATCGCTCTTGGAATGGCCGCTCCATCTGTAAGTCAGACTTTCGATCAATACCGGTCCTTTTCCGGTTCTGCAACTTCCGGCAAAATATGAGACAGTATTGAATACCTCAACCAGATCATTTCCGTCAATGGTCAATCCTTCTATACCGTAGGCACTTTTTCTGTCAGATATTTTTTCTATATTGAATGCTTCTTTTATCGATGTCGACATTCCGTAGACATTATTTTCGCAGAGATAGATCACCGGCAGATCCCAAATGGAAGCCATATTGAGTGAGCTGTGGAATATGCCCTGATTGGCTGCTCCGTCTCCAAAAAAACATACCACTATTTTTCCGTTTTTTTTCATCTTACAGGTCAGTGCCGCACCTGTAGCAATACCTATACTTCCTCCCACCACTCCATTTGCGCCAAGGTTTCCTGATTTTACATCTGCTATATGCATTGACCCGCCTTTACCCTTGCTGTAACCTGTTTTTTTCCCCAACAGTTCCGCCATCATTATGTTCAGGTCCGCACCTTTCGCAATACAATGGCCATGACCTCTGTGAGTCGAAGTGATATAATCGTCACCTTTGGTAGCATAAACAGCACCGACTGCAGTTGCTTCCTCACCAATATATAAATGGCAGGTCCCATGGATCATTCCTCTTATGATGAATTGTTCGGCTTCATTTTCAAAATGCCTTATTTCATACATCTTCCTGAGCATTTCAATCTTCAGGTCATTATTAAGGCCAGTAAATCTATCTTCTATCTTAAATCCGTCAACATCGATATATAATTTTTCTTTCACTTGAATCCTTTTTTTATTATTTATCCGATTCTATTGATATTTGATGCTGTCTCTTCATCCGTAAACAGGATGTTAAGAAATCCTCCTCTTAAGGCGCCGAGTATTACTTTTAATTTTCTTCTGCCAAAAGCAACTCCTATGACTTTTTTTACTTTTTTTAATCTCTCCGGTGAAATTCTTACGATCCTCTCGTCGATTTTATTTGGAACAGGCCTGCCGTTTTCATCTATAAAAATAAGGTTGACGTCCCCCACAACCCCGAGACTTTCCAGATATTTGAATTCTTCCGGACTAAAACTACCTGTTTTTATCAGAGTGGAACCCGATCCGATATCACTCAAACCCACCATAGCAGTATCGATTGTTTCTGTTAATTTTATTATTTGGCTTATATTGCTGTCCTTTTCAACGACTTCTCTTATTTCTTTTGTATCAAGGACGGCGGGAGAATGAATCATATAACTTACACCACCAAGTCTGTCTGCAATATTTCTGGCAACCGAGTTTGTATGGACTCCTGTCCCCGTCTTACCCAGTCCTCCAATGATCGGTATTACTTTTATACCGGATTTGCCGCTTACATCAATATAATCCGATATTCCTTTAAGTGAATTTCCCCATCCGATTCCAAGAGAACTGCCGTTTTCGAGTATTCTTTCCAATAGATCATTAAGTGGGCCGGCCATTGCTTTCAGTGTTTCTTCGATATTTTCATAAGTTGGAACTACAATGCATTCCCTTATATTAAATTTTTTTTCGATTGAATTTTCCAGATTAGAGTAATCATCTTTCCGGAGATTTATTTTTATTTCTACGATTTTTTCTTTTCTGGCCTTGTCCAGGTATCTCGAAACTTTTGTCCTTGAAATATTCAATCTTTCAGCAATCTGCTGCTGCGTTTGATTTTCTATGTAATAAAGTCCCGCAATCCTTGTCAGTATTCTTTTTTTCTCTATGCTTTCCATTATATGATCCTTTGAAATATGTGCACAATTGTGCAATAACTGCTCATTTGTGTAAAATTATATATTAAAAAAAAGTAATTTTCAATCAATCCCCATTACAATCACACAGTTTCCTTCATTTTATTTAAAATAGTAAGTATAATATAACAACATCAAAAACTATAAAGATTCACATTATGTCAACCACCTATAAAGTAATTAACTTTATAATAGAATTAGGACCTGTTTTTCTGTTTCCTATAATTTTATTTATAATAAGCCTTATCATCACAAGAAACCCTTTAAGGAATTTAAAAAACTTTGCTTTTATACTGACGGGTATGATCGGTGTTTCGGTAATGATCACTCTTTTTGTAAATTTTTTTGCACCGGTTATAAGCACGATACTAATTAATTCTTCAAAAAATTTCGAGGTCATCGATGCAGGATGGATAGTCTCCAAGGCAGTCCTCTTAAACTCTCCCGTTATTCTTCAAATAATAATAGCTGTATTTATTTTAAATCTGATTATGCTTTTTTTAAGATTTACCAGGACCATAAATATAGATTTTTGGAATTATTGGAGTTTCCTGCTGGTGGGTTCGATTGTTTTTTCAATTACCGAAATAAAATGGATAGGAGTACTCGTGGCAATGATAGTGGCCGCAATAACTTTTGTGCTGTCAGACATATATGCACCATATATCGAGAGTTATTTTGGTGTCAAAGGTATATCCAATCCACAGGCACAGATCATTTGCTGGGCTCCCCTTTCACAGCTCGTCAATACAATATTCGATCATATCCCTTTTGTAAGAAAGATACATATCTTCTACGAAGAAATTCAGTACAAGCTTGGGGTCTTTTCGGAACCTTTAGTAATGGGTTTTATTATTGGAACTATAATAGGAGCTATTACCCGTTATAAGAATTTTTTACTGAATCCAGGTCCCAATCTTCTTTATTCTTTCTTAAATGGTTTAGTACTTTCTATTATCATGGTACTTTTACCAAGAGCAGTTAACCTGCTCCTCAGAGGCCTCATTCCCACTATAAATGATATAAAAAGCTTTATTGCGCGGAAGATCACAAAAAGAGAACTGTATATCGGCCTGGATTCGGTAGTGTTAGTCGGACAACCTTCTATAATCTTCTTATCGATTTTTATAATTCCGCTGACAGTTTATATTTCAACTATACTTCCGGGTAATAACGTACTTCCAAATGCCGATCTTATAATAATCCCATTCATATTGATATGGATTATAGCCCCTTCAAGGGGAGATATGTTCAGAAGCTTTATATCTGCGGTAATCATAATTCCAATAATTCTCTGGATAACGACTAATATGGGATACTTATTTACGAACCTATTCTTGAAATACGATCTGGAATTAGTAGAAGGGTATAATAGGATTTCGAGTATTGGAGGCAGTTCCAATGTATTCTTCTGGATATTGCTAAAGACTTTAGAGCCGATATTTAATTTATTTTTATAATACTTAAGATTCTTACTTTCTTCTTGTTATCCTGTGAATATATTCCGTATATAAATTCTTATGTATAGTGGATTTTTCCCTGAAATTATAGATTCCATTTCTTTCCAGGATCAATTTTATTTTCTTATCGTTATGCATAATAATGTCCCTTACGTTTAGAATACTGGTCCTGCTTATCCATAAATCCGATTCCTGAGAAATATAAGGAAAAAAAGAATAAGCATTTATAATTTTCTCCCATGGAATCTCGATCCTATCGACAAGATCTGCATAACTAATGTCCGGAACCTTTCTTATGATATTTTTAGCCTGATTTAATATTTCCAGATTTACTTTTTTTTCAATTTTTTTAAGATTATACGAAGATATAGCCAGGAAAATAGCATAAGCAAATACAAACGGGATTATAAAATAGTAATACCTGTAAATAAAATCTATTATGTATTTTCCCATTCTGCCTAAGAATACTTCAAGCGAGACAGTGGTCATTTTTTATTTCTCCGATTAAATTGATTTCCGTTATTGCGCAGGACAATATTTAAATATTCTAACAAAAATAATAGCAACCGTATACGATAATAGATATGCATTAAGATTCAGATAGAGTTGGTGGAGATGAGCGGGATCGAACCGCTGACCTCCTGCTTGCAAGGCAGGCGCTCTCCCAGCTGAGCTACACCCCCACATTTGTTGACTGGTGGGCCTATCTGGACTCGAACCAGAGGCCTCATCCTTATCAGGGATGCGCTCTAACCAACTGAGCTATAGGCCCCAATCCGAATTTTAAACAGAGGTCAAAATAACAATTTAATACTTTTTTGTCAAGGCAAAGCCACAGGTAAATTTAGAAGTAAAATGATTTTAAAGGTAAACCTATCTAACTACTTCAGGTCCTTTAACCTTTGCTTCTTCTTCCTTCCTTGGCAAAAATCTAAGCTCAATCCCTCCGATGATCTTTAGAACCACATTTATTATCCAGACTATAAAGGTCCCGGCGGCAGCGTAAAAAATAGAAACAACTAGTCCACCAACAATCAATACTATAATTGTTACTGCGGTACCTCCACCAAAGAAACTAAATAAGACACCAATATTCCCAAGACCCACGCTCGTAAGAATACCATTTATATCGATACCGAAGGAAGCTAACCCAAACCATGCAATGAGCCCGATGATTGTCAAAACGATTATGGATAATATAAAGAATATCAGATAAAAGACAAGTAAAAACTTAAACATAGAAAATTCGCCAATACTTCTTAGAACTTTCCTTTCGACAGCCAGCTTTTCTCCAGCCATTTTTTACTCCTTTAATAAATAAGAAATAAACTGCATGAACTCATTTTGTGCTCAGCAGTATAAACTTTGTTATCCTTTATTGAAATTCAATAACTGGTAACAATTATCTAAATATTACATCTTGAAATATTTATCCGTTAAACTGGCTATACCGGGAATTCTGAAAGTCTTGCCCTGAAAACTCATGACAATTGCAATGATCCCAAGTACCCAAGCGGCACCCCAAATCAACCAACCCAACCAGGAAAAGAAGTACCATCCAATAAAAGGAATCCATCTTAGAATAACTGAAAATATTATATAGCTACCTACTTCAATAATACCCAAAATCAAGGCCTGAAGTGCATTCCATTTTACGAATTTGTTTTCTTTTTCAAGGAGCCAGATGATCAGTCCGCCGACCCAGCTGAAAAGATAGGCAATTAATACCGCAATCTTTGGCTCCATTCCAGTAGAACTCTTTTTATTGAAATCCGAATCTACTTCTACTTTCTTTACTTCTGCCATTTTATTATACCCCCTTTTTTAATTGGTTTTATTGGCACCTAAAAAATAAATTTATTTTTAAATAAAAATTGTTATTAAAAAATATAATAACAGATTTGACTGATAAATTAAATTAAATCATTCAATCACCTTCAGAGGCGACAATTGAATATGAAGCAACTTCTGCGCCTTCTTCCAGGTTGATCACCTTGACTCCCTGAGTGGATCTACCGATTCTTGATATCGATTTTGCAGGAATCCTGATAAGTACTCCTATGTTAGAGATGATCATGACATCGTGTTCATCCTTCAAAATACCCGCACCGGCGACCTTTCCTTTTTTCTCGGTAATTTTTAAAGTCCTGACACCCAATCCGCCTCTTTTTTGCTTATTATATTCCACAAGCTGAGTCCTTTTTCCATAACCATTTTCAGTGAGAACAAAGAGATCGCCTTCAGTTTCTCTTGCCACCATCATAGAAAGAACTTCATCCCCCTTTGATAGCCTCATTCCCTTTACTCCCTGTGAGGACCTCCCCATTGGTCTGCAGTCTTTTTCGCTGAATCTTATGGCCTTTCCATCTCTTGAAACCATGATAATCTCGTCATTGCCGTTGGATTTTTCTACGCCAATGAGCTCATCTCCCTGCTTGATAGTAATGGCAATTATCCCATCCTTTCTGGAAGTGTCATACGCCTCGATCGGAGTTTTTTTGATTATCCCTTTCTTTGTGGCCATTATCAGATACTTATCGTCGCCGTAATCTTTAACCGCTATTACTGCCGCAACCATTTCGCCTGGGACAAAAGGAAGCAAGTTTACGATTGCCTTACCTTTGGACATCCTGCTTCCGGCAGGAATTTGATGGACCTTCACCCGATATACCTTTCCAAGGTTTGAGAAGAACATTATATAGTGGTGGGTCGAAGCTATGAACAGGTGTTTGACAAAATCATTTTCCTTTAAATTAGTCCCGGTCACTCCTTTTCCGCCTCTTCCCTGTTTTCTATAAGTAGTTGCCGGAACCCTTTTTATATAACCTGAATGGGATATGGATATTACATTCTCCTCCTCCGGTATTAGATCCTCGATCTCGATATCGGAAACATCAGTGGTAATATCCGTTCTTCTTTCATCATTATATTTCTTCTTGATCTCCTGCAGTTCATTTTTGATCACCCCGTATATCAACTCATCGCTTGCCAGAAGCTTCTTTAGCTGCTTTATTCTTTCAACCAGCTGCTTGTGCTCTGATTTTATCTTATCTCTTTCCAGTCCGGTCAACCGGTGTAGCCTCAAATCCAGTATGGCCTGAGCCTGTATGACGGTAAGTTTAAAATTTTTTACGAGCCTTCTTCGTGCGGTGGGAACATCCTTTGAAGATCTTATGGTTTTTATTACTTCATCCAGATTATCCAGGGCTATCAGAAGCCCTTTCAGTATATGCTCCCGCTCTTCAGCTTTCTTTAATTCATATTTGGTTCTCCTCACTACCACTGTAAACCTATGTTTCACATACTCCTCTATCAGACTGGTTAAATTCAGGGTCCTGGGTACGCCCTCGACCAGGGCCAGCATAATAATTCCAAAGGTGTCCTCAAGCTGGGTATTTTTATATAAGGAATTTATTATCACGCTTGGGATTGCATCCTTTTTAATCTCTACTACTACCCTCATTCCGCTTTTATCCGATTCATCCCGCAGGTCACTTACTCCCTCTAGCCTTTTAGTTTTAACCAGCTCGGCAATGTTTTCGACAAATTTTGATTTATTCACCTGATATGGAAGCTCGCTTATTATGATCTGGGTCCTGCCTTTTTTAGGCTGCTCCTGGTGCACTCTTCCTCTTACCACTAAGCGTCCCCTGCCAGTCTCATATGCTTCCCTGATTCCTCCCATACCCATTATGATTCCACCGGTGGGAAAATCCGGACCTTTTATCTTTCTCATGAGATCTTTTGCCGTGGATTTGGGATTATCTATATAATAAATCACGCCGTCAATTATCTCTCCCAGATTATGGGGCGGAATATTTGTGGCCATACCCACTGCAATACCCGAGGAACCATTTATCAGAAGATTAGGAAACTTCGCCGGCAGTAAAGATGGTTCCTTTAAGGAACTGTCAAAATTATCCACAAACTCTACGGTATCCTTATCAATATCCATAAGCAGTTCTTCGGATATCGGAGAAAGTCTGGCTTCGGTATATCTCATAGCGGCAGCCCTATCACCATCAACGGAACCGAAATTTCCGTGTCCGTCTATCAAAACATAACGCTGTGAAAAATCCTGGGCCATTCGCACCATGGTGTCATAGACTGCGGTGTCGCCATGAGGATGGTACTTTCCAAGTACCTCTCCTACGATTCGCGCACATTTCTTGTAGGCTGTATTGGATCTCATACCCATATCATTCATGGCATATAAAATCCTCCGGTGAACCGGTTTGAGACCGTCTCTTACATCCGGCAGTGCCCTTCCGATAATCACACTCATTGCATAGCTCAAGTAGGAATCCTGCATTTCTGATTCGATCTCAACATTCTTTATCTTGCCTCTTAATTCAAATACCATTTATACTCCTGACTATATGTCTATAAACGATACACCTTTAGCATTCTTTTCAATGAATTCTCTTCTTGGTTCCACTTTACTTCCCATCAGAGTAGAGAAAACATCATCGGCAATCAATGCATCTTCAATCTCAACCTTAAGAAGTGTCCTTACCTCGGGATTCATTGTTGTCTCCCAGAGCTGCTCCGGGTCCATTTCTCCCAGACCCTTATACTGCTGAACGGTTATTTTTTTATCCTCAAACCTCTTTTTTATATTTTCCAGTTCTTTGTCGCTGTAGGCATAAGAAACTTCTTTGTCATTTTTAACCTGATACAGCGGCGGCTGGGCTATATATACATACCCGGCTTCGATCATTTCCTTCATATACCTGTAAAGGAAGGTCAAAATCAGCGTCCTTATATGAGCCCCGTCTACATCGGCATCGGTCATAATTATCACCTTATGATATCTCGCACTTTCAATATCGAATTCCTCCCCGATTCCAGAACCCATAGCGGTTACCATAGCCTGTATCTCTACACTGCTTAATATCTTGTGCAGCCTTGCTTTTTCAACATTTAAAATTTTTCCTTTAAGGGGCAGTATTGCCTGAAATCTTCTGTCCCTTGCCTGCTTTGCGCTTCCTCCCGCGGAATCTCCCTCAACCAAAAACAACTCACTATATTTTGGATCATTTATGGAACAATCGGCAAGCTTTCCCGGAAGGGAACTACTTTCCAGCAGTGACTTTTTCCTTGTAAGGTCCCTTGCTTTTTTAGCAGCAGCTCTTGCTCTTGAGGCTTCCATACATTTGTTTACTATAGTCCTTCCTATGGCCGGATTCTCTCCCAGGAATTCAGCAAGTTTTGTATTTACCGTAGATTCAACAAAACCTTTCATCTCACTATTCCCGAGTTTGGTTTTGGTCTGTCCCTCGAATTGAGGTTCTTTTAATTTGACACTGATGATCGCGGTAAGCCCTTCCCTGATGTCTTCACCTGAAAGATTTTCATCTTTTTCCTTTAACAAATTAGTGCTGCGGGCATAGTCGTTTATAGTCCTTGTAATAGCACCTTTAAAACCGCTTAAGTGTGTCCCGCCTTCCGTAGTATTTATATTGTTGGCAAATGAAAAAATACTTTCCGAATAACCATCTGTATATTGCATTGCAACTTCTACTTCCTGGTCATTTACCACATTCTTGAAATATATTACCTTCTTATGTAAAACCTCTTTTTTCTCACACAAATATTTTACGAAATCCTCTATCCCGCCTTCATACTGGTATACTTCTTTCTTTTCCGGTTTATCTCTTGAATCTACCAGAGTAATTTTTAATCCTTTATTCAAGAAAGCCATTTCTTTCATTCGGCTGGCAAGTATTTCGAATTTATAATCGATATCTTCGAATATTTCTTTATCGGGGTAGAAAGTGATAGCCGTTCCATGAGTATCGGTTTTTTCACCTTTCAAAAGATTACTTGCCGGTTCTCCTCTCATGAAATCCTGTTTGTAGATGTGCCCGTCCCTTCTTACTTCGACAGTCAGTTTTTCCGACAGAGCATTTACCACGGAAACTCCGACACCATGCAGCCCGCCGGATACCTTGTATCCTTCCCCGCCAAACTTGCCGCCTGCATGTAACTTTGTAAGCACTATCTCTACTGCAGGCTTATTGAACCTTTCGACTTTCTTTACCGGTATTCCCCTGCCGTTATCAACAACAGTAACAGAGTTATCATTATTCAGTACCACTAGGACATTATCGCAAAATCCTGCCATTGCTTCATCTATACTATTATCTACAACCTCGTAAATAAGATGGTGAAGACCTCTGGAACCGGTTGAACCAATATACATGCTGGGTCTTTTTCTGACTGCTGCAAGGCCCTCAAGAACTGTAATATCTTTAGCGTCGTAACTTGATTTTTTCAAAAAAAACTCCTCAAAAATTTAATAATTTCTTTTTTTAATATGGATAAAGGGCAATAAGTAACCATCTAAACTAACCTCGATACCCATTACCCTTTCAGGTTTAAATATAAAATTTTCTTCAAAAAATTCGATATTTTTACTTACAATCGACACTGAATATTATACCATATTTTAGTTAAAATTTGGTTAAGAAAGAAGGGGAGAATCTCAAATATTTTGCCTAAATCTTATGTTTTTTACGACTTCTTCTCCGATAAATGAATTTATTTTTTTGATCAACTGTTCTGACATCAGGCTCAGTTCGTTTGCCCAGGTTGAAGTGGTAACCGATATATATAATATCCCTCTTGTTATCCTTTCAGGTTTTGCTTTTTTACATATTTCTGCGCCAACGATTTCTTCCCAGCGATTAAAGATATTGGATATATTCATTTTTCTTCTTATATCCATTTTTTTTATCACATCTTCGATTATACTTCCGATATTTTCGATTTCACCCATGGTCATATTATATGCTGCAGATTACAAATCCGAAACTGCGATTCTATTATCTTTGATTAAAAACGTACTCCCAAATTCCAGATCCAGCTTATCAAGGTAACTTATATTTGTAGTGGTCACAAAAGTCTGGAATTTATCACTCACCGCTTTTACCAGTATTTTTTTTCTTTCTATATCAAGTTCCGAAAATACATCGTCCAGAAGAAGGACCGGATCTTTTTTTATTTTCTTTCTAAGGATATCCAATTCACATAGTCTCAGACTTATCGCAGCTATCCGCTGCTGACCCTGTGAACCAAAAAACCTTATATTTCTGCCATCAAGTTTAATCATAAAATCATCCCTGTGCGGGCCTACCGTAGTGGTTTTGTACAGCAGATCCTTTTCGAGGCTTCCCTTTAGTTCCCGGTGAAATATTGACTTAATATCGTCAGGCTCAAGATTTTCCATCACCTGATTTTTTTTATCTTTATAATCCGCAAGATCATCGGAACCATACCCTCTGTCCCAGCTAAAAATGTAATTAATATCAACTTTGACCCCTTTGAAGAAACTGCTTATGTAGTTTTTAAATTCAGCAGCAAATTCAGTCAGCAGATCATATCTTTTTTTGATTATATCGGCGCCGTATTTTACGATATTTTCATCCCACACATCCAGTGTAGAATTACTGCCTGCATCGATTTTTATGTTGAAACTCTTGATCAAACTGCTTCTCTGGGTAAGTATTTTCTGATATTGCAAACGCTGCCTGTAATATAGCGGATCGATTTTTTCAAGTATGCTGTCCAGGAAATTTCTCCTGTCCATAGGACCTGATTTTACTATCTTGAGGTCATCGGGAGAAAAAATGACAGAGGGGAGTATAGATATAAAATCGGATTTTTTTCTCCTGGATATTTTATCTACCTTTATTTTTATGTCATTACCTTTTTGCAGTTCTATTTCTATAAAGCGGTCCGGTTCATCTTCTTTTTCGGAACCGATCAAAGCCTTTACTTTCGAGTACTCGCTCCCCCAATTTATTATTTCATCCTGACTGTAAGTCCTGTGAGACCTGCCCGTGGAAAGATAATATATGGATTCCAGTAAATTGGTTTTACCATTACCGTTGTTTCCCAGTATAAGAACGGTATTTTTGTCAAAATCCAAATTGACATGACTATAATTTCTGTAATTTTTGAGTTCTAACTTTTTTAAATACATTATGTTGTCGTAAATCCTTTAATGTTTTCAACGCTTTTTTTTAGAATGGTTATGTAATTTTTACCTTATTTCAAAATGATAACCTGTTATATGAGAAATATAATTTCAAATTTCCCATATTTAATACTTTACATAATATCATTTATGAATTAAAACTTTAATTTTCTTTCTCCTAGCAAAACGCCTGACAAACTGTGTTGCATAGAGTGAGATTTTTTACAATTATTATAAATATTCTGGTATAATTTTTGAAACAAATTCAAGTAAAGTTCCCTGAAACATTATTTTTAGTTTCTTTAGAAAGGAATACAATGCGGATTACAGATTTGCCCAAATATGAATTACAGCCTGAAGAAGTAAAAAGAATCAAGGAAATAATAGAAAAATATAAGGGTAAAAAAGGAGCATTGATTCCAATTCTACAGAAAATTCAGGAATATATTAGTTTCATACCGGTAGAAGCACAGAGAAAAGTGGCAGAACTGTTAGCTATCCCCGAAAAGGATGTTTATGGAGTAGTTACTTTCTATTCATTCTTTTCCATGGTTCCCAGGGGCAAGTATAATATAAGGGCTTGTTTGGGTACTGCATGTTTTGTTAAAGGCGGTAATAAAATAGTAGATAGGATCGTAAAAGAACTCAGGATTAAGCCAGGAGAAACTACGGCTAACAGAAAGTATACTCTTCAGGTCAATCACTGCCTGGGAGCATGCGGCCTTGCCCCAATAATTGTTATAAATGATAAGATTTATCGGAAAGTAAATCCTGAAAAAGTTATGGATATAATATATTCTCATGATTAATAAAAGAATTTACTGCTCTTATTTCGATATACTAAATTGAAAAAGAAAGGATCTGGGTAGTTGAGTAAAAAAATTGTAAAGATAAAAACAAAAAGTGACCTTCTCACTATTAAGAAAGAGATAAACAAGAAAAAATCTTTAAATCCTAAAGGTAAAAGATACAGGATAACTGTACATCTTGGAACCTGCGGTATAGCTTCAGGTGCTGAAACAATACGTGATTTAGTAAAAGA
>DATBWH010000036.1:0-4317 GCA_036514895.1 Candidatus Humimicrobiaceae bacterium
ACTTTAAAAGATACCTTTATTTTTTTACCCCATAGGAGCATTGCAATCGCAAACTTTCACAAAGAAAATATTTTAAAAGCGAGGTTTAATTTAATAATTAAAAAACACATAGACAAGTACCCGATTACCCTTTTTTGTAAGTATGAGAATTGCCAAAAGGCTGATTTATTAGCTGAATTATATGAATATAGGAATATATCTAAATTAATAATTGATAGTGAAAAAAATAATGCCAAATTGATAATAGATTTTAGTATTTTAAATGAACGGAACAGGGTTATTAGTGATGTAATTATTAAATGTAAAGACCCTGTAGCTTTAACAAGTTTATCAATTAAAACTCGATGAACTCAATTATCCCACTTTAGGCGGTGCACAGGTTGGCTGGGGAGGGAGGATTCGAACCCCCGCTCTACGGTCCAGAGCCGCATGTCCTACCCCTAGACGACTCCCCAATACGAAAAGCATTATAATGCTATCAGAAATTTTTATGTGTGGCAAAATAAAATAATATGAAGCTGGAGTTTTAAGTTATTCGGTTTTTCTTATATAGAAAGTAAAGACGTTATCATTTTTTTCTATCTTTAGGAGTTCATTTCCCGTCATTTTTGACCAGCTTTTAATATCAGGTTCTGAACCGGGATCATCGGCGGTCATTTTTAGTATCTGACCTTTTTCCATGCTATTTATTTTTTTCCTGGTTTCGAATACCGGGACGGGGCAGTAAAGACCGACACAGTCCAGATACTCATCAAAATTTTTTTCATTTTCTTTTTTATCGTTATCGCTCATAAGCGTGTGTCACTATATAGTTTTTGTGTATATTATATTACTTTGATTTAATGGCTTTATATTCTTACGATTCCCTATAATTTTGTTCCGCAGTTTGGACATTTTTCCATTTTATCCGTAACGGGATAGCTGCATAATGAGCAGTGGCTTACTTTGAAATTACAGAAAGTACAGTACTCTACTTCGACACTTTCAAGTTCCTTGTCACAGTATGGACATCTACACGCTGCCTTTTTGCCTGTGCTTTTTGATTCTTTTTTAGTCATATCGACTCCATTAAACTATTTTTTATTTTTTTGTTTTTCCTGGTAATTCTCGATTGCTTTATGCAGTGCATCTGCACCCAGATTCGAACAGTGAAGTTTGTTTTTAGGAAGTCCGCCAAGTTCTTCAGCAACGCTTTTATTGGAAATCTTCAATGCCTCGTCCAGGGTTTTTCCTTTGGCCATTTCACTTACCATACTGGATACGGCAATTGCTGCACCGCACCCGAAAGTCTTGAATTTTACATCTTCCAGTTTATTATCTTTTACTTTTATATAGAAAGTCATCATATCACCGCAAACAGGATTTCCGACTTCGCCTATGCCATCTGCGTCCTTTATATCCCCGACATTTCTGGGATTCATAAAGTGATCCATTACTTTTTTGCCATACATAATCATTGGTACCTCTTTTCAAAATATGAAAATCACCGGTAGTGCATCCAGGTTTTAAATTATACAGGTTTAAAGCCTAAACAAATATATTATTTTTAATTGATACTTTCAAGTATTTTAATTATTCTTTATAAAGTGGCGACATTTTCCTCAATCTGTCTATGATGGGGGGAAGAACATCGATAACTTTTTCCACTTCTTTCTGCGTATTATATTTTCCAAGAGAAAAAAGAACTGAACCCTGTGCCATGGTGGGAGACAGGCCTATTGCCAGAAGGACATGCGAACTTTTTAGAGCCTGCGATGCACAGGAAGATCCGCTGGCTGTGGCAATCCCTTCAAGATTTAAAAAAAGCAATATCGATTCTCCCTCGATAAATTCAAAGCTTATATGGACATTTCCGGGTGTTCTTTCTTTGGGATGTCCGTTTAATTTAACATTTTTAATCCTATCATTTATTCCTTTGATCAGGTTGTCTCTTAATTTTGATATATATATTATATTTTTATCCATTTCAGCTGCAGCTATTTCGCATGCCTTACCAAAACCTGCAATAGCGGGGACATTTTCGGTTCCGGCTCTTCTTCCGCTTTCCTGGATGCCTCCCAGAAGCAGGGGCTTTATCCTCACTCCTTTTCTGACGTATAAAGCGGCAGCTCCTTTTGGACCATACATCTGCTGGGAAGTAAAAGTATATGAGTCCACTCCAAGCTTATTGACATCAACCGGTATTATTCCTGCAGCAGCTGCACCATCACTGTGAAATAAGACATTATTTTCTTTTGAGATATCAGATATTTCTTTTATCCTCTGGATGGTCCCGACCTCGTTATTTGCGTGGATTATAGAAATAAGTACCGTATCCTTATTTATTTCCTTTTTGATATCTTCAGGATTTACAAAACCATCTTTATCTACGGGGACCAGGGTCACCTGCCATCCTTCTTTTTCGAATTCTTTTAAAGGATTGATGATCGAAAAGTGTTCTACCTTAGAGGATATTATATGATTTCCCTTGCTTTTATTGGCTCTGGCCAGTCCCCACAGAGCAAAATTATTTGATTCCGTTCCGCAGGAGGTGAAATATATCTCCTCTTCTTTAGCGCCTATAAGACCGGCTGCCTGCTCCCTTGCCTTATCCAGTGCTTCTTTTGGCGGTCCTCCGAAATCATGAAGGCTTGAGGGATTACCATAATTTTCTTTAAAGTATGGTTCCATATATTCGAAGACTCTGTCATCGACTCTTGTAGTGGAAGCGTTATCAAAAAATATTTTTTCTTCGTTCATAATACTTACTTCAATTCTTGATTATAATTTCTATCTTTATTTTATTATCAGTGATTATTTGATTATTTCAAAAATCGATTTAAAAATCAAACGACTGCCGTCTTAAAATATCTCTTTTTGTGAATAATATATGTTGACAAAACAGTCACTATTTTTTAGTATTAAAACATTATGAATAAAAAGATGTATAGTTTCAGATTAAACAAAGATTTAGTAGATAGCTCAAAAGAAATAGCAAGGGAGATGGGGATATCGCTTTCTTTGTTTATTAGTTGTTTATTGAAAGAAAAAGTGAGTCATTTAAATTCCGCAAAAGAAGACAGCGGGATGGATAACAATTTTATTATCCCAAATGAACTTGCTCCTCAAATCTTACGGGAGATTGTTTCGGAAATAAAAAAATTAAGATCGGATTTAAAAAATTTCTTGAAAATAAATAGAAGCGAATCTAAATCTTGATTTTTAAGATTGTGATATGATTTTTATATAATCCTTTATCCTTTTTAGGGTCAATTCTTTTCCAAGTATTTCCATGGTCTCAAATAAGGGAGGGCTTATAGGGCTGTTCCATATGGCAATTCTTGTCACTTCGGCAATTTTTCTAAGGTTGAGATCAAAATCCTTTGAAACCAGTCTCAAATTCTCTTCGGTTTCTTTTGCTGAGAATCTATCATCTACACTGTTGAGTATGTCATAGACGGTATTCAGTATTCTTAGGGCATCGATATCCTTGTTTTTGAAGTAATTTTTTGACTGATCGCTGTATACGACTTTAATAAAAAACGGACCGATCAAATCCATACTTTCTTTCAGGGTCTTAATACGCTCTTTTATCAGCGGTGTTATTCTGGCAATTTTTTGTTCCGGATTTTCCGGGCTGCTTTCCAGGTCACCTGTTTCCCTGGAAGCCAGATATTTTTTTAACTGTGTTTCCAGCAGTTTTTCTAAAACGGAATCGTCCATATTTCTTATATAGTATCCGTTTATCCATAAAAGCTTTTCATAATCGAATTTAGCCGGTTTTTTATTTATGGAATCAAGTTCAAATTTTTCAATCATTTCGTCAATAGAGAAAATAGTGGTCTTTTCGTCGTAAGCCCAGCCGAGGAGTGCAAGATAGTTTAGTATGGCTTCTTTTAGAAATCCTTCTTCAATATATTTCTCGACAGAGATAGAGCCATGTCTTTTACTTAATTTCTGGCCGTCGTGTCCCAGTATCATCGGCAGATGTGTGAAATTGGGCATATCAAAACCAAGTGCCCTGTAAATAAGGATCTGCTTTGGTGTATTCGAAAGGTGATCCTCTCCTCTTATGACATGAGTTATTTCCATCAGGGCATCGTCTATGGCTGCGGAATAATTATAAGTGGGAAGACCATTGGATCTGATTATGATAAAGTCTTCGATATTTGAAGTATTGATCGTTATATTTCCATAAACGGTATCATTAAAATTAATTATTTCATTTTCGGGTACAAGAAATCTTATCGCATAAGGTTTACCGCTTCTTAAATTATCTTCAATATCTTTTTGAGAGAGTCTTAAACATTTTCTATCGTATTTGAAGGCTTTTTCTTC
>DATBWH010000037.1:0-2307 GCA_036514895.1 Candidatus Humimicrobiaceae bacterium
AAAGGATGGCAGATAATCTATTTAACTATGGATGACCATATAAAAGGGTTATTTGATAAAGTTAGTAAAGAATTTGAAGAAGGTAAATATAACAGTTTCGAGTTATAAAATTATATGGATCTAGGATTTTATAATAATATCTTCCATAATAAAAAATTATAAAATTTTAATTGAGAACATAGGCAATGATTATTTTAGAAAATATAAGATTAGACATACCTGAAGATATTGGTAAAGATTTCTTAAAAAAGATCATGGGAGGAAGATTAAATCCCACGCTCGAAAAATTACTCAAAGAAAAACAAAAGATTTGCATTGAAAATGTCCATCCAAAAGCAATTTATGAATCATTTGAAATCAAAAAAGTAGAAGGTAATTTGGTATATTTTAAATCAGGTCACATTTTTAATGGTCTTAATATCTCTAAAATTTTGACTGGTTCAGAGATTACCACAATTTTTATACTCACTCTGGGAAATAAGACTGATGAAATAATAAAAGAAGAAAATAAGTCTGGGGATACAATAGCAAAAATAGTAATGGATACAATAACAACAGGCATATTAGGAACACTTGGAGAGTATGTAGGTAATATAATTAAGAAGGAGGGAATAAAAGATGAAAGTTGGGGTTCAACTTGTGCATATTCTCCAGGACAATACAGGTGGACTATCGAAGAGCAAAAAGAGATTTTTAGGATGGTCGAAAGTAATAGAATTGGCGTAAAATTAAACGAAAGCTTTCTAATGGTCCCTTTTAAATCTATATCGGGAGTTTATGGTTTTGGTCCTGAGGATAAAATTGATAAAACCCGGGTTGCCTGTGATATTTGCCCCAGACAGAACTGCATTGGTAGAAGGTAAGACTATTGACTTAAGATTTCTTTCCCACAAGCTCTTTATTTTTTTCCTTATCCCTTAAAGCATTCTTCTCTTTTCTATTTGCAATATTGGAAAGTTCTATTAATCTGTTACGCGGGCATGCTTCAATACACTTTCCGCACATTACGCATTTTGAAAAATCGAAGTTAGGAACAGATTTTTCCTCATCCCATATTATGGCTCCACTATCACATGCTTTGAAACATTTCTTGCAGTGCAGGCATCCCATATCGCATCTTTCCCTGCCCGGTATATTCTTTAAGGATTCATAACTGCACTGATATACTATATTCGCTTTTGCGGGTACAAGCTTAATAATTCCCAAGGGACATTCTTTAACGCACAGGCCGCATCCGATACATTTATCAGGATCTATTACTGCCACGTTCATTTCTTTATCGATGGATATGGCGTTATAGGGACAGACTGCCACACAATCACCATATCCCAGACAGCCGTAAGGACAACTCTTGTTCCCCCCCACAAGTTTGGTGGCAACTTTACATGATTTTATGCCGGTATAATCACCTACTACATCGGAATTACCGTAGCAGTGAACCACCGCTTTCTTATTTATCTGTGAGGAATCCACCTCAATTCCCAGTGTTTTTTCCAGTTCCTTCAGCATCACCGGATCCCTCAGAACAGTAGCACACGTATTTGTAAAAAAAATATTCTTATCCTTTGCCAGTGCCTGTGCATAGGCAAAACATCCTGCAAAACCGCAGGCACCGCAATTGACTCCTGGAAGACATCCGGAAATTTCCTCGACTTTTTTAAGAGATTCGGGTTCTTTCGGAAGAAACTTGTATACCAAAAAAATCAATACGCCGCATACGATGCCTATTGAGCTTAAAATTGATATAGTCAATATATTCATAATTATTTGATCCGCTATATATTTTTTACATTATATCATTCCATTAAAACCAACAAATGCCAGTGCCAGAAGTGCTGCAACCAGAAAAGCTACCGGCAATCCTCTCATAGATTTTGGAGAATCTGCAAGATCAAGTTTTTCTCTTATGCCTGACATCATAATAATAACCAGAGTATATCCAACTCCAGCTCCCAAAGCATTTACGATACTCTCCAGAACCGAGTAATTTTCTGTTGAATTTATTAACGCTATAGCCAATACTATACAATTTACAGTAATAAGAGGTAAATAGATTCCCAGTGCATTATACAGGTTTATATTTGTTCTCCTTATGATAATCTCCGTTATTTGCACAAGGGACGCTATAACCAGAATATATATCACAATTCGCATAAATTCCACTTCATACGGCACCAGTATATAATTATAAATAACAGAAGTGGAAACAGAAGCAAGTAGCATTACCAGGGTTACTGCTATACCCATACTGAAAGCATTGGACAGTTTTTTAGATATTCCGAAAAAAGAGCATAGGCCCAGAAACTT
>DATBWH010000038.1:0-9411 GCA_036514895.1 Candidatus Humimicrobiaceae bacterium
CCAGACCAAGGTCCTTTAATAAAGGCTCGCTTTCGATATTTTTCTTATAAAAAGAGGAAAAAAGAGATACTGCCTCCCATACCTTAAGTCTTGCAGGAAGCTGTGATTCCTGCAGCTGTATCCCGATTAAATTCCTTAAAACTCGGCCATTTGATGTTGGATTTAAATCCAGCACCTTGAGATTGCCTGAATGGGGTTTTCGAAGTCCTTCTATACATTCTATTGCAGTGGTCTTTCCTGCGCCGTTTGGACCGACAAGACCAAATATTTCTTGCTCATAGACTTCAAAGGAAACATCATCGACGGCTTTTATCTTCCCATAGGATTTTTTTAGATTTTTTACCTGGATTACAGCTTTTTTCATAACTGATTATTCCTTAACAAATTTTTTCAAGTATAGTTATCTTTTTGTAATCAGTCAAGGTTATGGCTGGTTCACAAGACCGCTAAGCGATATTTGTTTAAATTAATCTGTTTTAAAAAGAAATAATTTTTTTAATAATTATTTAATTTTTTTTTAACAATAATCACCTTATAATTTGATAGAATCTGTTTTTGATAGTATTAAGATGAAAATTTTAATTAGAAAGGAGAAATAGAATGAAAAGGAGTAGAAGGAATCTTTGGATATTAATGATTCTAGCTATAGTAATAATATTTATGGGAAGCACTATTTTCTCTGGCTGCAAGGAAGAAACCGCACCAGGAGAAGAAACTGTTGAAGAGGAAGAAGTTGCTGAAGAAGAATCTGAAGTAAAACAGTTTGAGGGTCAGGAACTCCTAATTTCCGGTTCAACTACACTGCTTCCATTTGCCGAACCTGCAGCAGCAGCCTTTATGGAACAATATGGAGGATCCATAACCATAGCGGGAGGCGGTTCAGGGACAGGTGTATCAGAGTGCATAAATGAAATCAATGATATTGCCAATTCATCAAGACGGGTGGAAAGCGAAGAAATAGAAGAAGCGCAGTCAATGGGAATCGAGCTGGTCGAAGTGCTGGTTGCTTATGATGGTATATCTATAATACTAAGCGGAAATATAGAAGGAGTAGGAGAGCTCTCGATAAGGCAGCTCTCCGATATCTTCAGGGGCATTATCACAAACTGGAGTGATGTCGGAGGTCCGGACGCGGAGATAATACTGGCTTCAAGAGATTCAGCTTCGGGAACTTACGAGTACTTCCTGGAAGCAGTGGTTCAGATGGATAAGAGTGAAGAAGAAAACGATTTTACACCAATGGTATTGGCTCTTCAGTCCAACGCCGACATAGTAAATACGGTGACGACCACCGATAATGCCATTGGTTATATCGGGCTGGGTTATTTACAGGAAGCACTTGATAAAGGCGCCAGCGTAATAACTGTGGAAGGTATTGGACCATCTGTTGAGACTGTAAAAAATGGCACTTATCCAATTTCCCGCGGTCTTTATAATTATTATCGTGAAGGCGGTTTGAATGAGATGGGCCTGGCTTATCTTGACTTTATTCAAAGCGACGAAGGCCAGCAAATTGCTCTTGATACCGGATTTGTGCCCATAAACTAGCGGTATTGGAATAAGATAAAAAATGGCTGACATCCAAACTGCATCATAAAAGGATTACATGGTGATGGGGCTATAGAACAGGATAATTCTATAGCCCCGGTATTTTTATAAGATTTAAAATGTAAGCTAAAGAATATCTGTTATAATATTATTTTGATGAAGAAGCTGAGATTAAAATTAAGAGGCATTCAGAATTTTCTTGTCGGCAAGTTTATTTTTGTAAATGGGATTATTTCCATAATCATTTTAGGTTTAATTCTCACTTTTTTAGTTTATAATTCGGTAAGATTTTTTTCTTCATATCCCTTTTTTGATTTTCTTTTTGGTACCAGATGGTCCCCTACGGTAAACGAAAAGTTTGGATTCGTGCCACTCCTGGTTGGATCTCTGGAAGTTGCTTTTGGCGGTATTCTAATAGCAATACCTCTGGGTGTGGGGGTGGCCATATATATCGGGGAACTGGCGCCAAGGTTCATAAGAGAACTTTTTAAACCGATTATTGAAGTACTGGCCACAATTCCGTCGGTGGTTATAGGTTTTATCGGTTTAAAGACCATAGTTCCCCTGGTAAAAAATGTCTTTAACTTGAGCATTGGTCTTACAGCACTTGCCGGTTCTATAACGCTGGCTTTTATGAGTCTTCCCACTATTATATCTATTTCTGAAGATGCCATAAATGCGGTTCCCACCAGGTTCAGGCATGCTTCGATGGCTCTGGGGGCAACAAAATGGGAGACCACAATAAGAACCGTATTTCCAGCGGCATCTTCGGGTATTATGGCGGCGGTGATGCTGGGATTGGGAAGAGTGGTAGGCGAGACAATGACCGTCCTGATGATAACAGGGAATTCCCCCCGGATCGTATTTTCCTGGCTGCAGCCGGTCAGGACCATTACCGCTACCATTGCGGCAGAGATGGGGGAAACTGTCCAGGGAGGATTGCATTATTCCGCATTGTTTGCAATAGGTTTGATATTGTTCATTATGACGTTTTTGATAAATCTGATAGCGGATAGATATGTACAAAGAATAAGAAGTATTTGATTTTAGAAATTTAAATGAAATACAGGTATCTAAAACAAAATCTCTGGTATTCCATATTGCTTTTCTTAAGTATCATAGTGATCAGCTTTGTTTTTGGTATCATAATATACCTCTTTGTCAAAGGAGGGCCTGCCCTTAGCTGGGAATTTATATCCCAGAAGCCAAGTGCGGGAATGCGCGAGGGAGGAATACTGCCTGCTATATTAGGCACCCTTTATCTGATAATCGGCACGGTTATAATTGCTTTACCCATAGGAGTGTTTTCGGCTATTTATCTAAATGAATATGCCAGGAAGAATAGACTTACCAGGATCATAAGACTGTCCATCATAAATATGTCCGGCGTCCCTTCGGTAGTATTCGGATTATTCGGACTGGGTTTCTTTGTCATGTTTTTAAAGTTTGGCAAATCCATACTTTCAGGTTCTCTTACTCTGGGATTTCTTATTCTTCCTATAATCATAACTGCATCCGAGGAAGCATTAAAAAGTGTTCCGGATACCTACAGAAATGCTTCATTTGCACTGGGAGCCAACAAATGGCAGACTGTCGTAAGGATAGTATTGCCACAGGCACTTCCGGGTATAATCACCGGTTCGGTTATCGGTATTGGCAGGGCAGCCGGAGAGACTGCGCCTATAATCTTTACCGTAGTCGCATTTTCACAGCCAAATCTTCCAAATTCGATTTTCAGCCAGGTAATGGCTCTTCCCTACCACCTGTATGTTCTGGCAACACAACTTCCCAATGCTCCGGAAGACATGCAATGGGGCACCGCTCTTGTGCTGTTAATAATGGTGTTGTTTTTTACCGTAATCGGAGCGGCTATAAGAGCAAGAGCAAGAATGAGAAGAAGAGAATAATTTTCTTAAATTATGCTTTGATAGCTATGCTCTATTTTTAAGATAAAAGAGAAGCAGGTTCTCCCTAAACAGTATTTATTTTTCTTCTTTTATAAATTATCTCATTTATAAAGTTAATGATCAGAACCGGTACAATAGAACATGTTATGATAAATAGCCAGTGATATAAGTTCAAGCTGGCTGTCTTAAATACACCCTGCAGCCAGGGAATATAAATTATTGCAACCTGCATCAGCATCGATACGATTATTGCAAGATTTAAGTATTTATTCTCCAGGATATGTTTTCTGAAAATACCCTTATTCTTAAACCGGAAATTGAATGTATGAAGCAGCTGTGTAATAACCAGAGTGGTAAAAACAGAAGTTTGAAAAACTTCCCGGTCACGTAGCAAGCTGTGGGTATTAAAAAGCCTGGGACCTGCAAAATAAATAAAAAGTGCTCCCAGGGTCAAGATCATTCCCTGCCAGAGGATCGTTATAAGTCCTCTTCTGCTCAGGATCTGTTCCTTTTTTTTGGTGGCTTTTCTATCCATAATATCTTTTTCTGGAGGGTCTATTCCAAGCGCCATAGCCGGAAGTCCATCGGTTATCAGGTTCATCCACAGGATCTGGACAGGCAGCAGCGGTATATAAAGTAGTCCTCTTTCTCCGGTAATAATATAGAGAATATAATCACCCACAACTATGGCAATAAACATAAGAAGGACTTCAGATATATTGCATGACAGCAGGAATAATATAAATTTTTTAAGATTATCATATATTATCCTGCCTTCTTTTATTGCTTTTACTATGGTCGCAAAATTATCATCGGTTAATATCATGTCGCTTGATTCTTTACTGACATCGGTTCCAACTATACCCATTGCTACACCGATATCTGCTTTTTTAAGCGATGGAGCATCATTGATCCCATCACCCGTCATTGCAACTATATGTTGTTTTTTCTTTAGCGCATCCACAATTCTTACCTTATTGGAAGGGGAAACTCTCGCAAATATTCGTATATCTTCTATTTGTTCTTCAAGTTCTTTTTCGGTCATTGAATCAAGCTCCATACCGTCGATAATCTTATCTGATGGGCCAAGTATTCCAAGTTCCTCTCCAATCGCTCTTGCGGTTATTTTATAATCTCCGGTCACTATTATGATTTTAATATTAGCTTTTTTGCATTTTTCGATGGCGTCATATACTTCCGGCCGTGGCGGATCGATCATTCCGACTATACCCAGATATACCAGGTCTTTTTCTGCCTCATTTATTTTTTCTTCATATGGTAGACTGTCCAGATATTTAAATGCAAAAGCCAGATTTCTCATCGCCTTTTCGGCAAGTGCATGGTTCTTTTGACTTATTTCTTTCCGGTCGGCATCGGTAAGATTATTAATTTTTCCATCTTTGAATATTTTACTGCATTTTCCGGTGATCACTTCGGGAGCTCCTTTTGAAAAGAGTATATACTTATGGGCATCATGTTTTTCGCTGGCCGGTATTTTATTGATGGTACTCATCATCTTGCGTTCGGAATCAAAAGGTTCCTCCAGCTCTCTGGGGTAATCTTTTTCTAATCCAGCTTTATCGATTGAATAAAAACTGCCCAGTTCAAGAAGCGCGGCTTCCGTAGGATCTCCGGTAATTTGTCCGGTTACTTTATTTGCATAGTAGGCATCATTGCAGAGAACGGCATTTTTAATTAAAAGTTCCAATGCATCGCGGTCATCCAAATTTTTTATAGTTAAAATTTTTTTATTATTTTTGCTGTCGGCTTTATTATATCTTTCTATAAAATCATTAAAATCTTTAACCTCTTTCAGGCCTGCATAAATCCTGCGTACCGTCATCTTGTTTTCGGTAAGGGTTCCGGTTTTATCGGTACATATAACAGATACACCGCCAAGAGTCTCGACAGAGCTTAATTTTCTTACTATGGCATTGTTTTTTGCCATCTTTTGAACGCCCAGCGCCAGGGATACGGTGACTATTGCCGGCAGTCCTTCAGGTATGGCAGCAACTGCGAGCGCTACAGCAACCAGGAGCATCTGAGCAACTGAATTACCCTTGAGTATTCCGGACACAAAGACAATAACGCTTATAGCCAGACATATTATTCCGATTTTCTTTCCCACAGTTTTTAATTCGATTTGTAGGGGGGTCAGTTCTTCTTCATCCTGAACCATACTGGCGATTTTACCGATTTCGGTATTTTGTCCCGTGCCTGTGATAACAGCGATACATCTGCCCTTTGCGATAGTAGTACCGCTGAAAAGCATATTTTTTTTATCGCCAGTGGGAAGTTTTATTTTATAAAGCGCATTAGCAGTTTTACTCACCGGCATCGATTCCCCTGTAAGTATCGATTCATTAGTCTGAAGATTAACCTCGTCAATGATCCTGCAGTCTGCCGGTACAAGATCTCCTGCCGTCAGTTTGATGATATCGCCAGGGACCAGTTTTTTAGAATAAATGCTGCTTTCGCGGCTGTCTCTTATTACGAGCGCTGAAGGTGAAGCAAGCTCTTTTAAGGCCTGGAGCGCTCTTTCGGCACGGAATTCCTGAACAAAACCTAAAACAGAATTTATTAAAAGGATGATCAGTATTACTATTGCGTCGGTAATTTCTCTTATGATTATTCCGGAAATAAATGCAGCAGCAATAAGTATCCATATCATAAAGTCATTGAACTGGGAAATGAAAATCCTGAATGGCGTTCGTCCTTTTTTTTCTTCTAATTCATTGTATCCGTATTTTTTGATCCGTTCTATGGACTCTTTTTCGCTTATGCCCGTTTTTATATCAGTATCAAGTGCCTTTATGACATCTTCGATAGACTTTGTATGCCACAATATTTCATTAGGATTATTGGAACCGGATAAGGACCTGGTAGTATTATTTTTGATCTCTATTCTCCCTTTATTAAAGTCATAAATATATTAATAGAACCAATTAAATTTAAGATCCCGCGACATAAGAATATATATAATATTGTATGTAAATTGTAAATGGTCGAAGCTTATTATTCACCCCAGATATCGTGAAACATTTCCCATTCGCAAATATTATTTCTAATATATTTCTCCATGACCTTTATCACTTTTTTCATATTCTGGGCAATCAACATTTCTTTATCTCCTTCTCTTATCAGGTCTATTGGATTTTCGATTGTCAGGAGATGGTTATATTTATCCTTTCTGTGAATGAAACTCGGTATCAGCGGTGCTCCCGATTTCAAAGCTATTTGTAAAGCTCCGGTAGGGAGGTAGGCAGTCTTGCCGAAGAATTCAAACGGTCTGGCAGCCTGGCCTGTAGGATCCCAGTCTGACGGTATGGCAACTATTTCATTGTTTTTCAATATTTTAAAAATATTCAAAATTTTATTTATATATAGAGTCTTTATTCCTTTGGATAGTCTTTTTAGCTCAAAAAATCTTCTGGTAAACTTATTTTTTCTATACAGGCTGATACCCCAAATATTGTATCCGTCTACAGCCAGTCTGCATGCACCCCATTCAAAATTTCCGATGTGTGCGGTAAAAATAACCACGCCCTTTCCTTTTTTTAATGCTCCGTCAAGGTACGTGAGGCCTTTTATTTCCACTCTTTGTCTTAACCTTTCTTTGGAAAGAATGGAATATTTCAGGAAATCGGCAAAATTTTTACCACAGTTTACAAAAACCTTAGTTGTTATTCTACGAGTCTCTCTATCTTCCAGACCGAGATTAAGAACCTTAGAGACATTTTTTTTAGCGGCATCAACGTTTTTACCCGTCAGCATCCAGAGCCAGACGCCGAACCTTGCAATAAGGTATGTTACAGGGTAGGGAGTTGCAATTACAATAAATTCGATAATTTTATATCCGATATATCCAAACACTGATACTCTCTTTCTTGAATAGATATTGTATAATAATAATAAATTTTAATTATAAATCAAAGTTTTTAAAGAAATAATAAATCTATCGGAATAGAATCTTTATTCATCATATTTATAGGGTAGTAATAAAAGGAGTTTTTTATGGTAAATTCAAATGGTAAAGTATCGAGCATCGACTCAATATTGAATTATTCTCCTACCGGAAGATCGGTTGTCAGTGTTTATCTATTAGTGGACAGGCAGAGGGTTGCAAAAAAAAATTATCAGACCAGATTAAATTCCATGATTGCCGGTGCCAGAGAGAAACTGGAGTCTGATGTCAATTTTGACAGGAGGCAGAAAAAAGAAATGTTTGATATCTTTGAGAAAATAGAATTTTTTGTAAAAGATAAATTTAAAGCCGATTCTACCAGAACGCTTGTAATTTTTGCCTCCGGAGACGGTCTGTGGGAGGAATTCAGAATACCTATAATCATGAGATCAAAAATAATTATAGATCCAAAGCCCCATACCCAGAATATAAGGTCTCTTATAAATAATTCCAAAAGATATGGTATCCTGCTAATAAATAGAGAAAAAGCACAGATTTACTCTATATACCTTGGCGGGATCAGCGAATACCTTGCGGCACTGATTAGTGATGTTCCCTCAAAGGTAAATTTCAGGAGTCAGGCCGCCTTTAGAGAAAAAAAGATTCTGGGCAGGATAGAAGAGAAACTGCATCATTTCTTTAAGCTGGTAAATGATAGGACATTAAGACTTTTTAAAGAGAAAAAATTTGATTATCTGGTTTTAGGAGGCAGGAAGGAAATAATTCCCAGTTTTTCAAATTATCTGCACAGCTATCTGCAATCCAGACTTATCGGAAATATCGATGCTGAACCGGATTCTAATTTCTCACTCGTCAGTAAAAAGGCCAATAAAATTATAGATGAATTCGAGATTGAAACCAAAAATAATCTGGTAGACAGGCTTATCGATGAATACAATCCTAACGGAATGGGCGTGCTGGGAATTGATGCCGTAGTAAAGTCTTTATTAATCGAGCAGATAAAGGTTTTAATATATGACAGACAATTTACTCATGACGGTTATATCTGCAACTCGTGCCGGTATTTGACTATAGAGAAAAAGGATAAATGCCCCTATTGCGGAGGAGAACCGGTATTTTATAATGATATAGTCGATGAGATTGTCGAAGATGCGTTGAACCAGGGCTGCGAGATTGTGGATATAGAAGGAAATGAGAAATTGTCAGAAGCAGGCAGTATCGGTGCGGTACTGCGGTATAAGTTGTAGAAAGTATACGAGTTTCCTATTTTGATTTTTGTAATTCAGATAATTCCCTGGTAAATTGTCTGATGTTATTGAATTGTTTATAGACAGAAGCAAACCTAATATACGCTACTTTGTCCAGATTCTTCAATCTTTTTAAAACCAGATTTCCTATTTCTTTGGATTGGATCTCATTGGAAGACATGTTGGAAATTTCATTTTCTATATCGTCTACAATTTTGTTTAAAACTTCGGTGCTTATGTTTCTTTTTATGCTTGCCCTGATAAGTCCGCTTAATATTTTATTTCTGTCAAAAGGCTGTCTGGTGTTATCTTTCTTTATAACGGCGATGGGCTGATTTTCCAGCCTTTCATAGGTTGTAAATCTTTTGCCGCATTTCTCGCACATTCTTCTTCTTCTTACACTATCATTTGAATCGGTTAGCCTGGAATCTATTACCCTGGTATCGGGATTTGAACAAAATGGACATTTCATTTTACATTCCCCTGAAAAATGGTTTAAATATTTTTTTAACTGCCGGGCTTACGTCTCTTCTATGCTGGGTATAATATGTTTTCAGCAGACTGCAGCTTTTAATACTATATACTATAGTAACAAGTAATCCAAAAATCAGCCACCAGAAACTTCCCTCATAGATCCAGAGGAAAAAAGAAAAGATAAAAAACGCAAAGGTTGTAGAAAGATAAGAGTCCTTGAGGATGAACAAAGCAATCGGTACGAACAAAAGGTAAAGAAAAGGGAAGGATACAGGTGAAAGGTAAAACAGTCCCCCTAAATACGTAGAGA
>DATBWH010000039.1:0-6030 GCA_036514895.1 Candidatus Humimicrobiaceae bacterium
TTTTTCTGACCTCCAATCCTTATTATCTCACTAAACCCGGGAACCTTTTTCTCAATAACCCCATCAGTTGCCTCAGGAGTTACATCTCTGGGTGAAAAACCGGTGCCCCCTGTGGTTAAGATCAGATCTGCTTTTTCGTTATCTGAGATATCTTTAAGTTTTTTACTTATCGTATCTTTCTCATCAGGTACTATTTCGTAATCAGTAATCTCCCATCCTTTTTCTTTGAAATATTGTATTATATATTTACCGCTTCTGTCTTCACGCTCTCCCCGGTGTCCTTTATCACTAACAGTGATGATTGCTACTCTTGATAGTTTTTTCATAAAATTTTACCTTTTAAATTTTACAATTATAATTTTTTACAAAATAAAAAAAAATATTTTTATTCCTTATTTTTTAAAGTCTTTCTTAAAGACGTGTATAATTTTATTTCCAACCTTTGTCTTGCCCGGCTGCAGGACCCGGCAAAATACCCCTTCTTGCGGCATTATACATGAGCCCATTAAATAATAAATACTACAGGGTTTGGGGCACTCCTTTCCGATCTGGGTAACTTCAAGCATTACCCCATCTTCTTCTCCTACTGTCAAAATATCTCCGATTTGAAGTCTTTTTAAATCTATGCCGGAGGTAGTTATATTTTCGGCAAAATCTCCAGGACTGGCATTAATGCCCTTGCTGTTAATATCCTTAATACTCTCATATGAAAGCAGGCTTACCTGACGGTGCCAGTTTCCACTGTGCCCGTCTCCTTCTATGCCATATTCATTTATGGTAACTTCATCTATAGGTTTCTTTTTGCTACCTTTATTTTTACTTACATTTATAGAAATTATTTCACCCTTATTTTTCAAAATACAGCATTCTCCATCTTCAGGACTTTTTAAAATAATTGGTTTTCCCTCCGGTTTTTTCCAGAAGTTCTATACCCTCTATTCTCATTTCTTTTGAAACTGCCTTACACATATCATAAATAGTCAGCAGACTAATACTTACGGCCATGAGAGCTTCCATTTCCACTCCGGTCTTATCAAAACCCTTGATAAAAGAGGTAACAATAATTTTATTTTCACTCTCATCTATATCAAAATTTAAATCAATGCTGCTTAATTTTATCTGATGGCACAGAGGTATAAGCTCCCAGGTCTTTTTTGCCGCATTTATACCTGCAATCTTAGCAACAGAAATGGCATCACCCTTCTGCAGATTGTTATTTTTTATCTTGTCTATAATTTCTTCATTAAGGATTATATAACCGCAGGCTCTTGCGGTCCTTAGTGTTTCTATTTTTTTAGATACATCCACCATCCTGGCTTTTCCTTTACTGTCCAGATGCGTAAGATCATTCATATTGACTAACCTCCGATTTTACTCATATAATCAGAAAGCTTAAGGTTAAAAGAGTCCATACCTTTATTGTTTTTATAATTAATTTTATTATTAAACCTGCAGCTTACCTCCCTGTTTTCAGGTTTTGTTTTTACAAAATCTACAATTTCAGATTTGATTTCTTTCTTTTGTTTTCCCTGTCTTAGCCTTTCTTTTAAATCCAGTTTCAAATCAGAAAATAAACAAAGCTTTAAATTTCCTGACGAGCTGAGCCTTAATCTGTTACATGCACTGCAGTAAATTTTATCGTTTAAAATAAAACCAATAGAACCCTTGATGCCCTTTGCCTTATAATAAATTGCTGGACCAAAACCTAAAGGTTTATCATCTCTTACAAAGTCTCCCAGTTTTTTCATAACGAGAAGTATTCTTTTTAAAATAATACTATAATCTGGAAGTCCAAAATGATTCTGGGCTTTTAAATCAGAAGAGCTGCTGCATTCTATATTAAAAGAATTTTCATGCAAAAATGGCACCTGCATAACCTCAATAAACCTTATATGAACTGGTTTATTAAATGCCATGTTAATAAACCTTTCTATATCCTTTTTATCAAGATAATCAGACATTACAACGTTTATTTTTATATTATTAATTTCGATTTTTAAAGCCTTGTCTATTGCATTCAAAACTATTTTTAGATCTCCACCCCTGGTTATCTCTTTATACTTATGAGCGTCGAGGGTGTCTAAACTGATATTAATCCTTTCAATTCCAAGGTTTTTAAGTTTTTTTACATATTTTGAAAGGAGGATACCATTTGTAGTTAGTGAAATGTTATCAATACCCTTAATTTTGCCAAGAAATTCGATAAGCTCAAGTATATTTTCTCTTAATAAGGGCTCTCCACCAGTAATCCTGATCTTTTTTACTCCTAATTCTGTAAGCATTTCAACTGCTTTTAAAATTTCTTCATATGACAAAACATCACTTCGCCTATAAAGCTTTATACCATTTGAAGGCATACAGTATATACATCTTAAGTTGCATCTATCGGTAACAGATAATCTAAGGTAATCAATTTTTCTATTATAACTGTCAATTAAATAATCATTCATTTATTTCTCAGCTCTTAAACAGGTGAACAGAACTTGCCTTAATTGAAGCAGTGATATTTTTTCCTTCTGCAAGACCGAGTCTTTCAATTGAATTCTGGGTCACAAAGGAAACAAGTTTAAACCCACAATCAATTTCAACCTTTTTGAATATACCAACATCCCGAATATCAATTATAACACCTGTAAATGAATTCATCGCTGATGACATCTCATGTGGCATATGAACATTATATAAAGTCACATCTTCGGGTCTGATTGCAAGTGTTACTTTCTCTCCAGGTTTAGCATCAGCTACAACAAAAATTTCAATGTTCTGTCCATTTCTATAACCAGCATTATCAGTAATATCAGTACTTTGCCTTTTATTATTGGCTTTAATCATAATTCTGCAGACATTGTCCCTGCATTCAAAAATAATGCCTTCAACAAGAGTTTCAACTCCAACAAACTTTGCAACGAATCCGCTGGTAGGTTTTCTAAAAATCTCATCCTTCTTTCCAAACTGTTCAACTTTTCCTTCATTTATTACAGCAATATCATCTGCAATTATCATTGCTTCATTTCTATCATGGGTTACATAAATGGTAGACCTACCAATACTTTTTAAAATATCAAAAATATCCGATCTTAATTCTTCACGCAAGACCGGATCTATGTTTGCAAGAGGCTCATCAAGCAGAAGCAACTTCGGTTCCAGTATTAGAGCTCTTGCAAGTGCTGCTCTCTGCTGTTCTCCACCAGATAAACTTTTCGGATTCCTTCCCAGAAGTTTATCTAACTTAAGTTTTTCAATAAGAAAATTAAAGGTTTCTTTTCTTTGTTGCACCTTAATTTTTCTTATATTTAAACCCATCAGGATATTATTATAAACAGAAGTAGAAAAAAGAAGGGGTTCCTGAAAAACAACCGACATAGACTTTCTGATTTTGATCCTGTCCACTTTTTCCCCTAGCATATTGGAACCATTAAAAATAATTATTCCGCTGTCAGGTTCTTCAAGAAGATTAATAAGCCTGATTAATGTGGATTTACCAGAACCATTTGGTCCTATCATGACAAGAATCTTATTTTCTTTAACCGAAAGATAATCAATTTTTAATCCAAATCCACCTGGATATTTCTTTTCTAAATTTTTTATCTCCAGAATCTCTGTGCCCATGTTTTATTCTCTTTCTGCTGGATCAAAGTCAAAATTAAATTTACACTAAAAGCAAGGATTAAAAGTATTATTACAAGTGCAATTGCTATTTCGAGCTGACCCATCCTAACCATCTGAACAGTAGCAGTTGTAAGAACCCTGGTCTGCCCTTTTATATTTCCACCTACCATCATAACTGCACCGACTTCAGAGATTATACCTCCAAAACCTGCCATCACGGCTGCAAAGGCTGGCAGTTTTGCTTCCCTTATAATAATCCATAAAACCTGCCAGCCACTGGCACCAAGCGATAGAGCCTGCAGTTTTAGTTTTGGATTGATCTGCTGCACTGCCGCAAGAGTAATACCTGCGACTATTGGAGAAGCGATAAGCACCTGGGCGATAATCATAGCAGTCGGTGTGTATATAAGTCCTAATAAACCCAGAGGACCGCTTCTCCATAATAATACACAGACAATAAGACCTACAGCAACAGGCGGAAGTCCCATTCCAGTATTTATAATTGCTATTACAAACCTCTTTCCTTTAAAATTATTCAATCCTACTGCAAGCCCGACAGACATTCCAATCACCATTGAAATTATAACCGCAGTACCTGATACTCTTATTGTAAGAAGAACTATTTCGTAGACTTCCCTGTTTCCAGAAAACAATAAAATAAATGCTTGTTTTATGCCTTCCCAAATAAGTTCCATATTTGTTAAGAAACATTAATAATTATTAATAGTTTTAATAGGCAGTTAGTAAAACTGCCTATTAAAAGTGTATACCATTTTATAAATATATATTGCATTAATATTATAAATCGCCTCTGCATGTAATAAAAATAAATGTAATAAATTACTTTATGGCATCTGGATAGAATAAAGGTTGACCATATTTTTCTACACCAAACTCTTTAATAATTTCCTGTCCTTCTTGACCTATTATCCAGTTTATGAAAGCCATTGCTCCCTCATAATTAATTTTTAAATCCGGGTGTTTTTCAGGATTCACTGCAATAACGCCATAAGGGTTATATAATATCTCGTCACCCTTTACCAGTTCTATAAGTGTGAAGTTTTCCTTCTGTGCAAGCCATGTGCCATTATCTGTAAGGGTGTAACCCTCTTTTTCATCGGTAATTTTTAATGTTTCTCCCATGCTCTGCCCGGTTTCAATATACCAATCTTCTGAAGGAGTAACTGCCAGCTTTTCCCATACTGATAACTCTTTTTTATGTGTACCTGAATCATCTCCCCTGGATACAAATAGACTTTTAGTATCGGTAATTGCTTTGAAGGCATCTGCAGCTAAAGTCATTCCAGAAATTTGTGCAGGATCTTCTTTTGGGCCAACGATAAGAAAATCATTATGCATTACATCTTTTCTATTTACTCCATACCCTTTTTCAACAAACTGATCTTCTTCTTTTCTCGAGTGAACCAGTATTACATCAGTTTCTCCTTTTTCCCCAAGCTCAATAGCTTCTCCGGTACCAACTGCAATAACCTTTACTTTGTAGCCTGTTGCTTCTTCAAATGCTGGTAGTAGAATATCGAAAAGACCGCTATCCTGAGTACTTGTAGTGGAGGCAAGTATAAGATCTTTATCATTCGCGCAACCTGTAGATGGTAAGCACAGTACTGCGGCAATCAGTATTACAATAAGAAGTACAAACAAGACTTTCAGTTTTTTAATTTATTTTCTCCTTTTACTTTGACATTTTCATAAATGTTTATTTTTGTCTTTTCTTACTATTTTCATTGTTTTTATTTTTTTATTTATACTGCTTTTATTATCTTTTTAATGTCTTATTTTTTTGCTGTATTTGTTTTATTGTTCTTTTATTAACTTTTTTACTTCTATGATTTTTGGCAACTAAAAATAAAAAATACATAGATTTGAAAAGTAAATTTAATCAAGCAAGACCCATGCTTAGCACAAAATAAAAAAGCCAGCAAGGAGCTCTTGCTGGCTTAATATAATAACCCAAACTAAGTCTCCTTTCCAAACATGGGAGGCTAATCCGTTTCCAAATCAACCCTACCGCTTAAACTTCATAGCTTCAAAGCCTTAGAAAATTTAAGTCGGAGACAAATTTATTTTTTTAAATATTACTTATTTATAATTTATGCTTGAACTTGATTATATTATTTGAAATATAAATTTTCAAACTTTTTCCGGATCTCCTTATACTATGACCCCGTATACTATTGCAACTTTTGAATTTGCCTACCCTTTTAATAAAAAAACTTCAACCTCACTATCCTTTTTAATGTCACCGGCATCTTCCGGAAGAACTGCAATGCCATCAGCTTTCACCATAGAGGTTAATATGCCTGATCCCTGTATACCGGTAGAGCGGAAAAAATACCTGTCATCTTTTTTTTCAAGTACTACCCGGGCAAAATTGGTCCTGCCTATTTTATTTTTAAAATC
>DATBWH010000040.1:0-31890 GCA_036514895.1 Candidatus Humimicrobiaceae bacterium
TTTTCTATATGCTCGATTTTTATCTTTTTACTATTTTTAAGAGCACCACATGAGGTTATTTCTTGCAGCAGCGTATTTTCTTTTATTGCTATTTCCTCGATAAAACTTCTGCCTATGATAATGGAAATAATATTAAAGCTGGGATTATATTCCGAAAGTCTGTTAGAAGTGATATACAGACTGGCCACCTTTTTTATTTTTGACACTTTTAATCTATTTACTGCTTCCAGAGGATGCCCATATTCGAGACTGGTCCTGGTTTTGACTTCAGCAAAAATCAAATTACTGCTCTTTCTGGCAATTATATCTATTTCACCGTATCTCGTCCTGTAATTTTTTTCTAATACAAAATATCCTTCCTCTTCCAGGTATTTTTGGGCAATAAATTCCCCGGCTTTTCCTATGATTATTTTACTCGGACTGCTAACTTAAAACACCTCTGTAAGATACTCTGTGAATATTTGTAGGTCCATACATTTGTAAGGATTTTAGATGTTTTCTGGTACCGTAACCTTTGTTTTGTTCAAATCCATATTCGGGATAATACCTTGAAAACTTGAGCATTATACGATCTCTGATTACCTTGGCGATTATCGAAGCTGCAGCGACTGATATACTTAGACTATCGCCATTGACAATGGGTAAATATTCGATACCCATATCCACACTGATATAATCAGCTAAAATAATATCCGGTTTTATTTTCAAAGCGTCAATCGCTTTCTTAAATGCAAGTGCATTCGCCCTGGTTATTGATAGGCTGTCGATTTCATCGGAAGGGATCTTTACTATTGACCAGCAGAGGCAGCTTTTTATTATTTTTTTAAAAATATATTTTCTTTTATCTGAAGGAAGCTTCTTGGAATCATTTATATCTTCTATTATCAGTTTATTCTTATCCAGTATGACAGCCGCAGCAACCAGTGGACCTGCGAGTGAGCCTCTTCCTACTTCATCTACACCTGCTATTTTTTCATAACCTGCCATATACAGATTGTCTTCATAACAGCGTAGATCCAGCAGTCTTTTTATTTCTTTGAACTCCATTGTGCCAAAAAAATTACCATCTTGACGGCGGCCAGTAGATTATGACAAATTCTCCGAATACATCTTCCTCCGGAATTGTCCCAAAAAACCTGCTGTCAAAACTGTTGTTTCTGTTATCTCCCATTACGAATAATTCGTTTTCGCCAACAGTTACGGTCTGGTTTATATAAAAAATATCTTGATCAGACGGAAGATAATCTTCAACGATTTTTTCTCCATTAACGAAAATCTCGCCTTCGGTAGTGAGAGTAATTTCATCCCCTTCTATTGCAATTGCTCTTTTTACAAGATCCTTTTTTTCTATGGGAGAATGAAATGCTACGATATCTCCTCTTTTTACACTGCCGAATTTATATGCAAGCTTGTTGATTATTACTTTATCCCCCACTTCCAGCATAGGTTCCATCGAAGGTGTGGGAACAATGAAAGGTTCTAATATATAAATTCTTATTAATGTGGCTGATACTACTGCGGCTAAAACGATGATGACATATATCAAAAATTCCTTGAAGATTTTTCTTTTTCTGGTATTAACCTGTTTATTTTCAATAGGCATTAATATAAAAGCCCAATTACTGCTGCATTATTTAAATTTGATTTTTGACTTCTTGCCGATCGTATCCCGGAGGTAATATAATTTGGCCCTTCTTGTCAGGCCTTCGCCTACCCTTTCTATAGACTGGATTATGGGTGAATTAACAAGAAATGTTCTTTCTACTCCTACATTATTGAAAGAGATTTTTCTTACTGTAAATGTCTTGCTGATTCCGGAACCTTTGATCGCGATTACAACACCTTCAAAGGTCTGACTTCTGTCTTTATTCTCTTCGCTGATCTTTATTTTGACCTTTAATTTATCACCCGGACCGAACTGGGGTATATCGTTTTTTAAATATTTACTCTCTATCTTATCCAATTTATTCATTTTTTTCTCCAGCCTGTTTCTTTTTCATTCAAATAAGAACCAAACAAATATAATTAATTTAACAGTCTTTGTCAAATAAATCCGGTCTTCTTTTTCTGGTCATTTCTATTGATTTTTCTTTTCTCCATTTCTCTATGTCTTTATGATTCCCGCTCAAAAGAATTTCCGGAACGGACATCCCCTTAAAAACCGGCGGTCTCGTATACTGGGGGTAATCAAGTAAATTTTTTTCAAAAGATTCCGATCTTAAAGATTCCGCTTTTCCGACTACACCCGGAAGCAATCTTATTATCCCGTCTATCAAAACCATTGCAGGGATTTCTCCGCCGGAGAGTACATAATCACCTATAGAGATCTCAAAATCTACCATAGATTCGACGACCCTTTCATCGACCCCCTCATATCTTCCGCAAATAACGATAATATTTTCAAGGCCTGACATATATTTTAGCTTATTCTGATTTAATCTTTCTCCTCCGGGAGAAAGCAGGACTACTTTTTGTTTTTCCTTATTCTTGACTTGACTTCGTCTCTTGATAAAACTAATAGCTTTATCTATTGGTTCCGGCATTAGAACCATTCCGGGACCTCCGCCGTAAGGTCTGTCATCGATCTTCCCCTGTTTATAAGGTGTAAAATTCCTTAAATTGTAGATATTCAACCTGCAGATATTTTTTTTGAATGCTTCTTTTATAATCCCGAATTCAGGGATATTTTCAAACATTCTTGGAAAAATCGTTATGATATCTATTTTTAGCATTTTCTCAAGTGAAAGATCTTAAAAGACTTATAAAAATGAAAAAATAATAATCTTATATATATTCCGGGACTTTTTTTAATATAATCTTTTTGTTTTTCAAATCTATGCTGTCTATATAATTTTCAATAACCGGAACATAAAGAATATCGCCGTCTATATTTAGTTTTAAAATCTTATTATCTACTCTTACAGCCAGATTATCATTGGAAGTAAATTTCTCGACATTTATTACCTTACCAATAAGGACTCCGTTTTTTGTGTAAACCGTACACTCAAGAATATCATCTATCCAGTACTGGTTATTCTCCGGTAACGGACTGTCTTTTATGAGGCGGAAGACACTTATTCCTTTTAAATCACAAGCGGCATTTCTGCTGTCAATGCCTTTGAATTTTATAATCGAAGTTTCCGGTTTATCTTCTTTTTTCCATCTGATATTTTCTACTTCTGCTTTCCGGGTGCATCCTTCATCAAAAAAAAGTATATCTCCCCTTTTAATAGATTTGGGATAATCAGTAAGCAACATCATAACTGTTTCTCCTTTTATTCCATGCGGCTTACCGATTATCCCAATTAATCTTGCATCTACATTTATTTCCGACATTTACTGATGCCCGTTAAAATAAATCTATCTATGCTTATATATTAAATTATCAATCCATTATTTTTACTATAGAGGATTTACCTCTTTTAGCAGATGCAGCTCTCATTATGACCCTTAGAGCGTTTGCAGTTCTTCCTTTTTTTCCTATTACTTTTCCCAGATCCTCTTCAGCTACTTTAAGCTTGAAGATTACTGTTTTTTCATCTTCCTCCTCTTCTGTAATTTCTACATTATCCGGGCTGTCAACTAGCTCTTTTACCATGTACTCCAGTAGTTCTTTCACTTTTACCTCCAGTCTAAATTGTAATAACTACTTCTTTAAATCAATCTTATCAAAAAGCTTTTGAACTGTATTTGTAGGTTTTGCACCTTTCTTTATCCAATCAAGAGCCTTTTCTTTATTCACTTCTATTCTGGATGGATCACTTTTAGGGTCGTATATACCTATTTTTTCAATGAACCTTCCGTCTCTTGGTGATCTGATATCTGCTACAACGATTCTATAAAAGGGCTGTTTTCTTGAACCCATCCTGGTCAGTCTTATCTTTACACTCAACCTGTAACCTCCAAATTCTTTGATTGTTAGTTTTTCGTTCTAATAATTATATATTTTTCTATAAAACTTGCAAAATATTTTTTATCTACAAATTACCGGTAGGAAGATTAAATCTCCCTTTTTGCCCTGAAAATTGTTTCATCATCTGCCTTGTTTTGCTGAATTGCAGGAGCAGTTTATTCACTTCCGATACCGGACTCCCGCTTCCTCTTGCTATCCTTTTTCTCCTGCTTCCGTTGATTATATGAGGTTTTCTTCTCTCCTCCACAGTCATTGAATTAATTATTGCTTCTATGCGGGATATATAAGAATCATCCAGATTTATTTTCTTGAATATCTTGTTTTTATTGGCTATGGGCAGCATCGAAAATATTTTATCCAGTGATCCCATTTTCTTTATACTCCTCAACTGTCCGACAAAATCTTCGAAGTTCAGCTCATTTTTATAGATCTTTTCTTCTAATATCTTTGCCTCTTTTTCGCTTACCACTTTTTCTGCTTTTTCAACCAGAGTCAGGATGTCCCCCATTCCCAGTATTCTGGAAGCTATTCTGTCCGGATAAAATATGTCGAAATCCTCTATTCTCTCTCCGCTGGATATAAATTTTATCGGCTTTTTAACCACATAATAAACAGAGAGCGCCGCACCTCCTCTGGTATCACTGTCCAGTTTGGTTAAAATTATTCCATCACATTCGACTTTCTGGTTAAAGGTCGAGGCGATATTTACCGCTTCCTGCCCCGTCATGGCATCCAGTACTAAAAATATCTGGTGAGGATTTACTTTACTTCTGATATCTACAATCTCTTTCATCATTTTTTCATCTATATGTAATCTTCCGGCAGTATCGATTATAATCACATCACTTCCGGATTTTTTAAATAATTCTACTCCCTTTGCAGATATCGATACCGGATCCGAATTGCTTTCCGAATAAACATCCACGGCTATATTTTTTGCCATGTCCTCAAGCTGCAATACTGCCGCCGGCCGGTATATATCCGCAGCAACAATGGATACTTTTTTCTGGAATTTACTGCCTAAAAAATTTGCTAATTTAATGACAGAAGAAGTTTTTCCGGTACCCTGGAGTCCCACGGTCATTATGATCGTAGGTCCTTTGGGGGCAAAAACAATACCACTGCTGGTCGAACCGAGCATTCCTTTAATTTCCTCATTTACTATTTTTACCACCTGCTGATAGGGGGTCAAACTTTCCAGTATCTTTTCACCTATTGCCTTTGTTTTTACATTCTCCAGGAATTCCTTTACTACCTTGAAATTCACGTCAGCTTCCAGTAGTGCCAGCTTGATTTCCCTCAGGGCATCATCAAGGTCACTGGAGCTCAATTTCCCTTTATTTCTTATTTTATAAAACAGATTCTCAAACTTGCTTGTCAGCAGATCGAACATAGTTAAATCCCCTCCACTCTGAATCAGTTATCAGGAGAATATAGATTCTGTAAACTCTACAGGATCAAAATAATGTATGTTATCCAGTTTTTCACCATCGGTAAACAGTTTTATCGGTATACTCAGATCATTTTTTATTGTAAGCACTATCCCTCCCCTGGAAGTGCTGTCTATTTTAGTCAGAATAATTCCGGTCAGATTCAATGAATTGTTGAAAAGTTCCGCCTGATTCCTGGCGTTCTGTCCCGTAGTGGAATCGATTACAAGCAGTATTTCGTCTACTTCCCGATCGATTCTCTTCATTATCACTTTTTTTATTTTTTTAAGCTCCTCCATAAGATTGTAAGAAGTCTGCATCCTGCCGGCAGTATCGATTATGACCAGATCGATTCCTCTGGCTTTTGCCTTTTCAAGGCTGTCATATACTACGGCACCCGGATCGGAAAACTTCTGGTGATAGACGATATCCAGATCCAGCTTTTCGGCATAATGCTGTATCTGTTCCACCGCAGCAGATCTGTATGTATCGGCAGCCGATATCAAGACTTTCTTACCTTTTCCCTTAAACATACTTGCTAACTTTGCAACCGAAGTGGTCTTACCCGTTCCATTTACGCCCACGATCAAAAATACCGTGGGGGGTGCGGGTGATATTTTTAAACCACCTCCTCCATCGGGCTTAAGAATTTCTATGATCTGTTCCTTCAGAAGTGCCTTTATTTTTTCGATATCATTTATATTTTCACTGTAAACATGCTTCTTTACTTCCGCTAGTATCTTGCCGGTAGTATTAATACTGATATCGCTTGCAACCATCTGTTCTTCCAGCTCATCCCAGAAAGATTTATGGTCATTTTTGAATTTGTTCCAGATATTGTTTAGATTCTTAATTAATCTCAGCATATTTCTTTCCGATTTTTTCCGAAATTATTTTCGAGATCCCGTTTGACTGCATGGTCACCCCGTAAATAGTATCTGCAATTTCCATTGTTTTTTTCTGGTGGGTAATCAATATTATCTGCTGCTTCTCGGAAAATTTTTTGACCAGAACCAGAAAACGGTTGATATTGGCATCGTCCAGAGAAGCGTCCACTTCATCAAAGACATAAAAAGGAGAAGAATTCATGGAGTAAATAGAGAAAAGAAACGCTATGGATATCAAAGACTTCTCTCCTCCCGATAGGAGAGAAAGTGGCACAAACTTACTGCTGCCAATATCTACCTTGAGATCCACTCCTATCTCATCGTCACCGGCGCCATCGCTTTTTTCAAGCTGCATCTCACCTTCGCCTAAGGGGAAGAGGATCTTAAAGTAATTTTTAAAGCACCTGTTTATCTCATCAAATTTTTTAAAGAAGTAATCGGATATTCTATCGTTTATCTCTTTAATAAGTTCCTCCAGGTTTTTCTTACTTTCAACGAGATCGGTCCTCTGACCTTCCAGAAAATCATATCTTTTTTTGATCCTGCTGTATTCAAGGGCTGCATTTGGGTTGACCATTCCGTATCCTTTTATCTCATTTTTAAACTTTCTTACTTTTATTTCGGACTCCCTTATATTAGTGGTTGGTTCATAGCTCTTTAAAGCATAATCAATCGATACGTTATAATTATCAACGATGTTTCCGGTTATAGTTTCCACTCTTTCTTTTATTTGTTCCTTTTTAAGTTCAGCCTTGAACATAGCATTTTCCATGCTTGATCTGGAGTTATTCAAAAGGCTAATCTGGTTTTCGAATTCGTTTGACTTGTTCTGGTTTTCCGAAATCGACTTGCTTCTTCTCTCAAACTGCTGGTAAAGTTTCTTTTTTATATTTTCCGAAACCATCAGAAGACCATTTAGAAGCAAATATATATTTTTCGATCTTTCCCTGTTGGTATTGCAAAAATCCCTGATACTGCCGGCCCATTCCATTCTTTTTTTAAAATTCTCGATTTTTACGGTATCTGTTTCCTTTGTTTCTTTTCCCCTTTCCTTTACTTCATGCTTCATGACAGTATCGATTATTTCTTGTAATTTCCCAATTTCTTCCGAGATCGGCTTTTTTTCATTTTCAATATAATAGGTGCTGTCCTCATCTTTTAACTTCTTCTTCACATTTTTCAGTAGTTCCATCAGCAGTCCATCGATTTTCTTGAGACCTTTCGAAATCTTTTCCAGAAAAGACATTCCGACATATTCCTTATCAACCTCAGATAAGTCCTGAGGAACTTTCACATTTTCGATACCGCCCTTAAATTGAAGATCAAACATATTATATAATGTACCGAACACATTCTTTTTGCTCCCAATCAGAGCTGCTATGTTTTCAAGATTATTCTTTAGAGAATTAAATAAATCGGTTTTATTTTTCCATGATTCATACTCATCCCGGTTTTTAATGGTATTTTCCAAAAAATCATCTTTTTCTTTTTCTATAATCGAAATCTTACCGTTGATTTCTTTTAAGCTTTCATTATTTTTACAATAAGACTCATTTTCATCTTCCCATTCTTTGTTTAACTTATTGAGACTTCCGATAGATAGAGAGATCTCTTCGCTTTTCAGAAGATTTGAAATTTCTGCATATTTCTGGGCTCTTTTTGCTTCGATTTCCAGGGGATCCATGGTCCTTTTTATTTCTTCCATCAAATCGTCTATTCTTTCGATATCGTTTTTAACTTTTTGAAGTTTATTTATGGATTTATCCCTCCTATTTTTATGTTTCGATATCCCCAGAACCTCATCGATTATTGCTTTCCTTTCGATGGGTTTAAGAACGGCAATTTCATTTATCTGACCCTGATTTATAATAATATGCAGGCCTTTACCTATACCACTGTCAGAAGTCAAATCCTGGATATCCAGCAACCTGCAGGGCGAGGAATTTATGAAATACTCACTTCCCCCGCGGGTAAAAACCCTTCTTGTAAATTTAACTTCTTCGAATTCCGTATTAAATAATTTATTGGAGTTATCGAACAGAAGCGATACTTCGGCAATGGCCATTTCTTCGTTTTTACTTTTAAAAATCACATCTCCCATAGAGCTTCCACGCAGGGAACTGGGGCTTTGCTCGCCCAGAACCCAGGAGATAGCGTCAGCGATATTGCTTTTCCCGCTCCCATTGGGACCCACGATGACACTGATACCAGGTTCAAAGAATAATTGGCTTTTATTTTTAAAAGATTTAAAACCGCGGAGTGTTATGTTCTTTAAGTACAAATTTGATTCCCAAAATATAAAATTATAAATTTAGTTTATAGAGAGTCTTCAAAGTATTTTTTGCTGCATCCTGCTCGGAATCTTTTTTACTCTTCCCTTTACCTTTTCCGATTACTTTGTCATCAACGGTTACCACGGAGAAGAATGATCTATTGTGGTCGGGGCCATTGGATCTGATGAGTTTATATTTTGCAAGTTTGGAGTAATCAGCCTGAACAACTTCCTGAAGATAGGTCTTGTAATCAGTGATTTCCGGAGTCTTGATATTTTCCTCGATCTTTTCACTATATCTTCCCAGAACCCAGTTCATTGTAAAATCTATTCCCTTATCTATATAAATGGCACCGATAAGCGCTTCCAGACTATCGGCCAAAATAGATATTTTTTTCCTTCCCTTGCAGGATTCCTCATTCTCGCTTAAAAGTATCTGCCTGTCTATTTTTATCTCTCTTGCTATTCTAAAAAGTGTCCTTCTGCTGACCAGGGCTGCCCTTACCTTTGCCATCTTTCCTTCCGTAAAATCGCCATATTTTTTATATAAATACGACGTGATGATTAAAGACAGCACACTGTCACCCAAAAATTCCAGCTGTTCGTTACCTCTGGACTGAATATTTATCTGGCGCGCAAAAGATCTGTGAGTCAGGCTTTGTATATATATTTCCAAATCCGAGGCATCGATTCCCAGTTTTCTTAACCAGTCCTTTACTCTGACGTGTAAACCCTCTTCGTTATTTTTCATCGAAAAAATCTCGCCACCTTGGGAAGCATAATATAAGACTATTTATATATTCCAGGATTATTTTTTGGAATGAGATTCTATATAATCAAGCGCATCTTTTACTGAGATGATCTTTTCGGCATCTTCGTCACTTATTTCTACTCCGAATTTATCTTCAAATGCCATAATTAGTTCCACTAAATCAAGCGAGTCGGCTCCCAGGTCATCAACAAATTTACTCTCAGCCTTTATATCTTCTTCCTTCGCACCCAGCACTTCAACCAAAACCTCTTTAAGCTTGTCAAAATTTCCCATTCTCACTCCTTTTACTTTTATTCTTCTTTATATTATTGATTTATATTATTGATTTCTTCACTGATCTTACTTATCAAATTGTTTTTCAGGCTCTCGATAGCGGCTCTTACCGCACTTTTTATTGCTTTAGATTTTGAACTTCCGTGCGAAATAATCACAAGTCCGTTTAATCCCAGAAGCTGTGCGCCTCCATACTCTTCGTAATCAAATCTTTTTTTCATATTTACAAGAGGACCCTTTAAGGTCAAAGCTGAAAGTTTTGCCATAGTGCCCGACTTCAGGATTTTTTTTATTTCACCGAAAAAGAAATTTGCCATGCCCTCTACCAATTTCAATATCACATTTCCCACAAAACCGTCGCACACAGCGACATCTGTTCTCCCTTCAAACAGTTCTCTGCCTTCAATGTTTCCGGTAAAGTTGATCCCCGGATAATCCTTGAGTAATTTATAACTCTCGACACTTAGTTCATTTCCCTTCTTTTCCTCTTCACCTATATTGACCAGAGCGACTTTTGGATTCTTTATTCCTAAAATATTTTCGGAATAAATTTTTCCCATAATGGCAAATTGTTTTAGATAAGGAGGCTTACAATCGGCATTGGCACCGGCATCTATCAATACAAACTTTCTATCCCCCAGTGGTATAACCACAGCAATGGCTGGCCTGTATACATTTTCTATTCTTTTCATGTTGAAAAGGGAACACGCCATTACCGCACCGGTATTACCGGCAGAGATAAAGACATCTCCTTTACCCTGGGATACAAGCTGCGAACCTATAAAGATCGAGGAATCCTTTTTTTTCCTTAATACTTCCGAGGGAAATTCACACATTCCTACTTCCTGGGAACTGGGAACAATTTCTATACCATTCAGATCCAGCCCGCTTGAAACTGCTGCGTTCTTTATCTTATCCGGATTCCCCACCAGCTTGATTTTTGCTCCATAATCTATTCTGGCTTCCACGGAACCCTTGACTATCTCTTCGGGAGCAAAATCTCCACCCATTGCGTCTATAATAATTGAATAATTATTCGAATCGAACTCTACCATCCTAGACCATCGACTGTAGCTATTTTTTTGATATCTCCATTAACCTGTCAATATTGATAAATTCTCGTACCACATCTATTATCTTATTTATCTTTTTAATCTCATGGAACCTTACATGACCGATAATTTCTCCAACCCTTTCTACAGCGGTCAGAGTATCAAAATTGACCAGAATCATAGGTACACCCAATTCCTCGGCTCTCCCCAGGACAACGGTACTCGGTTGAAAGTTACCGGTAAGTATAAGGCATTTTGTAGGTGTCTCCAGAGCCGCCAGCTGAACATCTGCTCTGTCGCCGCCGGTTATAACCGCTTTATTGGCTTTTCTTCTGAAAAACTTTAATGCCTGTTCCTGGCCCATTGCTCCGACCATAAATGTTTCCACCAGTTCATCCACTTTATCTTCGGCACAAATTATCTGGCCGCCTAAAATTTCAGCCATTTCCCTTACGCTTACCGAAGACAGCATTTTATCAGAAGCTACATGTCCTAAAACTTCTATCTTGTGTTTCTCGAGGTAAGGAATTACGAGTTCTTCGAGAAAATCCATCTGACTTCTCGGTATCCAATTTATGATTATTCCCATCAGACAGTCACCCAGGAATTCCTTTGCATACACTATCTGATCTACTATTTCGGTACTATATTTAATCACCATGACTGCACTGGCACCAAGCTTTGCGCAGATCTTGTTTGCTGATATTCCCAGAAAGTAACCATCCTCTATACTTTTGGCTCCTTCCAGTATTATGATATCTTTATCTTTTTGAATTCTCTTATAAGCATTTTCAATTAAATCAATAAATCCCTTAGAAAAATTCTCGTCCTTCAGACCTTCCCTGCTGTATTGCTGGGTAAGCACGATTGGGCATATATCTTCAAGCTTTTCTTTTACATCAAGTATATTTGAGATATATTGAGCATCTTCGTCCGTAGTAACTCCTCCTACCCGTGTTGGCAGAGTCCCCACTGGTTTCATGTATCCTACTCTCAGACCTTTTTCGGCAAATAATTTTCCTACGCCCACACACATCGAACTCTTTCCTGAAAAAGGCTGGTTCGAAATAAAAAATAACGGTACCATTTTAACCTCCTATCCTTATTCTTGCATCTCCCGCTATGGATCCCTCACCCTGTTTTTTCACGAACAAAGGATTTATATCCATTTCTACTATTTCCGGAAAATCCATAACCAGCTGGGAAACTTTAAGTATGATTTCGATAATGCTTTTAATATCTGATGGAACTTCGCCTCTTGTCCCTTTAAGAAGACTAACGGTCTTGACTTCTTCTATCATCTCACCGGCTACCTGTCTGCTTAGAGGAGCAATCCTAAAAGAAACATCTTTTAATGCTTCGACATATATTCCCCCGAGCCCAAACATGATCATGGGCCCAAATTGCGGATCTTCATTCACACCAATAATAGTTTCTTTTTTATCCCTTATAAATTCCTGAACCAGAATACCCCTGATATTGACATCAGGCATATATCTTTTTACGTGAAAAAGAATGTCATCATAACATTCCTCAAGTTCCTTTTCATTTTCTATTCCAACCCTTACACCGCCAACATCGGTCTTATGTAAAATATTCGGAGAAACGATTTTAAGTACCAGCGGATATCCTATTCTTTTTGCAATTTCTTTGGCCGCCTTTATATCTGATGCCAATTCAGCTTCCGGCACACTTATACCATAGGCTTTCAAAATTTCTCTTGCTTCCAATTCTCCAAGTTCCAATCTTTCTTCAACTTTACAGCGGTCGAATATACTTTTAACTTTTCCCCTGTCAACATCAAAACTCTCAATAGGATAACTCAATCTGGATTTCCAATCGGTATGGTCCATCATTACTCCCAATGTATCTACCGCTTCCTCCGGAATATCAAAACTCGGAATATTATTTTCGGTTAAAAATTTTACTGCTCTCGCGACTTCAGTACCTCCTATAAAACTTGTCACTACCGGAATGCTCCTGCTGCTTTTATCCAATACTTCCACAACCGCCTTTGCTGTTTTTAAAGGCTGTGTCATCGCCTGCGGTGTAAGAAGCACCACTACTGCATTGACATTATTATCATTTATAATTACTTCCAGAGTCTTCCTATACCTGTCTGCTCTTGCATCTCCCAGTACATCAATCGGATTATAAAAATTTGCCGCTGCCGGTAAAAAACTTTTTAATTTATCTATAGTTTCTTTACTCAAACTGGTCAGCGATATATTGCTTTTTTCACAGGCATCTGTAGCCATAATGCCGGGACCGCCTGCATTTGTTATTATTGCAACTTTTTTACCTTTAGGCAATGGCTGATATGAAAAAGCCGTAGCATAATTAAAAAGATCCCTTATGGTATTTGCCCTTATGATTCCTGCCTGTTTGAAAGCTGCCTCATAAGCTTTTGCCGAACCGGCAAGGGTACCGGTATGAGATGATACTGCCCTTGCTCCGGCATCTGTATTCCCTGATTTTATAACGATTATGGGTTTCTTTTTTGATACTCTGGAAGATATTTTAATGAATTCCCTGCCATATTTTACACCCTCAAGATATGCGGTGATAACTTTTGTATTTTCATCGCTTTCCCAGTCATCAAACAAATCATTTTCAGAAATATCTGCCTTATTACCGAGTGATACAAATTTAGAAAGCCCGATCTTATTAGTTTTCGCCCAGTCCAGTATTGAACTGCCCAGTGCACCGGATTGTGATATAAAACCTATTCTGCCTTTGGGAGGCATAAGTTGTGAAAAAGTCGCATTTATAGGACATCCCGTATCAATGATGCCCATACAATTCGGCCCAAGTATCCTGATGCCATATTCCTTTGCATTTGCAATCAGCTGACTTTCCCTTTTTGCACCCTCTACTCCTGTCTCTTTGAATCCTGCAGAAATAATAATTGCCCATTTAACTTTTTTCCTGGAACATTCTTCCAAAGCCTGGAGTACATACTGCATGGGAATTACAATTATAGCCAGATCAACTTTTACAGGTACGTTTAAAATTGAAGGATAGCATTGAATACAGTGAATCTCATCAGCATGGGGGTTTATGGCAAATAACTTGCCCTTGAACCCTGAGCTTATAATATTTTCAAAAATGACATGGCCTACTTTTTCTTCTTCTCTGGCAGCTCCTATTACTGCAACAGAATCAGGACAAAAAAAATTTCGCAAACTCAAAATACGACCTCCGGTTTTAGTTCTCTAAATCCTACTTTTCTTTGCTTGCTTCTTTTGTTTCTTTCTTTTCCTTCTTTTCTTTCTTTTTGCCCTTCTCTTCAAATATGATTATCTCGTGTTCGGCATAATACCCACAATTTATACATACTCTATGCGATATCTTCTTACTGTGGCATCTCGGGCATTCAACGACATTTACTGCTTTTAACCGATCATGAGTTCTACGCTTATCTCTCTTGGACTTGGATGTTTTACTTTTTGGAAGCGCCACCGCTATAACCTCCTGCTGAATATCTTGTTACAAACTTGTTATAAATAAACACACAAATACATTAATATATCATAAAAAATTATTTATTCAACAATATTATTTTTCGCCTGTTCCCATAGTACTTGTGAATTGTTCCCTTCCTTTTTCGATAGCAGTCAATAATTTATGTAAAATAGCTTCAAGGTTTGCGAGTTTCTCATCGGCATAATCTTCGGCTTCCAGCCTGATAGTTCTTGCCCTGGCTTCTACTGCGGACATTAATTCCTCCGATTTCCTGCTGGCATTCTTAAGTATTTCGGTTTCACTGACCAGAGTTTCTGCTTTATCCTTTGCTTCCTTTATTATTCTTTCAGAATATCTCTTGGCCTCTTCTATCATATTTTCTCTTTCCTTTACGATCCATCTGGATTGCTTGAATTCTTCCGGCAATATGTTTCGCAGTTCATCCAGCAGGTCATATATCTCGTTCTCATGTACCATTATATTGGATGAAAACGGAATTCTCTTACTTTTATCCAGAAACTCTTCGATCCGATCTACAATTTCGAATGCATTCATGCTAATCTCCCTATTTTTTTGCTAAAAATATTTTTATTTAAAACTTTCTACTATATCCTTCTCTATTTCCTTCGGAACCAATCCTTCTATACAGCCCTTGAATCTTGCTACTTCTTTCACTGCGCTTGAACTCAAGTATGCAAATCTGGGGTTGGTAACCATAAACATAGTCTCTACTTCCGGATTTAACTTTTTATTTATCTGCGCCATTTGAAATTCATATTCAAAATCCGAAATAGCCCTGAGTCCCTTTATTATGACTGTAGCCTTTACTTTCTTTGCCAGATCGACAAGCAGCCCTTCAAATATAATAACTTCTATATTATCCAGATTCTTTAGTGCCCTCTTTGCAAAATCGACCCTTTTTTCCGGGGTGTAATAAGGTCTTTTCCTGGTATCTTTAGATATCGCCACAACTACTTTGCTAAAAATTTTTGAACATCTTTCAATTATATCCTTATGTCCCTCTGTAAGCGGATCATATGTTCCAGGACATACTGCTATTTTTTCCATATCTTAAGTTCCCGTCTCTTAGTCTTAATAAGGAGATAGATAAACTACCTTTTTATCTCCAAAATGTGATTGCTTAATTATTTTTAAATTTTCTGTTTCTTTTTCGATATCTTTCTTGAAAAAAAACTCATATATGATCAGAGTATCGGTCCCAGTTATCTTTTTTTCAGATAAGATGTCAAATATCTCTCTCATTATACCACTTTCAATTTTGTATGGCGGGTCTATAAAGATTATATCCCACTTGAAACCTGCGTAAGACCGCAAAAAATCAACGACATCACTTCTGATTATTTTATATTTTTCATCCTCGATTTTTAAGCAGTTGATATTATAACTTATAAGCCCTATTGATTCAAAACTCTTATCAACAAAATATGCAAGGCTGCAGTTCCTGCTTAAGGATTCGATCCCTAATGAACCTGTTCCGGCAAACAGATCCAGAACGTTTGACCCTTCTATTCTACTTCCAAGAACGTTAAAGATACTTTCTTTTACATTGTCTAAAGTAGGCCTGATTTTATAATCCGATGGGGGTTTTAGTTTTCTGCCCTTGAATTTACCTGAAATAATTCTAATAGTTCATCACCATCTAAAAAATCATTCGATTGAAAATATATAAGGATATAAGGGTTGCTCACCCTTATGTACTTCTATGTCCAAATTGGGAAAATATTCTTTAATCTTTTTTTTAATATTTTCAATATCTTCAGGTTTATGATCCTTACCAGTATAAAAAGTAATGACTTCCTCGGTGGAATCTGAAATATCCCTTATGAGGTCGACAGTTGCATCCACGACGTTATCGCATATTATTCTGACTTTACCGTTTGAAAGGCCTATGTATGCTCCCTTTTTTATCTCGCCTACCGTGATGAGATTAGCATCTCTGACTGCCTGGGTTACTTCTCCGTCTTTGGTTCTTCTGGCAGCTTCCTCCATATTGGATATATTTTCTTCCATATCTGCATCAGGATTATACCGGAGTATGGCTGATATTCCTGCCGGTATGCTTCTTGTTGGTATTATATAAATACTTCTTTTCTTGACGATTTTTTTTGCCTGATTTGCAGTCAGTATGATGTTCTTATTATTTGGAAAAATAATGACTTCGGAAGATTCGGTACTATTTATTGCTTTTACTATATCGTAAGTTGATGGATTCATGCTCTGCCCGCCGCTTACTATAATATCCACCCCGATACTTTTGAATACTCCTTCCAGCCCTGCACCGTTTACCACAGCTATGAGAGCCCTTCTTTCTTCCGCTTTCTCTCCGGTCGTTTCTTCTTTTCCTGCTGCTTCTGTTCTCTGATCCTCCATATTATTAATCTGGATCTCGTGAAGTGTACCTTCCCGGAGCGCCGTTCTCAGAACCCTATGCGGCTGGTTCGTATGTACATGTATCTTGACCAGATTTTTATTGCCAACCACCAGAGCACTGTCCCCAAAGGTTTCGATTCTTTCCCTTAATCTTTCTAGATCTATGCGACTGCCCTTTAATAAAAATTCTGTGCAATAAGTATATTTGATCTCGTAGTTTCTCTTTACCTCATTCAGACTATCCTTTCCTGCATCAGGTATATTTGCCCCCCCTCCACTTTCCGGATTATTGCTTTTTGAATTATTGCTGCTGTTGTTATCGCTGCTGCCGGGTCCGGAAGAAGCACTTCCTACTTTTATAAGTGTCCTTTCTAATTTTTTATTTATGCTGCCAATATCGGTAAGAGCTTTTCTGGCTCCAATCAATATATCCAGAATACCCTGCGCTCCTGCATCAACCACACCTGCTTTCTTCAGGACAGGCAGAAGAAAAGTGGTTCTTTCAACAGATTTTTCGGTTTCGAAAATGATTTTATCAAGGAGTTCCGTCAGTTCTATTTTATCGGTATCATTGGTCGAATTATAAACAAATTCGCAGATATCTTTTATGGTCGTAAGCATGGTGCCTTCGGTTGGGTCCTGGACGGAATCATAAGCCAGATTCCTTGAGGATTTCAGGGCTTCTCTTATCACTTCTATGCTGATGCTGTCATATTTTATAATAACATCGAAAAAACCTTTAAGTATTTGAGATAATATAACACCGGAATTTCCTCTGGCGCCCATCAATGCTCCGAATGAAGCTTTTTCCAGAACATTTTTCAGGGAAAAATCATTAAGTTTCGAGAGTTCTTCCCTTATTGAATTTAAAGTTAGCAGCATATTGGTACCGGTGTCTCCATCAGGGACAGGAAACACATTCATATCATTGATTTTTGCTTCGTTTTTTTTGAAATTTTCTATTATGATATCAATGACTTTTTTTAAATCCCGGTTATCTATTTCATTAACCATAGTTCCCACCGTTTCAAGATCAAATGATTAAATATTTAATATTCTATACCAGAATTTGCTTCATTTCTATTTAATTAACACTTCACTTCTCCGCTGGATATTTTCTATATCCTTTAAGACTTTACTTATCAAAAAATGTTTCTAATTGCGCCTGATTACTTTTTTGTTTACTTTCCAATTCACCTTGAAAAGTAAACAATAAAATGCTAATATTCCTTCCTGGTCTATTATATTAATTAAAATAAATAATCTCCTTTGATTTAAGTATTTTTAAACATAAAGGAGAAAACAGGAGAAAAAATGTCCAGATTATGCGAAATTTGTGGTAAAAAAACATCTTTTGGAAATAGTGTAAGCCACTCACATAAAAAGACCAGAAGAATCTTTAAACCAAACATACATAAAACCAAGGTTGAATATAAAGGTCAGGTAAAGACTATGAATATCTGTACCAGCTGCCTGTCTTCCGGTAACGTTAAAAAAATAGTTTAAAGTTCCAGCTCAAGATAGGACTCGTTTGTTTTATACCCCATCTTCTTGTACAATCCGCAACCAAAGCGTGAAGCATGTAGGCCGATCCTTCTTACATTTTTACTCCTGGCATACTCATGCAAGAGTTCCATAATTTTCTTTGCAATACCTTTACTCCGATGTTCGGCGTCTACATAGATATTTAAGATATAAGCGTGTAGATTTTTCTTGTGTCTTGGACTTGGCGGTCTTTCTTCAAACAATATGGTCCCACACCCAACAGCAGTCATATCAATAAATACAATGATACTGTAATGGTTTTTGTTATCTAAATCATCAAGATAATAGCGCGTGCACTTTTCAACAATTTCGGCCTTTCTTTCACCCAGATTGTCCTCCGGAAATATATCATTAAACATTTTGAAACGATACTCTGCTAAAATAGCAGCATCTTTCTTTTCTGCTTTTTTGAAAGATAATTTATCCATGCCTTATAAATAGTTTTTATATTGCTACTCCTGTTCCTCCACCTATATCAAGCATTTTTTGCGAAGTATTATTCATATTTCTAAGAATGATATCTTGGGTTCTTATTCTTTCTAGAGAATGTTGATTCTTAAGACGACTATCCTCATCATAGAATGAGTAGTGATCAATAATATTATTAGTCATTTTGTCCCTTTTCTAAACGGTAAATATCCGTTGTATTTCGCTTAACTCGTTTTTATGCGAATTGTTTTCATCTAATAAATTCAACTAATATATTATATTAAACCTTTACTGAACTATTAATAACTCAAATACATCATATTTTAACGAAACCAGATAATTGCAAATGTGCTATCTTATCTTAAAAATGATGTGTAGTCAGATTTCTTTAATTTCCAATTCAGGGAAGGGATAATGTTTTACATTTTTAGTAACCAGTGTTAAACCATATACCATTGCTGCAGCTGCAATAATTACATCGGAAATAGCCAGTGCCTTACCTTTTTTGGCATACTTTTGTTTCAGTCTTCCGGCTAATCCAGCAATTTCTTTATTTACTTCAAGATAATAGAGGCTTTCAATAAATCTATCTGTCTTTTCCTTTTCTTTCTCCTTCATCCCGGCATAAACTTCGGCAATGTTTATACAACAACAACCCGCAATGTCACCCTTCATTCCTATTTCTTCCAGATAGGAATTAACTTTTTTATTACCGCGAAGGTGTTCGATTATTACTGTGGTATCCAATAGATACTCGGCCATTATGATATATCCTCTAGTCTTTTTTTGTCTTCATCTCGCAGGCGTCTTACCCAGTTTTTAACCCCTTTCTTGAATTCAGCATGATCTTCATCCTTCCAGGCGCCTGCTGTTTCCTTTACAGCATTAATAAAGTTCAATCTTTGTATTTCTTTTCTTATGGCTTCTGCTACGAACCGGCTGCGTTTTCTTTTTCCCAAAAGCCTGTCTATTTCTTCTACCAGTTCACCGGGTATCACGACATGTGTTCTTATTTTTATATTCATATCAATCTCTTGTTAATTAATAAGTATACATTTTATGTTAACATATTATGGGACTTTGTCAATTGAAGTAAGAGATCAGTTTTATAAAATCACTCGTGATTTTCAATAAGACTTTATGATTTTTTTAGAAGGCTGCAGACAAAGCCGGCTTCACTTTCAAAATAATATGGCATGATCTCAAAGCAGGTTTCTTCACTTTTTTCCGGTATATTTTCTTTTGAATCCAAAATTAATCTCAGCTTATCCGGAATACCTGGCTTCTCTACAATATATTTTCCTTTAAATTCTTTCAAAAACCTGTCTATTACCTGTTGATTTTCTATTGGTGACAGGGTGCAGGTGTAAAAAATGATTCTTCCTCCTGTTTTTAGATAATCATCACAATTTATTATCATTCTGTATGAAATTTCCGAAAGACGCACCAGATCATCCATCGTCTTATTATATTTTGCATCAGGATTCTTTGAAATTGTCCCGAAAGCGCTGCAGGGTACATCGATTAAAATCTTGTCGAAATATCCCTTACAACTATCAGGTTTGCTGCTTTCCAAAAAATCCTTTTTCGTCACATCTGCTTCTATAAGCTTTACATTCTTTATATTTAACCTTCTAAGATTATCCTCCAATATTTTTAGTCTCTTTCTGCTTATATCAACCGCAGTTACTTCTCCTTTGACTCCAATCAACTCGGAAATATATATGGTTTTTCCGCCGGGTGCAGCGCACGTATCAAGTATTTTTTCACCCTTTTGTGGATTCATAAAATATCTTACCGCTATTTGAGAAGACAAATCCTGAACCGAAATAAGACCTCTCCTGTAAATACCGGTTTCTGAAATATCCTGAACACTGGAAACTTCTATGGAATCTTCTAATATATTATTTTGAGATACAATTGACCTCATACCCGACTCTTTCAATATCTCTTCCCTGGTGATTTTCTCTTTATTGAATCTCAGATAGGTATGCGGATTTTCATTAAGCGACCCGCAGATAAGAGCAGTCTTTTCAATCCCATACCAGGTGGTCCAGTATTTAATTAGCCAGTCCGGATAAGAGTAATCGATACTCATTCTATCAGCCACATCTTTTACCTGTTTTTTGATTTCTCCGTTTATAAACGAATCTATATCGGGGGTTGAACTTATTTTGCGAAGTATTGCATTAACAAATTTAGAGGAAGATATGGAAGCATTCTTCCTGGTTAACTCGACACTTTCATTGACCGTTGAGTAAGATGGGATCTTATCCATATACAACAATTGATAGACTCCCATACGCAGAATGTTGATCACCGTAAAATCTATATCTTTTATATCCCTATCCGAAAATAAAGAAAGCACAAAATCGATTTTAAGATAATATCTTACCGTGCCCTTGGCAATATTAAAAACAAAGCGCCTGTCAAGTCCGGATAATTCATAAACTTCAAAGAAACTGTTTATTATGTCTTTCAGGGATTTTTTTTCTTTAAAATATTTGGTCAGGATAAGAAGAGCGACTTTTCGCGGATTGATTCCGATTCTTTTCCCGGTTCTTTTTTTGGCTCTTTTTTCATTCAAAACTCTCACCGGCCTCAAGCCTGTATCCGTTGATAAAATCAACTGAAGACATTGTCCTTTTACCCTCGGGCTGCAGTAACTCGATTTTTATCATTTCATTACCGTTGCATCTGACCAGGATTCCTGTTTTCTTATCAGCCGCAACTATAAGACCGTTTTTCTTATTTTTAGTAGTCCTTGATATATCGATCTTGATATTATCCGGATAGATATTGACTGACGAATCCTTTATTGCAGTTGCTTTAAGTACTTTGATTCTTAAACCTTTCCAGAGAAAATAAGCGCCCGGACTTGAACTAAAAGCCCTTACCCTGTTTACTATTTTCTCTGCGCTGCTGTCCCAGTCTATCTTAAGGTCATCTTTTGTAATTTTATAACTAAAAGTAGCATTTTTCTCATCCTGTGAATATGGCTTTATCTTTCCGGTTTCCGCAAGGCCGAGCACTTTAACAAGAAGAGGCTTTCCAAATTCAATCGATTTTCTCTCCAGGCTGTCCAGGTTATCATCTGCTTCTACTTCGAATTTTACCTGGGCATATATTGCACCCTTATCTACTTCCGGTACCACCTCGATTATGCTGACCCCTCCCACTCTGTCACCATTCAAAAGTGTACTAATAATAGGTGTGGGACCTCTATATTTCGGAAGAAGCGAGGGGTGTACATTGAACCAGCGTGCAGCTGTCAGCTCAAATAATTTTTCAGGAAATATTTTTCCAAAAGAAGCTACTACCACCGCATCAGGTTTCAACTTATTAAACCTATCATAAAAACTATCGTCGAATTTCTCTATCTGTATAAAATCGACCCCCAGTTCAATAGCTTTGCTTTTTACAACATTGGGGCAGGTCTTTCTTCCCCTGCCCGCAGGTTTATCGACAGTAGTCACAACCAGGGATATACTATGTCGTGATTTATATATTTCTTCCAGGAATGGCACTGAAATTTCGGAAGAACCAAAGAATAATATTTTCAAAAGAAGTCTCCTTATTTTTTTACAATATTTGATTTGATCTCACTAATCTTCGTAAGTAGTTCCCTTCTTGATTTCCGGTCAAGACGGTCTATATACAGTATTCCATCCAGGTGATCGATTTCATGCTGAAATATCCTTGCCAGCAAGTCTTCTGCTACAAGTGCCATATCTTTGCCTTTGCGGTCTTTTGCCTTTACTTTGACTTTTGAAAACCTATTGACATTAAAATCCTTGATGGAATAAATACTCAGGCATCCCTCATTGCTCTCTATCTTCTTCTTATCCAGAACTTCGATTTCCGGGTTTATAAATATCTTAATCTTATCATCAAAATTAACGGCAATCACTCTTCTGGTTATCCCTATCTGAGGAGCGGCAAGACCCACTGCACCTTCTTCTTTTAACGTATCCATCATATCCTTGATAAGACTTGCGAGCTTATCATCTATATTTTCCACTTTTTTACTTTTTTCTCTTAAAACCGGATCGCCTATTTTTCTGATTTCTTTAATTGCCATTTTATACCTTTCCAAAATTTACAAAATCCATACCGGATCCACATCTATAATTATCTTATTTTCATCGAATTTTTTAAATCTTTTTAATATTTCTGCAAGTGCTTCATTTAAAAAATCCATGTTTTTGGATTTTATTATTATATGCCATCTGTAAAATAAATTTATTTTATGAAAGGGTGCAGGAGCAGGCCCCAGTATGCTGCAGCAATTTCCGGCAGCTTCGACTACCCTATCAAAAAGTTCCCCAATATCTCTTTTTACTATATTCTCATCTTTTCCTGAAATTATGATATTTACGAGATTGGAAAAAGGAGGGTATCCCAGTTCCTTTCTGTTTTCCAGTTCCTGCCGGTAAAATGATTCATAATCATTTGCAAGTATGCTCTCCATGACACTGCTTTCAGGATTATAGGTCTGGATTATTACCCTGCCTTTCTTTTTCTTTCTTCCCGCTCTTCCTGATACCTGTGTTATAAGCTGATAAGCCCTCTCATTCATGTGATAATCGGGAAGTCCCAGCATACCGTCGCAATTGATGATTCCCACAAGGGTGACATCTTCGATATCAAGTCCCTTGGCTATCATCTGTGTGCCTATGAGAATCGAACCTCCCGGAGAAATAAACTTCTTCAGTATTTCCTGATGCGATTTCTTTTTCACTGTTGCATCCGAATCCATCCTGAGTACAGGTGTATCTTTAAATCTCATCTGAAGTTTCGATTGGACCTTCTGGATTCCGGTACCATATAAAAAGATATTGTCCGCACCACAAACCGGGCATTTCCCATCGTAATTTTGCTCCCTGCCGCAGTGGTGGCACACCAGTTTTTTAGGGTCACTGTGATAATTATAGGAAAGGTCACATGCGGGACATCTGGGGACATTACCGCACTTGTTGCATATTACAAAGTTACTGTATCCCCTTCTATTTAAGAAAATAATCACTTTATTATCTTTCTCCAGCTCCTCTCTTATAGCCGTAAACAGCCTGCCGGTGATAACCGGATCTTCTTTCAGGCGATCAGTTTTTTTAAGATCGATTACTTCCGTTTCCGGAAAGCTCGTGCTCTGCGCCTTTACCGGGATTTTAAGAAGGGTAAAATCATCCTCTTTTTCTGCCCTGTATCTCGTTACCAGACCTGGTGTGGCGCTGCCCATGACAACAGGTACTTGCAGTATCTCTCCCAGCTTAATTGCCACATCCTGCGTATTATACCTGACCCAGGTTCCTTCTTTATAAGAAGGGTCGTGTTCCTCATCAAGTATTATTATCCCGATCCTATCCAGAGGAGTAAAAATCGAGGACCTGGTCCCTATCACTATATCAAATTCTCCATTCCATATATCAAGCCATCTTTCATATCTTTCCGCATCATTCATATTGGAATGATATACACAGACCCTGGACCCGAACTCGGACTCGAACCTTGAAAAGAGCTGTGGAGTCAAAGAAATTTCCGGCGTAAGGATAAACGCCTTTTTCCCGCAGGCAAGAACCTTTCTGCAGGCGGCAATATAAATATCGGTTTTTCCGCTGCCCGTAACGCCCTCTATCAGGAATTTGTGAAAAATCTTTTTATCCAGGGCCTCTTCTATGCTGAGTAATGCTTGTTGTTGATAAGAATTCAAGACTATTTTCTTCCCCTTTGAGGTTCTGTCTGTCTCGTAGTCATATCGGAAATCGCGCTTCTGTCTTTTTTTAATTACGGATATAATATTTTTCTCTGCAAGGGCGGTAATACTTGTATTACCGGAACCGGTATCCTTCATTAATTTTTCTTTTGATACTTCACCATGCAGGATCAGATAGTCAACTACTTTTTTCTGTGAGTAATTTTTTTTCCAGTTTATCTTATCCTTTATCTTCTTATACTCAGCCTCATTCAGGGTTATATAATCCTTGAATTTAAATTTGATAGCTGAACCGCCGGCTAATCGTCCGGACTTTCCTCCCGGAGGAAGGAAAAATTTAAAAACACTTCCTATGGGCTGTATATAATAACGGCTGATCCAGCTTATGAGTTCAAGTTTTTGCGAATCGAAGAAGGGTTTTACATCAACTATGCTTGCAATATCTTTTATTTCTTTGTCTTCAAGTTCAGATTTATCCTTGGTTTTTACGATATAACCGATTTCGATCCTATTTTTAAAAGGAACCCGGACGACCTTACCTATATTAATGTCCGGGGATAAATGAGTGGGTATTCTGTAATCAAAAGCATGATCGATGTCAAAGGTTTTTATATCTATGTAAACCTCTGCATATTTATTATTTCTAACCATTTAAAACAAAATAATTATTTAAGGCCCAGAAAACTCTGGATCTCATCAACTTTATCCAGCTTTTCCCAGGTAAAATCCCTATCATGCCTTCCGAAATGGCCATAAGCCGCAGTTTTTCTGTAAATGGGTTTCAGCAGATTCAAGTTTTTGATAATTGCCGCAGGTCTCAGGTCAAATATTTCCTTTACTGCTTTTTGAATTTTTTTGACATCTACCTTTTCGGTGCCGAATGTTTCTACCATGACCGATACAGGGTGTGACACACCTATGGCATAAGCCGCTTCTATCTCTACTCTATCAGCGGCACCGCTCGCTACCAGATTCTTGGCAACATGTCTCAAAGCATAAGCAGCTGACCTGTCTACTTTGGAAGGATCTTTTCCCGAAAAGCTGCCTCCTCCGTGTCTTGCCATTCCGCCATAGGTATCCACGATTATTTTCCTCCCGGTAACTCCCGTATCACCCATCGGACCGCCTATTGTAAATTCTCCCGTAGGATTTACGAACAACCTTAAATCTTTACTTAAATATTGCTCGGGAATGATTGGTTTTATTACAAATTCTTTCATATCAGGTTTTATCTGAGCTTCTATGTCGATATTGGGAGCATGCTGCGCAGCTATTACAATGGTCTCGACAGAAACCGGCTTTCCGTCTTCATATTTTACCGTCAACTGAGTCTTGCCGTCGGGTCTTAGATAAGTAAGTATTCCCGCTTTCCTGACTTCGGATAGACGATGAGCAAGCTTGTGAGCAAACTGAATGGGGAAAGGCATAAGTTCCTCGGTTTCATTAGTGGCATAACCAAACATCATACCCTGGTCCCCGGCACCCTGACTGTCGAACTCATTTTCATAACCATTTCCAAGTCTGGCTTCATAGGCATTATTTACGCCCTTTGCTATATTGGAAGACTGCTTACCTATAGAAGTAATCACACCGCATGTCTCATAATCAAAACCAAATTTTGCTCTGGTGTATCCGATATTCTTGATCACTTCTCTCACGATATCCGGTATTTCTACATAAGTCGAAGTGGTGACTTCACCGGCCACTATAACGATCCCGGTTTTAAGTAATGTCTCTATGGCTGTTCTGCATCTGGGATCTTCAGCAATAATAGCATCAAGAATGGCATCGGAAATTTGATCGGCCATTTTATCCGGATGGCCCTCGGTAACCGATTCCGAAGTAAATAAAAAATCCTGTTTCTTTGTCATTGACCCTCCTATCGATTCTTTACAGTATTTAGATTTTTTATGATCTCATCCCAGATTCCTCTGGCAATAATCCTCTTCTTATCCCTGGCCAGTTTTTTCACGTATCCATCCTGTCTTATCAAGTCAACCTCGTTATAATCGCTATCCATACCACTACCTTCTACGGAGATGTCATTTCCGACAATCATGTCGATATTTCTGCCTTTTAGTTTTTCCTTCACGGCTTCGACACTGTAATCGGTCTCAGCCGCAAAACCAACAAGGTACTGGCCTTTCTTCTTTTTTTCAGCCAACAGTTCCAGGATATTTTCATTTTCTTTAAACTTTATTTTTGATAATATATCATCTTTTTTCTTTAACTTAAAATCATATTTTTTAAGCGGAACAATATCGCTTACGGCGGCCGCCATTATGATTATATTACTGTCCTCTAAATACTCAAGCAAGGCTTTTTTCATATCTGCGGTACTACCGGTATATTTTATTTCTACTCCAAACGGCTGAACAAGGTTCACTGCGGCACTTATGAGAATTACTTTTTTAGCTCCTCTGAAATAAGCCTCTCCGGCAAGAGCATAACCCATTTTTCCGCTTGATTTATTTGAAATATATCTTACCGGATCAATAAATTCTTTTGTGCCGCCGGCAGTTATAAGGATTTTTTTACCTTTAAGATCCGAATTATATTTCAGAAGTTCTCCCAGCCTTTCGATAATGACATCTTCGTCTTCCATCCTTCCCAGACCTTCTTCACCGCAGGCCAGTTTGCCGCTTGCAGGACCCACAAAAAAATATTTCCCGCTTTCCTTCAAATGATTTATATTTTTTTGAATCACAGAGTCGAGATACATGCTTTCATTCATAGCCGGCGCAACAAGCACGGGGCAAGTAGCGGATATTGCCGATGTTGTCAGGAAATTATCACCTATCCCATAGGATAACTTCGAGATCACATCAATCGATGCAGGCGCAATCAAGAAAGCATCCGCGCTGTGAGAGAGTGAGATATGATAAATCTTTTTCTGGTTTTCGAACTGATCCACGATTGTCTTATTTCCGGAAATAGAACTCAAAGTAAGAGGAGTTATAAAATTCAGGGCATTGGGTGTCATAACCGGTATCACCTCTGCATCCATTGCGGTAAGTTTGCTGCAGATAGAAGCTGCTTTATAAGCGGCAATTGATGCTGTGATTCCCAGAATTATCTTTTTTTTAGAAAATACTGACTTATTCGGGGACAAAATTACTCGGATTCCTTCTTTTTCTTTTCGAAAGTTACTTTTTCTTCTTTTATTTCGTTAAAGGCAATCTCCAGTGGGTCATGAGATTCCACGTCTACTAAGGGTTTTACCACGCTTATCCTTTCCATATTCTTTTGTGCGGAAAGGTATTCCCCCAGTTCCCTGGCTCTCTTGGCTGCGGCTATACATAATTTATATTTGCTGTTTATACTCTTTTTATATTCATCTATATATTGAACTTTCATTGAATTTTTTTCCTTCCTTTTTGAGAATTCAGAACCTTTTTTAAATTTAGTAAAGCCTCATTATAATTATTATTTACGATTATGCAATCATAATGGTTCATCTGATCAAGTTCACTCTTTGCTATCGCGAGCCTTTTCTTCATCTCTTCCGAGCTGTCGGCTCCTCTTTTCCTGATCCTTTCTTTCAGTTCCTTAAGTGAAGAAGTGGTTATAAAAATCAAATAAAGATCTTTTATTTTCTCAGCTACCTGCATGGCACCCTGCACATCTATTACCAGGATCACATTTTTACCTTTATTTAAATTTTCATTAACGAATTCTCTGAGTGTACCATATTGATAGTTTGCATAGAAAGCCCATTCAAGAAGCATATCTTTTTCTACAAGTTTATCGAACTCATCCTTGCTTATAAAATGATACTGGCTGCCGCTGACTTCGTCTCTTCTTATGGGTCTGGTAGTAACCGAAACCGATCTAACGAAATCATTGAGTTCATTTACAACATCATTAACAAGGCTGCTTTTTCCGGATCCTGAGGGTCCTGAGACAATAAATAATTTTCCTGATGATCCCATAAGTTATAGAAAATTTGCCTGTCTAAGCTATTTTATAAAAGCGGTTAAAGTCGTTTTTTTGATTTTTGCCCAGCCCGCCTACTTTTTTATTTGGGCTTATTTTTAAATCTTTTAGTATCTTTAAGGCATTTACTTTCCCGTTACCGGGGAGTGAACTGACGAGTTCGATTACTTTCATATTTATTATATATTTTTCAAATAGTTTGACATCCTTGAAAAGTAATCTTATCTCTGTTTTGCCCTTCTTCAGTAGTTCCTTTATTTCTGCTCTCTTTTTTCTCACCTCAAGGGCTGCCTTAAGGCCCTTTCTTCTATCCGTATCACTTAAGTTGTTTAAAGCCATAAAGCCCCCACTAACGAAAAAAAAATTAGATATATTAAGTATATAAATATATGTACTTAATATCAATATAATATCAATATTTTTTTAAAAGATATCCTTTATTTTTTCTTGCTGCCGGGGTAAATAAGAGGTAGATTCTCCCCGCAAAGCCTGCACCTGGAAGGCTCGTATTTATCGATCGCAAGCTTGATCAAATAATAATATGGATATTCGAATTCGAGTTTTTCCGAACGATCAACGATACTTACTATTGCTTTTACTTTTGCCTTATTCTTCCTGCATATTTCTATTACTTCCTTTATCGATCCTCCGGTAGTGATGACATCTTCGGCAACGATAACCTCGCTACCCGGGTTTATCTCGAATCCGCGTCTCAGTTCCATATTTTCGTTTTTTCTCTCTGTAAATATCATCCGGCAATCCGCAGCATAAGCAATCATATATCCCCACAGGATGCCTCCTATTGCCGGAGATACCACCGCACCTATACTGCCTGTATCGATATCTTCTTTCATTATATCAAGAGCTTTGCGGGCAAGCTTAAGGGTGATATCTGGAAATTGCAGAAGGCGCGCACACTGGAGATAGTACTTGCTGTGATAGCCGGAACTTAATTTGAAATGGCCCTCCATTATCGATCCAGTATCTTTGAGTATCCCGTAAACATCAAGTCCCTCAACCTGACTGATTACTTTAAGCATTATTTGTGGCCCTTTCTATTTCTTTTAAATATAAATCTACAGTTTTACCGGTATCCCTGCTTTCGGTTATGGAACGGCCGACAATGATAAAATCCGCTCCCCACGCTATTGCTTCCGCAGGGGTGCTTATCCTTTTCTGATCTCCTTTTGCATCTTCAGGTAATCTGATGCCGGGGGTCGCAATATAAAAACCAGTGCCGAATTTTTTCCTTACCTCTTTAACTTCATTGGGTGAACATATCACTCCATCCGTTCCTGCATCCAGTGCGATTTTAGTCAAATTAAAAACTGAATGATAAAAATCTTCCTTAAATCCAAGAGTCCGGAGATCACTGTCGTCAAGACTGGTTAGAATGGTTACACCGAAAAGAAGGGGTCTGGATCTGGCATTTGATTTCGCCTGTTCTTCCAGTATTACTCTCGTCTTCTTAAGCATCTGCAATCCACCCAGAGTATGTATCGTTACTGCGCTTACACCAAGATCCCCTATGGCTCTGGCAGCCTTCTCCACAGTATTTGGTATATCCAGAAGTTTTGCGTCAAGCATTACCTTATATCCAAAACTTTTTACTGTATCGATTACTTCCAATCCAACACTGTATATCAATTCCAGACCTATTTTCAAAGTGGAAATCTTCCCATCGATCTTTTTACATAAACTTATAACATCACTTTTTTTGCTGGTATCCAAACTAATTATCAGCCTGTCTTTGGGGAAAAGTTTTTTGCCTTTCAAGTCCTGATCCTTCCAATCACTTCGTTGATATCATAAATCTTTCTCGATTCGAGAAAATTCCTTAAACCCTCTATTATCTTTTTTCCGGCATCATATTGTATAAAGTTTACGGTACCTATACCCACTGCACTGGCACCGGCCACCAGAAATTCCAGGGCATCTTCCCAGTTAAAAATACCGCCCATCCCAATTACCGGCAGGATTTTTTCACGCGCCAGTGAGTATACTTTTGCCAGGGCGATGGGCTTTACTGCCGGACCGGAAAGGCCTCCCAGGACATTGCCCAATCCCGGCCTGAATGTCTTTATATCCACTGCCATACCAACGATGGTATTTATAATGGATACTGCCTGCGCCCCTCCTTCTTTTGCGGCCGCTGCTGCTTCGATTATACTATCCTGATTGGGGCTCAGCTTGGCTATAACAGGAATGCTTAAAATATTCACGACCGATCCTACAATTTCCTTCACTTCACCCGGAACGGCGCTAAATGCCATTCCTCCTTTTTTAATATTTGGACATGAGAGATTAAGCTCCACAGCAATAATTTTTTCTTTGATATCTTCGATTTTTAATATCCTGTATGCTATCTTATCGAACTCCTGCTGATCCTGTCCGAAAATACTTAATATAATTTTTATTCCCAGTTTTTCAGCCTGAGGCAAATCCTTCTTTATGAATACATCTATCCCATCATTTTGAAGTCCAATGGAATTAAGCATTCCCGAAGCAGTCTCGCAGACCCTTGGCGGAGGATTTCCTTCCATTGGCTCAAGTGAATAGCTTTTAGTTGTCACCGCTCCCAGAATGGCAGTATTGTAAAACTGATTATATTCCACTCCGCAGCCGAAAGTACCGGAACATGCAATTACCGGATTTTCAAGTTTAATTTTTCCAAGCCGAACGGATAGATTGATCCCGTTTCCCGATCTTGCTGATTCCTCCGAAAACAAACTATTTTGCTCAGTCAAAAAGCACCTCCCCCAGGTTGAATGCGGGTCCGTCCTCACAGACCTTCTGATAAGAAAATCCTTTGCTGCCTTTTCTGATTTTGACAACACATCCGGCGCAGACTCCTACCCCGCATGCCATTTTCTCTTCAAGAAAGGCGGTCGCTTTATTTTTTTTATTCTTGTAAATATTCTGAAGGGTCTTGAGCATATCCCTGGGTCCACAGCAGTAAACATCGTAATTTTCAAACGTTTTTAAATTTTCCCATATATAATCGGAGACCAGGCCTTTCTCTCCCCAGGATCCATCCTCGGTCATCACGGCATAGTTTATTTTCAGCCGGATCAAATCTTTTTCCCATCTTAGGAAAGTATTATCCTTGAATCCTGCCGCGAAGAATACATTATTTTTCATTTTGACACTAATTCTGGCAATGAGATTCAGGGGAACTATACCTATGCCACCCCCGACAAGAAGCATATTTACTCCGCTGCTGGTTAGATCCACTGCTTTTCCCAGAGGACCTACAAAATCCAGTATATCTCCCCGTTCCAGCCGGGAGATAAACTGGGTTCCTCTTCCCCTTAAAAGATATAATAAGGAAAAAACGTTGAATTTTTTTTCGATATCGAAAATAGCAAAAGGTCTTCTCAGGAAGGGATCAAGGGATCCGTCGTTAGAGCATTTCACATTGACAAACTGACCCGGCTGCGCGTTATTACATATATATGGCGAAAAAACCTCCAACTTGTAAAGATTGTCGCCATATCTTTCATTAGACAGTATTTCTCCACTTAAAAGTTTCATTTAGTAGTATTCCTGTATAGGTTTAACCTTGACTTTAGAGTTATATTTCATTTCTTTTATCCCCTGGACCAGAGCAAGTGCTCCCGATATTGTAGTAACCGATGGCACATTATGTAGAACCGCTGCGGTCCTCAGATAATATCCGTCGCTCCTGGCAACACTTCCCTCCGGAGTATTTATGATTAGGTCGATCTCCCCGTTTTTTATCATATCCAGGACATTGGGTCTTCCTTCTCTGATCTTTGGAACCTTCTGGCATTTTATTCCTTTTTCTTCCA
>DATBWH010000041.1:0-7876 GCA_036514895.1 Candidatus Humimicrobiaceae bacterium
AATAAATATCAAAGTTAGGACAAGTATAAAAACCAGTATTTTTTTAAACATGGAAAGCATCTCCCTCTTATTTTCAAATAAAAATTTTTAGAATCAATTTATTATTATATAATATTATGTAATAATACTATAATTATTATTATATTTTTGAAATAATTTAATTAAAAAAGATAGTAATCTTTTCTCCAAATCTTTTTATGGATTTGGTAGAAAATTGATAGTTGCTATATTAATCTATAAGAATGATATAAAATCATTTAAAAATTAATTTAAAATATTTTTTAAATTGTAATCAGGAGCAGATTGAAAGAGCAAAATTACATAGAAGACCTGGTAATAGTAGATGGTCATAATTTTATTTTCAATCTTTTAAAAGGCACCAAACCCAGCAGTGAAAAATTAGCCTATCTCAGGGAAAAATTAATAGTGGATCTTGACTGGTATAAAAATCAAAAAAATTGCGATATGGTAGTAGTCTTTGATGCCAGAAAAAGCGATAATCCTTCAAGAAGTATTCAGATCGTGGATGGAGTAAAAGTCATTTATTCAAGAAAAAATGAAACGGCTGATGATATTATCGAAGAACTGGCCGGTATGGAAACCGGTTACCGGAGAAAATTTGTGGTCACATCTGATTATCTTCAGCAAAAAGTAGTTTTCGGAAAAAATATTTACCGGAAATCCAGCAGGGAATTCAACCTGGAGATAAAGGACATGAAGGAAAGAATAAGGGAAAAGATAACCCGCTCCAAGGAAGACTCGGATAAAAAATTTCATTCCCTTGAAGAAAGACTAAGCGGCAAAGAAAGAAAAAAGTTATCGGAACTGCGTAAGAAACAAGATCAATGACCTTCCGGAAAATAATAAATAAATCTTATCTGATTATAGTTCTATCTATTATTTTTTCTTTTGTTTTTTCCGGCTGCGGCCTTTACTACGATTATGGAGATGCCGATGATTCCGGTGAAGTCGAAGACGGAAGCGCTATATTGGTAAAGGAAGTAGTAGATGGTGATACCATCGTCCTTTCGGATGGAAGCAGGGTCAGGCTTACCGGTATCAATACTCCTGAGTATGGCATGTATTTTTTCGAAGAAGCAAAAGAGGTCCTTGAGGCGATAGTTCTGGGGAGAGAAGTAATTCTGGAAAAAGATATAACCGATAAGGATAAATACGGCCGGCTTTTAAGATATGTGTATACGGGGGATCTGTTTGTAAATCTAGAGATGGTAAAAAGAGGATTCGCCAATGCATACACCTACCCTCCGGATGTAAAATACACCGAAGAATTCCTGGAAGCGGAAAGATATGCCAGAGAAAACAATCTGGGACTGTGGTTGAAATCAAAGGTGGATATTGTAAAAATCACTATTAACTATGATGCCATGGGTAATGACAATGTTAATTTAAATGATGAATATATAATAGTGGAGAATATCGGAACAGTTCCTGTTGATATCGATGGCTGGACCATAAAAGACGGTGGGACTAATATATACAGATTTGGAAAATATTCCTTCGAGTCACGTTCTGCAATATATCTTTTTACCGGAAGCGGCAACGACGAGAATGGTAAATTTTACTGGGGCAGCCCTAAACCAATATGGAACAATGATAATGACACACTTTATTTAAGGGATAGGGAAGGCCTGCTAATAGAGATTTATGATTACTGAAGCTAATACCGTATCAAGCTGGCGGCAAAGAGATGTTTATTTTATTTCTTCTTCGATGAAGTGTGTATGGATATTACCTGATATGAAATTTTTGTTTGTTATTATCTTTTTGTGGAATGGTATTGTAGTTTTTATCCCCTCTATTTTAAATTCATCCAGTGCTCTTCGTGATTTTTTTATTGCTTCTTCCCTGGTATTGTCCCACACAATAAGCTTTGCTATCAGGGAATCATAGAATGGAGAAACTTCGCAATCCGGATGTATGAAGGTATCAACTCTCACACCCGGTCCGCCCGGTAAAAAGAAGTCTGTTATTTTCCCCGGGCAGGGTCTGAAATCGTTATCCGGATCTTCTGCATTTATCCTGAACTCTATACAATGGCCGCGTGGATTATAATCTGATCTTAAATCACTGGTTCTCTCGCCGGCTGCTATTTTTATCTGTTCCTTGACGAGGTCGAGTCCGGTTACCATTTCAGTTACGGGGTGCTCTACCTGGATTCTGGTGTTTATTTCTATAAAGTAAAAATTCCCATGCCCGTCTACCAGAAATTCTATAGTTCCAAGATTTTTGTAATTTATAGCCTTTGCTGCTTTTACCGCGTATTCCCTCATAAGCTTGACGATCTTTGGGGATATGTTTACTGCAGGTGCTTCCTCGATAAGTTTCTGGTGCCTTCTCTGGATGGAACACTCTCTTTCTCCCACACATACGATATTGCCATAATTATCCGCAATTATCTGGAATTCGATATGCCTTGGCTTTGGAATATATTTCTCTATGTAAACTTCATTGTTCCCAAAGGAACTTTCCGATTCGGATTTAGCCATTGGAAAATGGGCAACGAGGTCTTCTTTATCACCGCAGATCCTCATACCCTTTCCTCCGCCTCCAAATGATGCCTTTATTATTACAGGGTAGCCCAGATGTTTACCCAGTTTCAGGGCTTTATTTATATTACCCACGTCACCCGAAGATCCGGGAATAACCGGTATCTTGTTTTTCTTCATGACCTCTATTGCTCTGGACTTGTTTCCGGCAAGCGAGATTGCTTCGGTCGGAGGTCCTATAAAAACTATTTCGTTTTGCATACAGGCATCTACAAATTTGGGATTTTCTGCCAGAAACCCATAACCGGGATGAATTGCATCGCAGCCGGTTACCTTAGCGGCAGAGATTATATTATCCATATTAAGATAACTTTTGGTAGGAGGAGGCGGACCAATGCATATACTTTGATCCGAAAGCTTTGTATGGATGCAGTCCTTATCGGCAGTCGAATACACCGAGACACTTTCGATACCCATTTCCTTGCAAGCCCTGATTATTCTTACCGCAATTTCCCCTCTGTTTGCTATAAGGATCCTTTTAAACATAGGACTATTTTTTATCTTTCTTTATGACCATTAGAACCTGATCGAATTCTACTGCATTTTCATTGGAAACCAGAATATCCGTTATCTGACCTTCATGATCCGCATTTATCTTATTCATAAGTTTCATGGCTTCTATAATGCACAGGGTATCTCCCTTTTTGACCCTGTCTCCGACTTTTACAAACGGAGGGTTGTCCGGGGAGGGAGCCGCATAAAACGTACCTACAATCGGGGATTTAACCTCTATTATATCTTCGGGTTTCTTTTCCTGGGGATGCTCCGGCACTTTTTCTCTTGTGATATCCTGCCCGGCAGATCTGAACTTTGGATTGTTTATGGATATCTTTACCCCATCTACTTCCAGTTTTATTTCTTCTATATTGCTGCTTTCGACCAGGCTGGTTATTTCCCTTATTTTCTTGACATCGAGGTTCTGCAGTTTTGCCATGGGATCGGATTTTCTTCTTTTGAAAGTGATGCCTGTCCCGGCCGTGCCGGTATCCTTTTCTGCCTGAGGTTTCTTAAGGCCGGCCTTTTTTTCTTCCAGGAATTCTCTGGTCTTTTCGGGAAAGAAACAATAACTTAAAATATCTTCTTCTCTATCGGAGAGTTTTTCCAACTCGCTTTTACACTTCGGGTAGATGTCCTCGACTACCATGATGACTGAGGACTTTTCTTCTTCCGAAACACTTTCCAATTTTTCGAGGATTTTTTTATCGATCTTTCGCGGGATTTTTCCAAAATAACCGTTTATAAGCTTTTTAATCTCATCGCACATGATTTCCCATCTGGAATCGGATATGACCGTATTAAGTATAGCCTGGCTTCCTATGATCTGGCCTATGGGGGTTGCAAGCGAAGGACTTCCTATCTCATTTTTTATGGTAAAGATTTCTTCCAGCACCGAATCCATTGCTTCTGTTTCGCCGATTTCCGCAAGCTGGCTGCCTATGTTTGAAATGAGCCATTTCGGAAGCAGATTTTTATTGGCATTGTTAAGAATGAACCTCGTAGAAAATGAATCCTGTTTTATATATGGATAAATGTTTCTTTTTATGGTCTCGCTTGACTGTACGATTTTCGAGTAGTCCAGATTATGTGAAATATCCGTGTCATTCAGGCTTAAAATGAATGAAAAGACTGTGGGATTATAGTCATTATATGAGGAGGGCAACAAACTCAAATCCACTCCGTCGCAGCCGTTGCGGCAAGCTTCGAAATAATTAAGTATCTGAAGCCCCCTTAAGTTTGAAGCGCTAAAAAAAAGGGGGATATCGATCTCACTGCTTAAACTTTTGAAAAGTTCCGCCGCTTTTTCGGGGAGTATTGTCGATTCGACATCCTTTATACATACACTGCCGCAGCCATAACTTCTTAGCTTCTTTGCGGTTTTTACATAAAAGCTGCTGTTCTGCAGCCCATCGTATATTATGGTTCCCTGGCAGGCGGCATTATTTTCCACCACTGTGGATACGGTGTATTTTAAATTATCCGTATCATTTAAAGAGTCATATACCCTGAATATATCGATCCCTTTTCCCGCACACTGCTTTACAAACCTTTTTATCATGTCTTTTGAATAAACTTCCAGTCCGCCTAAATTCCTTGCCCCGATCAGCACCTGGAGTGGGATAGACGGAATTTTATTTTTGATATAGGAGATAACCTCCAACGGGACCATACCAAGACTGCTGTCCAGAATTTTTTCGAAACTTGAACCGCCCAGCACTTCCAGGCTGTCATATTTTATACCGTTTATATCCTCCAGAATAGTATCGAATATCATGGTATCCAGATATTCCGGTTCCGTATTCTGGAATATATCCCTTATGGTGATATCGTTAATTTTTATCTTTCTCATTTTTTGATTTTATTCAGGTTGACAATACCTACTGCCACTATTATTTTTAGAAAATCTATTATCAGAAAAGGCTGCGTCCCCAGTTTCCAGGTTTTTATCAGTGTATCCGAAATAGACCCTGCGCCTGTCATGGTGTAAAAATACCCGGAAAGATATATAAATCCAAAAAGATGTATCAGTATGACTCCGAAAATGCAGGAGACAAACGTAGTCAGCACATGACTTAGAGAGCTGCCGTCCTTTTTTACCGAATTTTCATATATGTATCCGGTAACAAATGCTGCTGCCATAAATCCGATAACATATCCCACTGTAGGGCCGGAAAGGAGAGCTGCGCCGTTTTTAAAACCGCTGAAAACCGGAAGTCCCATAATGCCCATCAGTATATATATCGTCTGGCTGGCAAGGGCCCATCTGCTTCCCAGGAAAAGCCCCGAAAGCAGTACGGTCAGGACCTGCGTGGTTATCGGGACAGGGGTAAAGGGCAAATATACGAAGGAATTTGCGGAGATTGCCATAAGAATGGCAAAGATAAGCGAGAATGCAAACTTTGCCCTTATGTCCGCGCCGTAATATCCCGCTCTTACTTTTATGCTTGCTGCTTCACTTGCCGTATTTATTCTGTTGTTCATAGAGCTCCCCGGTGTATTTTTTTTGATGTTATTGGTTCAGTAAGCTTATAAAGACTCTTTTTAAGACGCTTCGATATTTATAAAGTTTCACCCTCGGAAATTACCTCCGGTTGTATTTACACCCAAATAGTGTGAAACTATTGGATTATACACCCGTCTTTTTATAAAGCAACTCTCCGGAGTAGTTTATGATAAGCTATAACTGAAGATCAATCGGAGGACCTATGAGATATCTTTTAACTGAAGAACAGAAGATGATTGTGGATATATGCCGTCAGATTGTGGCGGAAAGAATAGTTCCCGTCAGGGCGGAACTTGATGAGTCTGGGACATTTCCGCGTGAGATAATAAATGAGATCGGTAAAAGTGATCTTTTCAGAATATTTATACCGGAAGAATTTGAAGGAATGGGCACCGGTATTTTTGAAGTTTGTCTTGCTACCGAGGAACTTAGCCGTGGGGATTTAAGTATAGCAACCTCTTATGCGGCATCCGGCCTTGGTCTTATACCGATACTTGTAGCCGGAAGCCAGGAGCAGAAGAAGAAGTTTCTTCCCCAGCTTGCAAGCGGAAGCAAGCTTGCTGCTTTTGGGCTGACTGAAGCGGAAGCAGGAAGCGATGCCGGAGGTATCAGGACAACTGCAAAAAAAGACGGAGACTTCTATATTTTAAACGGGACCAAGCAGTGGATAACAAACGGCGGCGAAGCTGATATTTATACTATTTTTGCCATGACCAATCCGCTGAAAGGAGTAAGGGGAGCAAGCGCCATAATCGTAGAAAAAGGAACTCCCGGCTTCGAATTTGGAAAGAAGGAAGACAAACTCGGTATCAGGGCTTCGGCTACCAGGGAGCTTATATTTACCGACTGTAAAGTACCCAAGGAAAATCTGCTGGGCAGCGAAGGAATGGGGTTTATCATAGCAATGAAAACATTTGATCAGTCCAGGCCAGCGGTCGGCGCTCAGGCAGTTGGAGTTGCCCAGGGCGCGTTAGAGGAGGCATTAAATTATTCAAAAATAAGAAAGCAGTTTGGAGCACCCATATCTTCCTTTCAGGCGATCCAGCATATGCTTGCCGATATGGAAACGAATATCGAAGCGGCAAGAGCACTTGTTTACCACGCCGCAAGGGTTATAGACAGCGGCGAGAAAAACGTCACAAGGCTGGCCTCCATGGCCAAGCTTTTTGCGTCGGACATGGCAATGAAAGTTACAGTCGACGCGGTCCAGATACTTGGCGGCTACGGTTTTATGAGGGAATATCCCGTGGAAAAGATGATGAGGGATGCCAAGATAACACAGATCTATGAAGGAACCAATCAGATAATGAGAAATATAATTGCCCTGGATATGATAAAAAGAGGAGTGCTTTAAGAAACTCAAAAAGCAGAATCAAGGGTAAAAGTTAAAAAATTCCCAGTGGTTTAAAAGGTAAAACAAATTTTCCAATAACTTAAGTTTAATGTAACTAAAATTTTTATTTATGGGCAGGTGATTCAAATCAAAATTGCAGTTTGTATAAAACAGGTGCCCGGCACCATGGAAATCAAAATCGATCCCGAAACCAATACGCTGATAAGGGAGGGGATTGAGAATATAATAAATCCTTTTGATTCCTACGCAATCGAGGAAGCAGTCAGGATAAAGGAAAGACTCAGTGATGAGGAAATTGAGGTAATCGCCCTTACCATGGGTCCTCCGCAATCAGCGGAGATACTCAAGGAAGCCATATCTGTGGGCACAGACAGTGCCATCCTTCTTTCGGACAGGGCATTTGCCGGTGCGGATACATGGGCAACTTCCACTACACTTGCAAGAGCCATAAACAAAATAGAGGATTGCCGCCTTATAATACTGGGCAAACAGACCGTGGATGGAGATACGGGGCAGGTTGGACCGGAACTGGCGCAGAGGTTAAATATTCCTTTTATTGGTTATGTCAGCAGCATCCTTGAAATAAATAGAAGCAAGATGAAAGTCAAAAGGCTAATGGAAGACAGATATGAGACTTTTGAAATAAATCTTCCCGCTGCGATATCTGTGGTAAAAGATATAAATGTCCCCAGGGTTCCTTCTCTCAGAGGAAAGATGAAAGCAAAAACCATAGAGATTCCGGTATGGGATGCAAAAAAACTAGAAGCAGGTGAAAATGAGGTAGGGCTTGCCGGTTCTTATACCCAGGTTGTTAAGATTTTTACTCCTCAAATAAAGCATGATACCGGAATGATAGAAGGTACTGCCGAGGAGCAGGTGGAAGAGCTTCATAAAATACTAAAAGAATTAAATGTAGTGTAAATCAGGGAGTTGATATTTTTTGGAAATCAAGGT
>DATBWH010000042.1:0-19949 GCA_036514895.1 Candidatus Humimicrobiaceae bacterium
GGTAAAGACAAAAAATGAATGGATTGAATGATATGAATAAAATCAATAGAGATACGCAGGAATATTTTTCCCGGTTCAAGATTCCGTCAGGTTGCGCCATATTCGGAGTGATAAATGAAGCCGGAGAAAGATTTTCTGGCCGGATGGCAATAGATGGTATCTCGGTCATGCATGAGAGATCCAATGGCCTAGGCGGAGGATTTGCAGCTTACGGTATTTATCCGGAGTTTAAAGATGATCGGGCATTTCATATATTCTATGACGATGCGGAAGCAAAAAGACAGACTGAAGAGGAGATAGCCCAGAACTTTAAAATCCTGTTTAGTGAGGAAATACCCACTGCAAAGATATCCGGAATTGTAAACCCACCTATGATATACAGATATTTTTTGAAACCGAAGGGGAACTCTTATCAGGATAGAAAAAATGGCAAGGACCTAGAAGACAACGGCACACAGATTTTTAAAACCGAAGAAGACCTTATTGTGGATTTTGTCATGCATATAAACAGAGATATCAGAGGTGCTTATATAATCTCCAGCGGAAAGAACATGGGAATATTTAAGGGAGTCGGATTTCCGGAAGATATCGGAAGATTTTTTAAACTGGACCAGTATAAAGGTTACATATGGACATCTCATGGACGGTTTCCTACAAACAGCGCCGGATGGTGGGGCGGAGCGCATCCTTTTGGGCTGCTTGACTGGTCAGTAGTTCATAACGGAGAGATCTCGTCTTTCGGGACAAACAAAAGATTCGTAAGTGGATTCGGATATGAATGCACACTTTCTACGGATACCGAAGTCATTACATATTTACTGGATCTTCTGGTCCGGAAGCAGAAGATAGATATGGAGCTCGTTCACCTGGTTTTAGCATCCCCGTTGTGGGAAGAGATAGAGAGAATGCCTTCCGGTAACAGGGAGATATTAAAAGCTTTGCGTATATTATATGGAAGCGCACTTCTTAATGGCCCCTTTAGCATAATTGTAGGAAGCAGCGACTTTATGTATGCATTAAATGACAGAATAAAGTTAAGACCTCTTGTCGCAGCTAGAAAAGGTGAATATCTTTTTATTTCCAGCGAGGAAGCTCCTATAAGAAAGGTCTGTGTTTCCCCCGATAGCCTGTGGCACCCGGATGGCGGTGAACCGGTTATCGGAATAGTAAGGAAAGAAGAAATAAAAAAAGATATGAAAAGTGCGCAAGAGATACAAATCGATGAAAAACCCGAAAGGCTGGTAAAGACAGGGGCAGTTTCATTAAATAAAAGTCAGGTGATTTAAATGGCTTTGAAATTAAAGCAATCTGAATTTGAAATTGAAAGAGACCAGAATAAATGTATATCCTGTGAAGTCTGCGTAAGGCAGTGTTCCAATGACGTCCACGAATATGACAGCGATCAGGACACAATATATAGTGACAATTCTGAATGCGTGGGGTGCCGCAGATGCGAGACCCTGTGTCCAACCGGTGCTTTAAAGATAAGGAACAGGGAGGACCAGTTCAAGACCAATTATAACTGGACCTCTTCTCATCTGAGTAATATTTACAGGCAGGCGGATTCCGGTGGAGTGCTGCTTACCGGAATGGGAAGTGACCGGCCCTATACCGTATACTGGGATCATATTCTATTTAATGCTGCGCAGGTCACTAATCCTTCCATAGATCCTTTGCGCGAACCGATGGAAATAAGGACATTTATCGGAAGGAAACCTGACAGGCTTGAATTTGAAATAAATAAAAATAAGGGTTCGAAAGATACAAATGTAAAGCTTAAGACGAAGATATCTCCCCAGCTGGATCTTTCCACACCCATTATGTTTTCAGCGATGTCTTATGGTTCTATCAGCTTTAATACATGCAAGTCTCTGGCCGCAGCGGCTTCGGAGTTTGGAACTTATTGTAATACCGGTGAGGGGGGAATGCATAAAGATTTATATAAGTATGCAAAAAATACCATTGTGCAGGTAGCTTCGGGAAGATATGGAGTGGATGCGGATTATCTGAATAAAGGTGCGGCTATAGAAATCAAAATAGGCCAGGGCGCAAAACCCGGTATAGGCGGCCATCTTCCTGGAGAAAAAGTGACCGAAGACATATCGAATACCAGGATGATCCCGGAGAGAACGGATGCAATATCTCCGGCTCCCCATCATGATATTTATTCGATAGAAGATCTGGCCCAGTTGATATATGCATTAAAGGAAGCCACCGATTGGTCAAAGCCTGTAGGAGTAAAAGTATCAGCGGTCCATAACATAGCACCTATTGCAAGTGGTATTGTAAGGGCAGGGGCTGATTTTGTTACCATAGACGGACTGAGGGGTGGAACAGGAGCTGCTCCCCAGACCATAAGGGACAATGTGGGAATACCCATAGAACTTGCAATCGCCTCTGTCGATGAAAGATTGAGGGAAGAAGGAATAAGACATAAGTCTTCGATCATCGCTGCCGGAAGTATCCGGTCCAGTGCGGATGTGATAAAGGCAATAGCACTGGGTGCCGATGCAGTGTACATAGGTACCGCTGCGCTTATAGCAATGGGGTGCCATCTTTGCCAGAAATGTTATACAGGCAAGTGCAACTGGGGGATCGCTACCCAGGATCCTTATCTTACAAAAAGGTTAAATCCGGAGATCGGAGCAAGGAAGCTTTTAAACCTCTTAAGAGGCTGGTCCCTGGAAATAAAAGAGATGCTGGGCGGTGCAGGAATCAATGCAATAGAAAGTCTTAAGAGCAACAGGGAACACTTGAGAGGTATAAGTCTAAATGACAGGGAACTTGCGATTCTCGGAATAAAACATGCAGGAGAGGCGTGGTGATTGAAAGATGAAAAGAATATATATCCAGGAAGAATATTGTATAGGATGCAGACTATGCGAGATTTACTGTCAGGTAAAGCATTCTAAAAGTAAAAAGATCATCAAGGCATTCAAGGAAGAAATGGTAGATATACTTCCCAGGGTGCTGGTAGAGGAGATAGGGTACAATTCATTTGCCATTCAGTGCAGGCACTGTTCGGATGCTCCCTGTGTCGAAGCCTGTATATCGGGAGCCATGCAGAAAAACAAAAATACAGGAGTAGTGACCTGCAATGAAGATAAATGTGTGGGGTGCTGGAGCTGTATAATGGTCTGCCCATATGGAGTAATAAGAAGGGATCTTTCGGGTAAAAAAATAGCTTCCAAATGTGACCTTTGTATCGATGAAGAAATTCCCGTATGCGTCGAGAATTGCCCCAACGAGGCTTTGAAGTTTATGGATAAAGATGCAAAAGAAAAGAGTCTGGTGGGTAGTAAAAATGAAAAGTAAGAATAATGCAAAAAAAAATAATAAGCCGATAGATTATATTATTATCGGTAATTCAGCAGCAGGCCTTGCCGCTGCAGAAAGTATTAGGGAACTGGACAGAACAGGGGAGATCATGATACTTACCGGGGAAAATTATCTGAATTATTCCAAACCGATGATAACATATTTCCTTGCGGGAGCAGTGAACCTGGATAAGATACATTTCAAGGATGAAAAATTTTACACTGATAACCGCCTGGATATCAAATTGAGCACCATAGTGAGATCCATAGATACTGATAAATTGTTTTTAGTAACTGGTGACGGAAGCAGATATGAATTCAGAAAGCTTCTTATTGCAAGCGGCGGCAGGCCCATTATCCCGAAAATAAAAGCGGTCGGTGCCGGATCTTTAGATTTTATTGACGGTACAAATTACGAAAAAGTCGGAGGGATCTTCACGCTTACAAATCTTGATGATGCAGTAAGAATTAAAAATTATATTAAAAAAAATGATATTAAAAATATATCCATATTGGGCGGGGGCCTGATTGGATTAAAGGCTGCAGAAGCATTTTTGGAAAAGGGTATCGATGTCAATATAATCGAGCTCGCCGATAGGATCCTTGCCGCAACCTTTGACAGGGAAGCTTCGGGAATTATCGAAAAAAGGATAAAAAGCAAGGGCAGCAATATTTTCAGGAACAATACCATCGAAGAAGTTTATACCGGGGGTGGAAAGATTGCCGGATATAAATTAAAAGACGGCAGGAAAATGGAATGCAGGCTGCTCGTTATTGCAATTGGAGTCAACCCTGATGCCGGATTTATCGAAAGCGGAAATCTTGATATGGCCAGGGGGATCATAGTGGATGACCATATGCGGACATCAGCAGAAAACATCTATGCAGCAGGAGACGTAGTCAAGGGGCCAGACATGCTGCTGGGAATAAATAGAAATATTGCCATATGGCCGCTTGCCGTAAGACAGGGTGCAACGGCCGGGGCAAATATGGCCGGCGGAAATAAAAAGTACAGCGGTGGATTTTTTATGAATTCGGTCGAGTTACTGGGTGTCCCCTCTATTTCTATGGGTATAACAAATGTCGGGGAGGAAGTAGAAGGAGTAGAAGTACTAAGAGATTTCAATGCTGATAAAAACATATACAGGAAAGTAGTAATTCAGAATAACAGAATAATTGGAGTTATTCTGGTAGGCAATATTGAAAGGGCAGGGATCTATGCGGGACTTATCAGAAATAAGATAGATATAAGCAGCGTAAAAGAAAACATAACCAGAGAGGATTTTGGAATAATCCATCTGCCTGTTGATTATAAGAAACATCTTGTTATCGGAGAGGGTATAGAAGTATGAAACTTTTAATTGATGCAAAGGACCTGGAATACAGAGAGCTCAACTTAAAAGTCAGAAATTTCTTAAAAGGTGATGATAATGATGGCGGCAGCAATGACCGCGAAGTCATCATAAAGAATGCTCTGGGGCACAGGTATATTGGTGATGGTTTGAAAGGTGACGCTCTTATCAATATATATGGAACACCGGGGAATGACCTTGGGGCTTTCATGGATGGTCCTACCATCGAGATTTTTGGTAATGGCCAGGATGGTATCGGAAATACAATGAATTCAGGAAAAATCATAGTGCATGGTGATGCAGGAGATATTCTGGGCTATTCGATGAGAGGCGGAGAAATATTCGTAGAGAAGAGTATTGGTTTCAGGGGTGGTATCCATATGAAGTCTTACCGGGAAAAAGTACCGGTAATAGTCATCGGAGGAGGCGCCGGTAATTTTCTGGGGGAATACATGGCCGGAGGTATTATAATTCTTCTGGGCCTCCATAAAAAGGAAAGATCAATTCTGCCCTTTTCCGGAAATCCGGATATTGTAGGAAATTATACCGGGACAGGAATGCATGGAGGAAAGATATATATAAGAGCAAATATAGAAGATCATAAACTGGGTAAGGAAGTTAAGAAATCAGTACCCGATAAGGATGACCTGGATTTGCTTGATAAATACATTACTGCTTATTGCAATTTATTTAATATTAACCGTAAAAAAATTTCGAATGGCAGCTTCTTGAAATTAGTCCCTTATTCCAACCGTCCGTATGGAAAGCTATATTCTTATTAGCAATATTTGTTATATAAGGATGCATGGACCGAATTATCTCTACTCAGATTTATAAATAATAAACAACCAATAGGTATAATTGTGCTATAATTAATATCCTCAATACTTTTTAAGGTAAAAAATGGACATATTTTTATTGTCTCAATACATAATAACTGCAGTACTACTCTTTATACTGGTAAACTTTCTAATAAACAATATCATGTTTAAAGATACTTCCAGATTCAAACTGCCCCAATATATAATAGATAAGAATCCCATGATATCCATACTCATTCCCGCCAGGAATGAAGAAGAAGATATAAAAAGATGTCTTATATCTCTTACAAAACAGGATTACAGCAATATAGAAATCCTGGTACTTGATGATAATTCTACTGATGATACGGCAAAGATAGTAAATAAGCTTTCTAAAAAAGATCCAAGGATCAGACTATATAGTGGGGAACCTATAAAAAAGGGATGGATGGGTAAGTCATACGCTTGCTGGCAGCTGTCAAAATATGCCAGAGGAGATTATTTTTTATTTACTGATGCGGATACGCTTCATTTCCCCAACTCTGTTTCAGGTGCAGTTGCCTGCCTTCTTAGATATAAGCTGGATGCACTTTCAGTATTTCCAAAACAGATAATGGTTACCATTCATGAGAGAATGATGAACATGTTCGGTCATTATATAATTTTATGTCTGATGCCGCTTTACCTTGTAAGAAAATTAAAAACAGCGTTATTCTGTACAGCAATAGGTCAGTTCATGTTATTCAAAAAAGATGTTTATAAAAAAATCGGAGGTCATAAGTCCATAAGAAGCGAGATGCTGGAGGATATTAAGATATCCAAGCGTGTTAAAAAAATGGGGTATAGATTTATGATTTTTGATGGCCGGAACAATGTCTATTGCCGGATGTACAAGAGCTTTAGAGAGATTGTCAAAGGATATTCAAGGGTTTTATTTGCTGTTTTTGATTATAAGGTTTATATGATATCAATGGCTATAGTTCTAGTATTTGCCATCTTTTTATCACCGTTTTTTTTACTTCCTCTGGGGATACTACTTGATTGGCCGCTATTAGTGGTAGAACTCCTGATTTTACAGATAACCATTATATTCATTACCAGAATAATTCTTTCTATAAGGTTTAAATGTAAAGCTGTCGATATCTTATTGCATCCTGCTGCAATGGTATATCTTATAATGATAGCTATAAATTCGATCCTGAGCGTCAAAATCAGGTCCGGTGTTTACTGGAAAGGCAGAATATACGACGTAAGTAAAGAAAAGGAATTAACACTGGTAAACGATAATTATAAGTGATTATCTTATTCTTGGTGCAAAGAGGTCCTTTAAGGTTTTTTCCTTCCTGAATTTGAAATTCTGAGATATTTTTATTGAATAGTTTACGTATCTGGGAATTATGATTATTAGGAGAACAATTCCCATGATTAAATAGGCCGACGAGTCTTTGAAGAGCCATAAAAAAATACTCGAGAAAACAATTGCAGAAATTACTGCCCAGATCATATTTCTGATAAAAAATATTGCAGATAATATTCCTATTGCAAAAGCTATGATGGTCAGCGGGTGAATTGCAAGAAAAAATCCAAGTGTGGACGCGATGCCTTTGCCCCCCGAAAATTTTAGATAAGGGGAATAATTATGACCCGCAACCGCTGCACAACCTGCCAATATTGCTATGATTTCAATACCGGTGATTCTTGAGATCAGGAAGTAAGACATATAACCTTTAAGAATATCCAGAATTATTCCCAAAGCTCCCCAGTATTTTGACACATTAAATACCAGATTCCATCCGCCCGGATTTCTGTCTCCGATTTTTCTTAAATCTTTATTGCTGTGGATTTTTGCAATGATGTTGCAGAAAGGTATTGCCCCTATGAAATAACAGATTACTATAAGCCCTATATTTCTGAAAAATTCCGGATTTATCATAAAATAAATAGTTGGAATTTGTTAAGTTTGGATTTTTATTTTATCAGAAAATGGCTCTTAGTCAAGGAAACTACGTATTCCATTAGGAGCAGTTTCCGTAGGCGCTTTTGACGACAGTTATATTCAGGATTTACTGGATCTGCCGGAGGATCATATTCCAATTTATATTGTGCCGATTGGATATTCTAAAGAATAATACTTAGTCTCCTTAAAAATCAAGCAACATCGATTTTTTTCATACGGAGTATCGATAAAAAGACAAAAAGTATTATTAAACAAATCGAGATGATAACAGTAGGGAACAGGGTATTATCGAAAACATGCACGATATCTGCTGCCTTTAAAATAAGGTAATTTGGTAAATACATCCTTACAGTCTCGAATTGATTTAAAATGCTCAGACTGAAGGCAAGGATAACAACCATAAATCCGGCAGCCAGGCCTCTCTTGAAAAGGCTGCTGAAGTATAGAAGTACGGAAAAAATTGTGCAATAGTATAAAATATATAAAAGTGATGATTTCAGTACAATTATTAATGTCAGTATTCCGCCGGTAAAAAGCCTGTCAACATATAAATAATCAATAAGAAAAGCTATCAGCGTAAAGAGAGAAATAGTGACTGCATAATGAATATATTTTGCAATTACTATTCCTGCAGGATTTGCTCCTCTTGAATAGGGGAAAACAAGTCTTTGCAGGCGAACTTCATTTGCAATCAGTCCCATTAGTCCAAGCGCTATGAAGAATATTCCAAATTGAAAGGAATCATTCAGGAAAGATTGAAAGGCATAATCACGGGTAAAGTCTGCAAACAAAGACATCGTTTCTGGGGGCATATAATTCTTCAAAAGCAATGGGAGCAGCTTTAACATCATAGGACTCAGCATTGCGGGCCAGAAAATAATTCCTATAAATAAAACAAGGTATTTATAAGTCCTTATCGCTTCTATTATTTCTTTCTTGAAATAAGCCTTAAACGAGTTCATTTTTGCTTTACCATTCTCATAAAAATATCTTCGAGGGTACTTTTTCTTATCTGATAACTTACGACATTGATATCGAGTTTTGAAATCTCCTTCAGGGCTTCTCTTTTTGCATAATCTATATTTTTGACATAAATACTTATCTTGCGCCCGTTTTCTTTTATGTTTTCAATCCACTTGAGCTTTTTTAATAAATCGATCTTGCTTGCGGGTTCCTCTTCAAACTCAATATCGAAAATTGGCTGAATATAGGATTTATAAAGTTGAGAAAGATTTTCGTTTAAAAGTATTTTACCCTCGTCTATGATGCATATTTTATTACAGACTCTCTCTGCATCATTCAATATATGAGTGGACAGAAAAATAGTGATCTTTTCATCCTTGAGACCTTCGATAAGTTCCAGCATCTCCATTCTTCCTTCAGGATCCAGGGCAGATGCCGGTTCATCGAGAAATAAAATTTCGGGACTGCCCATGAATGCCACTGCCAGGGCCAGTCTTTGTTTCATTCCTCTCGAATATGCACCGATGCGTTTCTTTTTCTGTTTGGCCAGCTTAACCATTTCCAGGAGTTTACCGATATTTTTCCCCTCATAACCTATGATCTCACCAATGAATCTTAAGTATTCATAAGCATTCATATAATCATAAAAAGTAGGAGTTTCAGGCAAGTATCCAATTGATTTTAAAAGTTCTTGTTTGTTCTCTTGAAAGTCTTTACCCTTAATAAGAATCTTGCCGCCATTGAATCTAATCAAGCCGGTAAGAATATTCATGGTTGTGGTTTTTCCGGCACCGTTTCGTCCGATAAATCCGAATACTGAACCTTTCTCTACCTCGAAACTGATAGATTTCAATGCTTCCACACGACCGTAATTTTTTTTCAGGCCAACGACTTTAATCATTTTCAGTTTCTTTCTTCTTGCCTATTATCAGAAAGATAATGGGGCCAATGATGCCAAAGAGAACGATAATCAATATCCAGGCCCATTTTGGCAGATAAACGACTTCATTTCTTGCGACCTGGACCAGAGCAAAAATCATGAGACCATATTCTATTATCAATAACGGAATAAAGAAGGGCAGCATACTTAAAATTGTAGATGTCATTAAATTTAGATCGATTGGAGTTATTTTAATCACCCTCTTAAATAAATTTGATATTTTTATATATTATATAATTTACAGAAGATAATTAAAGAATTAAATAGGCATTTTTTTGAGTATAAGGATTTTATAAAATATTTTAGCCTATTTTATTTTAAGGGTTTCTCTCCATAAACGCTGATACTTGCAATCGTGTCATTATTATCTTCTTTTATTCTGATTATATCTTCAGGTTTAATATCTATATTTTTGATGATCTCTTTTACGGTAGCATCTTCTATTTCAAAATCAAAAGGAAATCTGACTTCATTAATGACTTCTACTTTAATAAATCCCGATTCTTCTATACTATTGATATATTCTTCTTTCATGATAGCTCCGGTAATACAGCTGCCGCAGGCATCCAGAACATCTATTACCTCATCGGGGAGAAGGAGTTTTTTAAGCAAAACCATGTCCGAAATCATAATTCTGCCACCCGGTTTGAGTACTCTGTAAGCTTCATTAAATACTCTTTTTTTGTCGGGTGTGAGGTTAATCACACAATTGGATATGATTATATCTATATGATTATCTGCAATAGGAAGATTATCGATTTCTCCAAGTCTGAATTCCACATTTTTATAACCACCTTTTAAGACATTTTCCCTCGCTTTTTCGAGCATTTCCTGTGTCATGTCCACACCGATTACCTTACCTTTTGCGCCTACTTTATTTGCAGCAAGGAAGCAGTCAAATCCGGCACCGGATCCCAGGTCCAATACAGTTTCTCCTTCTTTAATCGATGCTAGAGCAATAGGATTTCCACAGCCTAATCCGAGATTCGATCCTTCCGGGACTTTTTTTATATCCGCATCAGCATATCCGATACTTTTACTGATTTCATCGAATTTATTATTTCCACGGCAGCCGCAGGATGTTTCCATGCTGCAGCAGCTGCTGTTTTGCTTAGCTATTCTACCATAGCTTTCTCTTACAATTTTTTTTATATTCTTTTCCTTCATTTTTTTAACCTCCAGTGGTTTTATCATTTTTAAGATATTTTTGATTTTTTTTATTTTGAAAAAGATATTTTATATGATACCAGGTCCGAGAATCTCTGTTACTGCTTCAGAAAGATTCTCAACCTTCATCAGTGAAATGCAGCAGAATTTACCGTCTTTATCCATGCTTATCACAGCAAGTTTGTCTCCTGCTTTAATGCCAGCCTTATCTCTGATTTCTTTTGGCAGCACCATCTGTCCTCTCTCATCGACTGTTACCACAGATTCGACTTTGCAGCAGCTTTTTTTATTTTGTTTCTCCATTTTACCCCTTTAAATCCAAAATATTATATAATTCAGAATTTTCAGCATATTCAGAATTTTATAATTTGTCAAGAATAGGATTGCAAGAGTATTTTATAAGATAAAAAAATTTTTCTCTAAAAAAAATATTTAAAAAAAATTATATATCAATATAAAAATACCGACCAGGATAATGATTGAGGCTACACCTTTCTTGAAAATCTTCTCGGGAATTTTTCTTAATAGGTATGTTCCGGCTGCAGTTCCAACCAGGACTCCTATCGAAGCGATAAGGATCCATTTCCAGATCGATAACATCTCCTCACCCTGTGTGATTATGTAAACCGGTATTCTCGCAACATCAACCATAAGGGCTATACCGGTAGCTGTTGCCACGAATTCTTTTTTCTTGAGTTCATAACTCAGCATAGCTGCGGATCGAATTCCACCCTGGTTGCCAACAAGCCCGCCAAAAAAACCTGACATGGCTCCAGCTGCCCAGGAAGCAGCTCCCGAAAATCGTATTTTTTCTGAAAGTCCCGTAAGTTCCATTATCCCTGCAAATATGAGAAGACAGCTAAAAATGATAATCAGAACGATGTTATAAAATACATTGTGAAACAGGGCACCCACCAGTCCACCTGCAGCACTGGTAAGACCAAAACTTAAAAGTATTTTCTTATTGATGTGCCTTCTTAAAACAAAAAAACGTAGAGCTGTTCCACTGAAATGAGCAATAGAGATACCTGCTACAGCAACACCGATCCCGGTTTTAAAGGCAAGAAGAGGTGTAACAAAGCTACCGATTCCGAAACCTGCAATTGATGCAATTCCCCCTGCAATAATGGCAACAATGGATAAAACAACCTGAAAGATCATAAATTACTCTCCTTAAACAATTTTTTTGAATGGCAAGCATATTTGATCTCTGTTTTTAAATAAATAGTGGCGGTCACTCTATTTTCTTGAATTTTAAATCCTGATGTATTGGTTTCTCTAATATAGGGCCTATTACTTCTGCTTTAAAGAAAATTTTGATCTCATCTTCAATGCTTCTGCCGGCTTTAACAGGATGGTCATTTATATAGTACTTTTCGTTATCACTGTAAACAGGGTACTTCGTTCTTTTGCCATTTTCTTCTTTTACTTCGATGTAATATAGAAATTCTTTTCTCATACTCATATTCTCCAAAAAAAATAATAATTTAAAAGCAGTTTTAAACTTGATTTTAAAATTATATATCTTCCATTTTTAAATATAAATGTCTCAAAATATTTTATGGGATAATCCGAATCTCCATAGTGATAAAAAGATTGAAGTCTGATATCAAAGAATAATAAACATTTTTGATTTTAAAAATTATCTACTAATATAATTATTTGTGTATGTTATCATAACATTATAATTGCTATTTCTTTTAGACTTTTTAGAACAGAATCATTCTATGGAGGTAGTGATGAAAGCAAATAAAATAAAATCTATACTTTTTGTAATTGCTTTGACGGGAATGATTTTGATTTTTATATCAGCGTGTAAAACTTCGATAACTAATGAGGTTTATGATCCTCAAATAAATCCAGCTGATTTTATAACCGGTGTAGATAATGAATATTTCTTCCTTATTCCGGGAAGGACCTTGATTTATGAGGCAAAAACAGACGAAGGAACAGAACGAATCGAGGTTACAACTCTTAACGATACCAGGGTGGTTATGGGTATAGAGTGCATGATCGTATGGGATCGAGTTTTCTTAAATGATGAACTTGTAGAAGATACAATGGACTGGTTTGCTCAGGATATGGACGGAAATGTATGGTATTTCGGGGAGGATTCTAAAGAAATAAGGGACGGCGAGGTGATAAGTCATGCAGGTTCATGGGAATCAGGAATAGATAATGCTAAACCCGGAATAATCATGTTAGTCAATCCGGAAATCGGAGATCAATATAGACAGGAATATCTTATAGGTCAGGCAGAAGATATGGGAGAAGTACTCGCTATGGATGAGAAGGTTGAAGTTCCTTATGGAGTTTTTGAGAGTTGTCTAAAAACAAGAGATTGGACTCCCCTGGAGAAAAATTCAGATGAATACAAGTATTATAGTCCGGATACTGGAGCAGTTGTTTTGGAAGTCGGAGTATACAGCGGAGAAAGAGTCGAGTTAGTTGATATAAAAAATGAGTAGAACCATCAGGAAATATGAAAAATAATAATTTACTGAAATTCGATTTAGAGATTTCCAAAAAGAATATAATTGGTTTTATAAGAAAATATATAAAAGACCTTAACAAGCAGGGCGCCGTAGTAGGATTAAGCGGCGGTATTGATTCCGCACTGGTTCTGAAGTTATGTGTTGAGGCGTTAGGTTATAAGAATGTAATTGCAGTTATGTTACCTGAAAGGGACTCCAGCCTAAAAAATATAAATGATGCAAAAAAGTTTGCAAAGGAGCTTGGAGTAAGAATCATTTATAAAAAAATAACCAGCATACTATCATTTATTGGTGTATACAGCCTTTATCCTCCAACTTTTTTCTTCAAAAAAAGTTTTATAGAAAAATATGTACGCCAAAAAAGAAAAAATTTATCTTCAAGACTGCGAAAAGATATATTCCTGGCAAACCTGGATGGAAGCAGCGATAAAGAGTTATCAAAAGCATTAGCTTTTTACAGGATCAAGCACAGGCTTAGAAGCACGATTTTATTTTATTATTCCGAACTTAACAATTATTTGCTTGTAGGATGTGCAAATAAAAGCGAGTGGCTCACAGGATTTTTTGTAAAATATGGTGATAATATTGCAGATATAATGCCTATAATTTCTTTATACAAGACTCAGGTTTTTAGTTTGTCTAAATATCTGGGATTACCTGATTATTTATTAGAAAAAGCACCGAGCCCCGATTTAATACCCGGACTGGTTGATGAAGAACTACTGGGTATATCATATAAAAAACTAGATTTGATCTTATCTTGTTTTGAAAAAGGCTACCCTGCTGACAGAATTATCCAAATTTCAGGTGCAACAGATGAAGAAATAAAAAAAGTATCCCTGTATATGAAAAAATCTGATTACCTAAGGGAATGGCCAATAAGATTATGATATTGAACTAAAAGTTTTAACTGCGCGGATACCATAAAGGATAATAATCATTAGAGTCTAAAACTACTTTTTTTTTGCAGGGACAAAATCAAGTGATATGGAATTGACACAGTGCCTCATATCTTTGGAAGTAAAACCTTCTCCATCGAAAACATGACCCAGATGACCGCCGCATTTTGAACATACGATTTCCGTTCTTATTCGATCTCTGTCTTTCAATCGCTTTACTGCTTCAGGGATCTCGTCATCAAAACTGGGCCAGCCGCATCCTGATTTGAATTTATCTTCAGATCTATACAATGGTGCACCGCACTGCCGGCAGACATAGGTACCCTCCTCGAAGAAATTTTCATATTTACCACTGAATGGCAACTCGGTACCCTTGTCGATTATCACTTTTTTTTCTTGTTCGGTAAGTTGTCTTTTTTTCATTTATAAAAAATTATTTAAATATTTTCGATTCCTTTATCTACAGCCAGGCCAATCAAATTTTTAAATATCTCAGGATTAAGTGCATATACAATGGCAAAACATGTAATGAAGATCACTACTGCCAACCATTTTGTGTAACGACCCCGGGTTCTGATGAAAAGTATAATAGATAGAATAGCAATGATTACCGGACCCACTACTTTAATATCGCCTAATGGTACGGCATAACCGGCCACGACTTTTTCACTTTCTCCAAGAAAAGATGCCAGGTCAAAACTTATATTTGCCGCAATAAAAATTATCTCCATGATCAAAATTATAAGTAGAAGCCAGGATGCCCATATTGTTGAAGGTCCTTCAGTTCTATAAACTTCATAAGCAGCAGCCGGAAGCAATAAAATAACTATGATGAGAGGTTTAGATATTAATATGCCTATAACGATTCCTATAAGTGCAAGAATACTTACAATCGTGCAGATCAAGGTTGCGTATTTTGTAGGTTTAGCCATTTAATCACCTCATTTGTCTCAGATTTCAATAAAAGTCCGATAAAAGTTCAACATTTCTGGTTTTGAATTATAACAAATAAGAGGTGCCTTTTCCACTTACATGCGTAGATTCTTTTGACTGTGAATGAAAAAGTAAACTGCTATACTTAGTTTATCTATTTGTTTATAATAACTGACATCTAATAATTATAAAGAATTTAAAAGGTGAAGAGAATATGGTAGATTGGAAATGTACCGATTGCGGTTATATTTTTGATGTCAAAGTTGAAAATCCGGAATTCGGTCTGGAACCCCCCTATGAGTTTGAGAACCTGCCTGAAGATTGGACATGTCCCGTATGCGGAGCTTCCAAGTCCGAATTCAAAGTTTGTAAATTGGAAAAACCCTAGTTTGTTGACTTATTTAACCACCTTTAAGAATCTTGAATTTATAGCTACGATTATCGTACTGAGTGACATAAAAACAGCTCCGACCGCCGGGCTTAGAAGAATCCCCAGAGGAAATAAAATCCCTGCCGCTAGAGGTATTGCTATGGCATTATATCCGGTAGCCCAGCCCAGATTCTGCAGCATTTTTCTATAAGTTGCCCTGGACAACCCCAGTATTGACACTGCATCCAGAGGATTACTCCTTACAAGTATTATATCCGCAGTCTCTACGGCCACATCGGTTCCGGCGCCAATAGCTATCCCTATATCTGCCTGAGCAAGTGCAGGTGCATCATTTACGCCGTCACCGGTCATAGCCACAACCAGCCCTCTGGACTGGACTTCTTTTATTTTATTGGACTTATCCTGTGGAAGCACTCCGGCAAAATATTCTTCGATTCCAACTTCTTCAGCTACCCATTTTGCCACCTGCTCATTATCTCCTGTAAGCATCATCGGTTTTATATTCATTTCTTTAAGTTTCCTTATTGCTTCTTTGGATTCCTCCCTGATTATATCTGCCAGAGCTATGGCCCCTGCCAGGTGGTTTTCAACCAGTACGAATATCACAGTTTTCCCCTGCTGGTTTAATTTGTCTATAGAACTGCTGTCCTTAAGTTCTATATTATTTTTCTTCAGATATCCCGGACTTACCACTTTTACCTCTTTTCCGTTCACCTTTGCCTGAACACCTATACCTGTTATGGATTTAAAGCCGGTTACTTCATATCTATCGTCGGTCGTGCCGGCAACAGCCCTGGCAATGGGATGTTCCGATTTTTCCTCAAGTGAAGCAGCATATTTTAATATTTCGCTGTCATTAAAACTTACGGAGAAGTTGATTACGTCCGTAACTCCGAATTCACCCCTGGTAAGAGTTCCGGTTTTATCGAAGATTATGGCATCTATTTTCCTTGCCCTCTCAAAAGCGGCCCTGTTTCTGATAAGAAGGCCGTTCCTGGCTGAAATTGCTGTAGATACGGCTACTACCAGAGGTATCGCAAGGCCGAGAGCATGGGGACATGCAATAACCATAACTGTAACCGTACGCTCGAGGGAAAAAGCAAGATCCTTATTTAAAATAAATAACCATACCGCGAGGGTGATGGTGCCTGCTGTTATAGCAATCATGGTTAGCCAGAAAGCTGCCCGGTTTGCCAGATCCTGAGTCCTTGACTTACTTGCCTGTGCTTCCTGCACAAGCTTTATTACTTCGGATATAAAAGAATCCTCACCTGTTTTCCTGACCTCAACCGTTACCGAACCTTCACCATTGATGGAACCGCCGATAACTTCCTTGCCTTTATTTTTTGATACAGGCCTGGATTCACCGGTAAGCATAGCTTCATTTACCGATGTCTCTCCCTCTATTATAATTCCATCTGCTGGAAATTTCTCTCCCGGTTTTACCAGTACTTTATCGGATTTTTTAAGTTCTTCTACTGCTACATCAAGGATTTCACCATCTGTATTAATTCTATGGGCATACCTGGGCATAAGCTTTACCAGTTCCTCAAGTGCCTTAGAGGCACCCATTATTGATTTCATTTCGATCCAGTGGCCCAGGAGCATAATATCGACAAGGGTTGCAGTTTCCCAGAAAAAGAACTCACCCTGCAGGCCGAAGACCACTGCACCGCTGTAAATATAGGCCACGGAAATTGCCAGGCCAATCAGGGTCATCATTCCGGGCTGCTTCGACTTCAGTTCATTGTATGCCCCTTTCAGAAACGGCCAGCCACCATAGAAAAAGATTATTGTGGATAGGGCAAAGAGAACATATTTGTCTCCGGGGAATTTTAAAATATCCTCGAGCCTTAGAAATCTTTGTATGAGTTCAGACAGCAGCAGCACAGGTATGGTTAAGATGGCAGAAATAATAAAGCGCTTTTTAAAGTCGGCAACCATATGCTTATGTTGGTCATGACCCATTCCGCGGCGCATATTATGTCTCATGCCCCGGTGCTTGTCATGCTGTGTATGTCCGTGATCCGATTCCTTCATAGTTTACTTATTATCATTTACGGATTGCTTGTAATCACGATTTTTATTATTCCATGTCATTTATTTCTACCATATCTATAAAAATACCATATTTCAAATTCCAAATCATATTAGGTCCATATTCGGGAAATATGGCCCCGCTGCTTTTATCCACAAGCAACTCCATTGCTCCAGCCTCCAAAAATTCCACTCATCATATTTGGCCACATCATCATTTGAAATCACTCCTTCTTTTATAAATACATTTCATTTTGTTCTTCGTAATCTTCTAGAATACTATAAATCATAAAAGTAATGATTACCACAGACCTTTTATCAGTTTTTTCCTGTGCTTATGGTCAGTATCCACAGGCATTTATCGGCATCTTGAGGCTTTTTTTTACTATTCAATCAGCCAGTATAAAAACTGTACTTTTTTTTATTATAATTCCATACTTTTAGCGGTTACGTCGCCAGATTTGAATATGTATAATTGCTCTGCATTACTAAAATTAATGAAAGATTTTTAATATAGATTAGGAGAATCAAGATGGAATCAACAATGACTTTAGACTTTATTAATGACGGAAGTCTACTCTGGGGATCAACAATAATCGCATTGATTTTACTATTCATACTTACAATAGTGTTGTTTGTAGGATGGAAGGTGAATAATAAAAGTCCTAAAAACGTGAAGGTACCGGTTTTGATTTTAAAAGAAGAATATAATAAAGAAAATTTCCCCGAGAAAGAAGATATAGGTATCAAAAAGGTTAGTTAGTACATTTTATTGAATTAAAACTATTTTAATCATTTCAATTAATAAATCTTTCAATAATACATTTTCCGACTATATAAAAGATAAGAGACTTGAAAAAAATGTGAGCTTGTTTAAGGTCCATAAGCTAAAAGATTTTCCATTATGGTTGCCTTGATATTAAGCTTTTTTATTAGCTGTGCGATAATATTATAGAGTAAAATATAAAATGAAGAATCAAGATTCTTCAGGATGCTTATATTATCACTATGACAATGTTGAGGAATTTAAAAATGAAAAAAATAAAATTTTATATTTTTCTTCTGCCAATATTAATTGTCTCCATAATCCTGGTAACAGGTGGTATTGATAATAATCCTGTATTTGATATAGATCTCCGGATAATACCAGAGAAGCTGGCCGAATTTCAGGACATGTTGACCGAATACTCCGATACCAGATTTGGAGAAATACTTGGAGCTTATCTGGATCTGCTGGAACAAGAAGACTATATGCGTACACAGAATATTGAGGATTTTTTAAATAATGTTAGTTCCATTTAATTTGATTTTGCCTAAATGCACTTAAGATGTGAGTATAATAATGATAAAAAGAATAAAATTTTTTTTAATGCTATTGACACTCATTATGCTCTCGGTATTAGCTTTTCCTGGCTGTAAACCAGAACAGGAAGTGGATAATAATGGATCCGGTACCGGGGGAGAACCAGGTGAGGAAGAGCCTGGCAGCGGACCCGGCACTGAGGAACCAGGTGAAGAACCGGGTACCGGCGATGAAGATATAATTAACACATTCAATGAGCTGCTGGATGAGGGAGCAAGGTCATATCAGCTTATTTCTATTATCGATGAAAATATGACAGAAATCTCACCCGAAGGATACGATATTTTGCTGGAAAAATTAGAAATGGTACAGAAAGAATATATCCAATATTACACTGACCTATTATTTGAAGATGACTGGCAGAGTAGACTCAACGACATCTTTAACAGGGACATCGAGTCAGAAGGCCTTGCAGATATCGAAGACGTACAGCTAAAAGAGTTAATGACAGAAATTTTTCAGGGCGGATTTAAGCTTGTGGCTCTTGAAGGATCATTTTATCCATATATCGATTATGAATTTTTTAAGAGGTATGCAGAATTTCTAAGCCCGATGTACTTTGATTATATTAATGTTATGGCTCTGGAATCAAATAAAATATCTTCCAGGGATGCGGCACTTACCATTTCCTGGGATGAACTTGCTTTAAGATTAATAAGTTGTGAAGAATTTTTACTGAACTATCCTGATGAAACAATCAGAAAGAGAGCCGTAGGGGATCTTTATATGAGATATCTTGTATCTTATATAGTCGGGCAAAACAATACCCCTTCTCGTAATTATGAAAATAATATCGTATATCCTGAAGTTCTGGATAGTTATGATAAATTATTTTTAGAATATCCCGATCATATAACTGCCGGTCTCATAAGGTCGTTTCAGGAGATATTGGCAGAGTCAGACAATACTATAAATGATTCTGTTTTTGAGGAAATAAATGCAATCTATAGAGAAGCCGTTCTTTCCTTTGAACTTGATTCGCCTCCGCTTTTACTGGAAGGTATTAAAAATACATATTACCAGACTCCTCTTTCGAAAAATGGTTATGTGGTTTTAATAAACGGAGAATTCCTGGAAGAAGATGATATTGACCAGGCAAATAATGTGATTATAAAGTTGAGTGATTTTTCCGCCTTTGGAGATTTTGATGGCGATGGCATAAATGATGCAGCAGGTATTTTGACATCTTCTAGGCATAATGAGGCAACTACTTATTCTCTTACTTTGAACCTGAACAGGTATTTTTATTTTCAAAATATACCGGATGTAATAATCGGTAACGGTACCGAGATAGAAATCAAGGGTCTGGAAATAGAAGAAAACCGGATTTCTATT
>DATBWH010000043.1:0-10564 GCA_036514895.1 Candidatus Humimicrobiaceae bacterium
TGGCCAGGGAGCAGGAAATATGTTACGTGAATATTTCTCTCGTCACTGACTATGATGTAGGGCTGGTAGGTCATCCGGAGATTAAACCTGTAACCATAGACCAGGTTGTAAAGGTATTTAAAGAGAACAATGAAAAATTAAGGAACCTGCTTTTTAATGCAATTACAAAGGTCCCCGATAAAAGAGATTGCATATGTTCACATGCATTAAAAGGTGCCGGGGTGAATTAAGAGTTATTACAATAAAGAGGCAAATATCTCTTATTTAATAAGTAAAAGCCATTTAAAAAAATAAGTAAAAGGTGCGATTCCATGAAACCGGTAGGGGATATAGAGATTAAAAATTTAGAGAAATTAAGAAGCGGTAAAGTCAGAGAAATGTTCGGCTTTGACAGTGAAATCTTGATAGTTACCACGGATAGGATTTCTGCTTTTGACTTTATATTACCCACTCTTATTCCTATGAAGGGCATAATTTTAAATAAGATTTCTATTTTCTGGTTTAATTATTTGAAGGGTATAATAGATAATCATTTGATCGAGTCCGATATAGAAAAATTTCCAAAATTTTTAAAAAGATATAAACAAGTTCTGGCGGGCAGATCGGTCATAGTAAAAAAGGTAAAAATTTATCCGGTAGAATGCGTTGTCCGAGGATATATAACCGGTTCCGGCTGGGAAGAGTATAAGAAGACCGGTATGATAGGAGAATTAGAATTACCTCCCAATCTTTCAAAATGCGATCGGCTGCCGGAAGCAATATTTACCCCCACAACCAAAGAAGTATCGGGTCATGATATGGCAATAACGATCAACAAGGCAAAAAAAATATTCGGTACCGGAACAATAGATTTTCTAAAGGAAAAAAGCATAGAACTCTACCTCAAGGCTTCCGAATATGCCTTAAGGCAGGGAATAATAATTGCGGATACAAAGTTCGAGTTTGGTGTAACCGATGACGATAAAATAATACTGGCCGATGAGGTTCTGACCCCGGATTCATCCAGATTCTGGCCGCTGGACGATTATATGCCCGGAAGGGACCAGAAGAGTTTCGATAAGCAGTATGTCAGGGATTACCTGCTTGGTACCGACTGGGATAGAAAATCTGTTCCTCCGCCTCTGCCCCCGGATGTTGTGAAAAAGACATCCAATACATATATCTCTGCATATGAAAAAATAATCGGAGAAAAATTTAAAATCTAATTTTTACTTAGGATTCTGACCCATCCCCGCAGGAGCTAAAATATACATTATTCTGAAGAAACGGGATCTCTTTTGCAGAAAACCAGAAATACCCTTCCAGAACGAGGTCGATCTGGACCACATAAATGCCCTTATTGGTTATATCGTTTATAAGTACCTTTACAGTTACGCTTTCACCGGGTTCCACATCATTGGGGAAAACGGTCCTCGAGTTATTATCATACTCCGAATAATCCACATCCTGGCCATAGTAATGATAACCTACTCTTACCGGATTATTTCCATCATTCTGCCAGGTAAAATCGGAAGTATTCGTAATTTCGATTTTCACATAATTATCATTATCCGTACATAAGAAAGAAGGAATGTAACCTTCTATTTCTGCTCCGAACTGAGCATTCTCATAGTCAACTGTCACAATTTCTTCTTCCGATTCTTCCAATGCCTGGGCCTCGTCTTCGTCGACATCCACATCTATTTTTTCAGTTTCCAGAGGAGTGCAGGCGAAAAGTGTAAAAATCGTAAATATCGATATCGCGCCTATTATTAGCATACTGATGGCAGGTGTTTTAAATCTCATATTTTTTTCCTCGCTTTTTTATTAAGTATTTTCCGGTGATTTATTGATAGTTTATTATAGATTAAATCTTTTATTTTTTGAATAAAAGAAACAAAATATATATAATGTTAATTGATTATTTTATAAAAAGTGCAAGGGGTTATTATGACACCGTTAGAGATAGTTGGCATTGTTGCAATAATATTGATTTCTGCTTTTGCGATTGCAGGAATAATTATAGCTGTCCCTCTATTCAAATTGATAAACAGGGTTAGATTCATGGCAGGCAAACTAAATGAAAGCCTGATACCGGCTGCGGAGAAATTAAATGATGCAGTGGGTGGTCTTAATACAGAGATAAGCTCGATAGCGGATCTTACCCAGAGCGTCAGTTCGATAGTCGAGCAGCTGGAAAAGGTCATAAGACTTGCAAGGATACTGGTAACAAGCCCAATAATTAAAATAATAAGCGCTTCAGCGGGACTAATTAGCGGTCTTTCGAAATCAAAAGCTCCTGCTGAAGATAAAAACGAGGAGGATAAAGAATGAATATGGAAAACGAAAGAAGCAATGGTAAAAGTAGTGCGCTGGGAATATTTACCGCTCTTATGGTGGGCCTATCTGCAGGTTTTATAGCGGGTATATTACTTGCTCCTAAATCAGGGAAAGAAACCAGACAGCAAATAAAGGAAAAAAGCGAGGAACTGATAGAAAAAAGTAGAGAAGGTTTTGATACAGTTATGGGTAAAACCAGAGAATATGTTGATAAGGGTAAAGTAAAACTTGCGGAAATGAAAAGCAGGGGAGAAGAATTCGTCGAAAAAAGCAAAGAAAAAATCGTTGATATTTCCAAAGCTGTTGGTTCCAGAGCCGGAGTAGCCAAAAAAAAGATAGGCAAAGTGATTGAAAAAGGAAAAAATACCGCAAAGAAAGTTGAAAAAGACCTCTCATAGATAGGGAACCGGATTATATTGATTGAGAATCAACTCACCAAACAGATTTTAAATATATTACTGGGAAACGGCGCCGATTTTTCGGAAATCTTCATTCAAAAAAGAGCTTTTAATAATATACGGCTGGAAGACAGCAAAATCGAAAATTCCAGCAGCGGTTATGAGTTGGGCTGCGGACTGAGATTATGGGTCGGCGACAGCACTTTTTATGCTTATGTTGATTCGCTAGAAGAAAGCAAATTACTCAATGCGGCAAAGATCCTGAGTTCCGCGATAAATGGAACCGGTTCCCTTAAAGTTCTTGATTTTACCGAAACTAAAAGTTCTTATGTCACAGTTGTAAAAAAACTTCCCGATAGCGTCCGATCAGATACCAAGAAAGACACTCTTGAACTTATTGATCGGAGTGCCAGGGATTTTAATCCTGCCATAATTCAGGTCACATCCACTCTTTCAGATACCGAGGAAGAAACATATATTGCAAACTCTTATGGTTCCTTTTCATCAGAGAAGATAGTAAAGATTTTTCTTGCAGTAAATGTGGTAGCCAGAAGGGGAAAGGATATAAGAACAGGTTATAAATCACTGGCAAGATCAAGCGGCTATGAAGCATTTGATTTTAAAAATCCGGTGGACCTTGCACTTGAGGCTTCAAAGATCGCTGTAAATATGCTGGATGCAGTGGGTGCCCCTGCGGGTGAGTTTCCGGTAGTGATAGGACCGGCCTTCGGCGGTGTTATTTTTCATGAAGCATGCGGTCACGGGCTTGAAGCGGATGCCGTGCTTAAAAATGCCTCCGTTTTCAAGGATAAGGTAGGAAAAAAGATTGCAAGTGAGATAGTGACCGCCATCGATGACTCCACACTGAAATACCGCTGGGGTTCCTATAAATTCGACGGGGAAGGTTTCCCTTCCAATCGAACTGTTCTCATAAAAGACGGAATTTTACAAAATTATATTTATGACCTTCGAACATCCAAAAAATTAGGTGCAAAGCAGACCGGGAATGGAAGAAGGCAATCTTTCAGGGATGTTCCTTTTCCCAGAATGAGCAATACCTTTATCGACAGCGGCGATGAAGATCCGGATTCCATCATAAGATCCGTAAATAAAGGTATATATGCAAAGGAATTTGCCGGCGGACAGGTCGATCCGGCAACGGGAGATTTTGTATTCGGGATAAGCGAAGGTTATCTTATAGAGAATGGCAAAATAAGTTTTCCCATAAAAGACACCACCATAATAGGAAACGGTCCCGAGGCTCTAAAAAGGATCGAAGCTGTGGGTAACAATCTGGATTTTGCTCCCGGATTCTGCGGGAAGAATGACCAGCTGGTTTCAAACGAAGTGGGTCAGCCGACTATAAAAGTTGAGAAGATTACCGTTGGAGGCATAAAGGACTAAAAATGCAGGACAATAAAAACATGCAGGATAAAAAAACGTATGAAATCAGAGGCAGCCAGTTAATCAATATTTGCAAGGATACCGCCTTAAAGATAAATAAATATAAGGTGGACGAGTTCGAGATTTTTGCGGCAAGTTCCGTAGAAAATGAAATAGAGATCTTCAAAGGAAAAGTGGAAACACTATCGTTTTCCGATTCTATTGGGGTGGGTATCAGGATTTTTAAGGATAGGTCGATCGGATATGCATATACAACTGTTCTCGAAGAACAAAGCATAGAGGACTGTATCAGAAAAGCGGTATCCAATTGTAAGATCACAAGCAGGGAAGATTATAATTATTTGCCTACGGAAGAAGAATCTGTTTTAAAAAAGAAATTAATAGATGACAGATCACTTTTCCATGAAGATTTTCTTGATTACACCATAGAAAGCAAAGTCGAATTGGCAAAAAAACTTGAGGTCCTTACCAGAAGCAAGGATGCCAGAATTGTAGATATCGACAGTGTTGGATACCATGACAGTATTTACGAAACGGCGATTTTGAACTCTGCCGGATTCTGCGATAAATATAAAACAACTACATGTTTGACTTATATAAGTGCGATTTCCAAACAGGAAGGAGATACTTCAACCGGTGATTTCTTTGGCTGCGCCCGTGGACCAGCCGGTCTTGATCTTGAGGAAATTGCACAAAAAACCGCAAGCCGTTCCGTCTCCATCCTGGGAGGGAAGAAAATAAAATCACAGAGAGCGGATCTTCTTCTCGATCCAGTTGTCTCGGCACAGCTTCTGGGTGTCGTTGCCGGATGTCTTACCGCGGATTCGGTGCAAAAAAGAAAATCACTTTTTGAAGGAAAAGTAGGTCAGAAGATATTCTCTATCGGGGTAAACATATTCGATGACGGAACCATGCCTGACGGTCTGTCATCCAGGCCCTTTGACGGGGAAGGGATCATAAAGGGTAAAACCCGCGTGTTCGAAGATGGGTATCTTAGAACTTATCTATACAATACCTATACTGCAAGAAAAGATAAAACCCAATCAACGGGCAATGCAGTAAGAGCTTCCTACCGGTCTACACCTGAAGTAGGTATCTCAAATTTTTATATGGAACCTTCGGATACTGGATTTGAGAAGCTTCTTGGTGAAATAGACAGAGGATTTTATGTTATAGATATAATAGGACTTCATTCCGGTGTCAATCCTATTTCGGGACAGATGAGCATGGGAGCAAAAGGAATCTGGATAGAAAACGGAAGCTTCAAGCAGCCGGTCAAAGAAGTAACCATTGCAACCGATATCTTAAGTTTCTGCAGGAGCATTAAAAAGATAGGGAATGATCTTAAATTTATTCCTGCTGCAGGATATATCGGTAGCCCCTCGCTTTTGGTTAGCGATATAATGATCAGCGGAAAATAGTGCTAAAATGATTTTCAGGTAAATAGCCTTAATGTGTAATGCGGATAGTTACAGGATAGAAGCACTGCGAGATATGTAAAAATCAATTATTTAACTTGCAATTATAAATCTTACATAACCAACCGTCTGGAAAACCACGGTTACGATTATTCCGGCCATCAGTACCCCTAGAAATATATCCAGCAGGGCTTTTTTGGGAGGTATGCCGAAAACAAATGCAATCAGTGCACCGGTCCAGCCGCCGGTAACAGGAAGGGGTATTCCTACGAAGACTGCCAGGGCAAAACCCTCATATTTTTCGAATCTTTTCGAGTGGCGCCTTCTTGTATAACTGAAGAGCCAGTTAAAAAACCTTCTGGCAAAATGAAATCTCTTCATAAGGAATTTCGATACCGGTTCCAGGGTCCACAATATGGCAATTACCGGGATCATATTCCCTATCACTGATATTATGAAAGTCTCGTAAATATTCATCCCATACGTCGAAAGTGCAATAGGGATGGATGCCCGGAGTTCACCAATGGGTGTCATAGCTGTAAAAAAGGTAGCTAATCGCGGTGCTAGAAATTCCCAGAAATTTGATGTGTCCATAACGATTTTTTATTTTTAATTATTTTATGCTATATTTAAAAACTAATTATATATTATTTAAACAAAATTTTTACTATTATATAAGTTGAGTATAATACAGTCAATTGTTTTAGGTATAATTCAGGGTGTTACTGAATTTTTTCCCATAAGCAGTTCCGGTCACCTTGTAATCATCCCATATTTTTTCAACTGGGATTATCCTCCTCTTTACTTTACGGTAACGGTTCATTTCGCCACACTTGCAGCGGTGGTCACCATTTTCCATAGGGAGATTTTCAGGATAATAAGGGCAGTGATCCTTGGGATTTTTATAAGAAAAGAGAGGGCAACAAGCAGTTTCAAGCTGGGTATTCTTTTGATTGTAGCGAGTATCCCAGCTGCAATTGCAGGGTATTTCCTGAATGAATATGTGGAGAGTCTGTTCAGCAGTCCGTTAGTGGTTGCGGCATTTTTACTGGTTACTGCGCTTTTTCTGTGGCTGGGTGAACGGAGGGGGAGCCGTATCGAAGAGCAGTTCGCCAGCAGCCAGAATGACCATGTAAGATTCAATTTTTTCATAGCATTCATGACCGGAATAGGACAGGCCATTGCTATTTTACCGGGAATATCAAGATCGGGATCCACTATATCTTTTGCCCGGTTTTTTGGGGTAAAGAGAAGCGAGGCGGTTAGATTTTCTTTTTTACTTTCTGTTCCAGTTATTTTTGGTGCATTTATATTTGAAATTTACCATTCCTCCGGTGTTATTTTTGAGGGCGGCCTGAATATTGCACTAAATCTTTTAGCGGGATTTTTCTTTGCTTATCTTGCAGGAATGCTTGCCATAAAATTCCTTGTTTATCTTGCTAAAAGAAAGAATTTAAACATATTTGCCGTATACTGCGTGTTGCTTTCCGCGGCAACTTTTATTTTTTATATTATAAAGAGATTTATATAATCCAACTATCCAAAGGAGAGTGAATACAGGAATTATGAAAGGGGTAATACTGGCAGGGGGGCTTGGAACGCGCCTCATGCCGTGCACCAAAGTCACCAACAAACATTTGCTTCCGGTATATGATAAGCCGATGATCTATTACCCTTTAAGGACCCTGGTCAATGCGGGACTTGAAGATATAATGATAGTCACCGGGGGTAATAATGCAGGGGATTTTTTAAGACTTCTTGGTAATGGCAAGGAATTCGGACTCAAAGACATAAGCTACACATATCAGGAAGGAGAGGGCGGTATAGCCGATGCGTTAAGGTTGGCTGAGAATTTTATCGAAAAGGATAAAATGGTAGTAATGCTCGGGGATAATATCATAAGGGATGACATCTCGGGTGCGGTAAAGGAATTCGAAAAGCAGGAAAAGGGAGCAAAAATATTTTTAAAGGAAGTAAGCAATCCGGAAAAATTTGGGGTTGCCGAAATCGAAGAGGGGAGAGTAGTAAATATCGAGGAGAAGCCGCAAAAACCAAAAACCAGCTATGCTGTTATAGGACTTTATATGTATGATAGTGATGTATTCGAAATAATCAAGACACTAAAACCATCAGGTAGGGGTGAACTTGAAATAACCGATGTCAATAATGAATACATCAAGAGAGGCACAATGACTTATTCTATTATCGAAGGATGGTGGGGGGATGCCGGGACCTCATTTGAAGCACTATTCAGAGCAGGCAGTCTGGTGAGAGAAGCATTAAAAGATAATAAGCTCCCTGGATAACTAATTCGTACATTGATATTTTATGGCGATCAGATTTGCCCTATTTTTTTTGATTTGCAGTAAAAGCATCTGCTTATGCTGTGGGAGCATTTCCACTGGCCGTCCGAGGTTAAAAAAGCCCAGGTGAGGGAGTCCGCAATAGCTTGATCGATATCCGTTTCTTTGTTGTTATCCTTTTCTTTACCGTTATACTTATTTTTTTCCTTTTCCTTACACTTATTCATATCCTTATCCGGTGAATTCTGGTAAATGAAAGCAGTTCCTTCCTCTTTTACTATTCCAACGAATTTATAGGTGTTTCCGCACTCCAGACATTTATACATCTAGCCTCCTTAAATATAAAATTTCGGTTATTATAGGTTATTATAGTATATTGCTATATATTATCAATACATATTTGACAAATTTATAATAAAAATTAATTCGAGGGGCTGTTTTATTTGACTAAAAAAAACAGCTTTGATAATATAAATTGAAGAATTATTAGCGGAGGTCTTAAAAACTATGCAAATGAAAATCGAAAAACAAAAAGTAAGGGTAAAGATTAAGACGGAGTCTTCTATTGTCAAAGGTACAATATTCACTCTTGCGGCTGGAAGGCTGAGTGATTACATAACCTCCCAGAAAAATAAATTCATACCGGTAACAGATGCCGAAGTGCAGTATATTAGTGAGATTGGAAAGGTTATGGAAGAAGGGAATAATACTAAAAGGGAGATTGTATTTATAAATGTGGAAAAAATAGAGATGATAGAATATTTATGATCTCTTGTTTGTAATAAAAACGAAGGAAGGAAAAGATGTCCGAAGCCATTACTCAATTGACAGATTCTAATTTCGAAAGCGAAGTGGTTAATTCACCAAAACCCGTTCTTGTGGATTTCTGGGCAGTATGGTGCGGTCCATGCAAAATGATTGCACCTGAGCTTGAAAAACTGGCGGCAGAAAAAAACGAGCAGTTAAAAATCGGAAAACTTAACGTCGATGATAACAGAGAAACCGCCATGAAATACAGCATAAGCAGTATCCCGACATTACTTCTGTTCAAGAATGGTGAGATAGTCAAAAAGCTTATCGGAGTTATGTCTAAAGATAAAATAATAACCGAGATATCAAGCTTTTTATAATTTAAATGGAAAATGTTTTTGTTGGTACTTCGGGATATAGCTATGCAGATTGGAACATCGAGTTTTATCCTGCGGAACTGGACAAAAAGGACCAGTTAAGTTTCTATAGTTCGGTATTCAGCACTGTTGAATTAAATTTTACTTATTACTGCCTTCCATATCCTGCTATATTCAAAAATATGGCAAAGAGAGTCAAAGAGGATTTCGTTTTTTCTGTGAAGGCTCATAGCAGCGTCACCCATACAAGGGATTCAAAGGAAGAGGATATCAAGAAATTTGTTTATTCGCTGCAGCCCCTTATCGAAGAAAACAAGCTGGGACCGGTACTTCTGCAGTTTCCGTGGGCATTTAGATTCAGCGCAGCCAACTGTGATTATTTGACCCGTATCAGGGAAAATTTCAAAGAACTGGATCTATGTGCGGAATTCAGACATTCAAGCTGGCTCAGGGATGAAACCATAGATCATTTAAAAAACCTGGATATGGGGTTCTGCAACGTGGATGAGCCCGGACTGGAAGGGCTATTACCACCAACAAGTATTTGTACGGGTGATACTGGTTATATTAGGTTTCACGGAAGAAACGAACTTAACTGGTGGAATCCAAAATATTCCTATCAGAGATACGATTATCTTTACAACAAAGAAGAACTAAGCGAGTGGGTACCCAGGGTTAAAGAGGTGGCGGCTAAAACCAAAAAAACCTACATATATTTCAACAACCATTATAAAGCTCAGGCCGTAAAATCGGCTAAAATCCTCCAGGGACTTATTGAAGATAAAGACATTTCCCCTATACAAAATTAGACTTATTATATAAAATCTATTAAACAGTTTTTCGGTGGAGTTTTTATAAAATTCCGGATGTTTTTATAAATAAAAACATGCAAAGGTATTATTTATGTTCAAGAAAGTTGACAGTCAGGTAAACCTGGTAAAGCTCGAAGAAAAAATTCTGGATTTCTGGAAAAACAGCCAGATTTTCGAAAAAAGCCTCAAAAAAACGGAGGGAGAGAAGAGGTTTGTTTTCTATGAAGGTCCTCCGACTGCAAATGGTGTGCCAGGGGTACATCATGTCCTGTCGCGTGTCTATAAGGATATTTTCCCGAGATACAAAACCATGAAGGGTTATTATGTGCAAAGAAAAGCAGGATGGGACACACATGGGCTCCCCGTAGAAATTGAAGTAGAAAAAGAACTCAAAATAAATTCAAAAAAAGAAATAGAAAAAATCGGCATCGAGAAATTCAACAGTCTCTGCAGGCAGAGTGTCATGAGGTATGAGGAAGATTGGAAGAAACTTACCGAGCGTATCGGATTCTGGCTGGACATGGATAATGCCTATTACACCTTTAAGAATAATTATATAGAAACCGTATGGTGGATCTTAAAAACCATATGGGATAAAAATCTATTATACGAAGACTACAAGATCGTTCCTTACTGTCCACGATGCGGAACGGCACTTTCATCCCACGAAACTGCGCTGGGTTACAGCGACGTGGAAGACTTTTCGGTCATAGTAAAGTTCCCTCATGCCGGAAAGAAAAACACTTTTTTCCTGGTATGGACCACGACTCCCTGGACGCTGAT
>DATBWH010000044.1:0-4639 GCA_036514895.1 Candidatus Humimicrobiaceae bacterium
CACAATATAAAGAACCTTTACGATTATCATTTTGGAATAAATATTGCCCGTAAAGGGTGGCTTGAAAAAGAAGATGTTCCAAATACCCTTGCGGTAAAAGAGATAGAGATTTATTTAAAAAATAAGAAAATAAGAAATAAATTCTAAAAGATAAAAAATAAAAAAAATATAACCGGAAAAGATCATGTCCATACTGTTGTATTCGAACCTGCAGTCAAAAACATCGGCAGTATAATCAAATTTCTAAACCGTGAGTATCCTGAAGATATCCATACCTCGCTCAAGAACAGAAATGCTTTTCAGCTTCTTGTTGCCACTATTCTTTCCGCGCAGAGCACGGATAAACTGGTAAATAAGGTAACCCCGCAGCTTTTCAAGAAATACAGGACCCCGGAAGATTTCGCCAGAGCTGACATAAGAGAGCTTCAGAAAGATATAAAATCAACAGGTTTTTTCCGTAACAAATCAAGAAACATAATCAACTGCGCAAAAGATATAACCACTAAATTCAGCGGCAAAATGCCGGATAATATCGAAGACCTGACTTCGCTTCATGGTGTGGGAAGAAAAACCGCCAATGTGGTGCTGGCAAATGTTTTTGGCAAGCAGGCAATAATAGTCGATACTCATGTAAAAAGAATTTCAAACAGATTGGGCCTCACGGTAAACTCGGATCCTGTCAAAATCGAATTCGATCTTATGAATATTATTCCCGAAAAAAACTGGAGCATTTTTTCGCATAGACTGATAGCGTTTGGCAGGACCATTTGCATTGCAAAAAATCCCAAATGCCCCATCTGCGGTCTTCTTAAATACTGCAGATACGGTCAGGAAAATACCTGATATCGTGGGATCGTTAAATCCTGAGTAATCTATCTTACAAGCATTTCCGTATGTATGAGGTATGCTACCTGTGCTTTCACCTGTACAGAAGCGCTAAAAGACTTATATCCTTTCCACTGTCAAATGCTTCTTTTCCTCCTGGCCCCAGGAGCTTTATCTTCTTGAATCCTGAATTTCTGGCCATTTTCAAAAATAGATTTATTTTTAAGGTACAGAGATAGGAAGAGTTTATAAAGAAATCCTCTGACTTATTCTTATTGATTACATTGATTATAAAGTCTACCCTTGTCTCGATCTTTCCATATTCAAAGTGTTTGATGACAATATATGTCTTTCCGTCTTTTTCGAATACCTTTGGACTATAAAATCTGTTCTTCTCCATGACATCGGAGTTAAAGTTCAGAAATTGGATTATTGCCACTCCGTGAGGCGAAAGTTTATTTCTCGTCTTTTTCAGGGCCTGCTTTACATTCCTGCGATTTTTTAAGATAGGAAGCGTATTTCCGAGGCACGTGATGAGATCAAACTTGCCATAGGGGATTTTTTCCAGTCTTTCGAATCCTTCTTTTAGCAGTGTGACATTGGGAGATTTTACTACTTTTTTTTTGGCATAATCTATCATTTCTCCAGAAGAATCTATAGCAATTACTTGCTTTGTATATCCGGAAAAAAATTCAGCATGGTGTCCTGTGCCGCATCCTATATCAAATACGCTTTCGATTTTGTTATCCTTAAATATACGTGAAAAGAAATCCTTTTCTTTCTTCAATCTTTCGGTCCAGTTTACCTGAAGATCATACAGATCCGGACTGAATTCAAAATTCTTTTTTTGCACTCAAAGCCTCATTTCAAATATATATTTTAATTAAGCGGCATTTATGACATTTCACTCATGAATTTTATGATACCATAACATATATTATTTACCCATATAGAAGGCTGCCCTGCCTCTCTCTACGCATAAATAAAAAACTCAAATAAAAATAATAAAAAATAAGAAAATATTTGGACTTAACCGCAATTTAAAGTATATTATAAATCATCTGACTGATTTTACGGGTAATTCTCTTTCGTTTAAAAAAATATTTTATTTTAACTTGAAGCAGCAAAATGAAAATAGCAATTACAGCCGATTTACATCTAAAGTCTAAAGAAAAATCTCCCGAAAGATGGAATGCACTTTCGGATATCGTTGATAAGATGATTTCGGAAGATATCAAAACACTGATTATCGCAGGGGACCTGTTCAATGAAGAAAGCCAGAATTATTCAGATTTTGACCAGTTTTGTAAAAATAAAATTATCATCGATAATCAGATTAAATTCTATATAATTCCCGGAAATCATGACCCTTCTATCAAACAACAGTATTTTACTTCAGGCAATATCAGCATCTCCGGCAAACCTGAGATCATCAAATTAGGAGAACCACCCACCACTTTTCTTTTTATCCCTTACCAGCCGGTGAGGTCAATGGGAGAAGCCATTGCCGAATATAAAGAAAGTCTTCCTGCAAAATCCTGGATTCTTATTGGACACGGTGACTATGTGGCCGGACTGCGCGATTCCAATCCCTATGAACCTGGTATTTATATGACTCTGGCCAGAAATGATGTCCAGTATTATAATCCTGCCGGAATCATTCTGGGCCATATACATAAAAAAATAATTCTGGGTAAAGTCTATTATCCCGGATCTCCATGCGGGCTTGATATCAATGAAACCGGAAAGAGAAGCTTTTTAATATTAAATACAGGCACCCTGGAAATAATGGAAAAATCAATCGATACCGACTACATATTTTTTAACGAGACTTTGATTTCCCTGCCTACCACCAATGAATTCGAATATATGGAAAGAAAAATAGAAAAAATGATCAAAAAATGGAATCTAAATAAAAATGAAATATCCAGGGTAAGGATCCGTTTAAAAATCAAGGGATATACATCTGATAAAAAAAGGCTGCTTGAAATAACAAAAAAAACACTCAAAGATTTTACTTTTTATAACAATGAAGAACCCGACCTGACCGAAGTATCGATATTTAATGATCCGGAAAGAATAGCTATTGTCGAGGAATTTATAAAAGAGATCGGAAAAATGGAATGGTATGATGAAATCGTCTCAAAGGAAGATATTCTGGAAAAAGGTCTGAATATAATTCTAAAAGAATAACCAGATACTTGAATCAAAGATTTATGGGAATCAAGATCGATAAATTATCAGTAAAAGATCTGGGGCCGATTAAGAGTTTCTCGGCCAGGTTCGGCATGTTTAATCTCATATACAGCAGAAATGAGAAAGGCAAGACCTTTCTTACTGAGTTCATTATTTGCTCCCTATTTAAGAATACCGGCCGCTGGTGTTACTTAAGAAAAGGAGGAAAGGGAAAGATTACTATCAGCGGATTAGAGAAAGAAACGATTGATTTTTCTCCATCATCCAGGCAAAAGCTGGAAGATTACTGGGAAACAAGCGAAAAAGGGCTTCCCGTATCAATGGCAAAACTCCTGATAGTAAAAGGCGGAGAAACAGGAATAGAAACCGATGATGGCATAAGTAAATTTCTTGTCAAAGAAATATTATCGGGCATAAATGTCCTGGATAAAATAGACAGGGACAGCAACATTTCAAAAACCATAAAAAAAGTGAAGATCGAAGATGGAAAGATCGAAATATCACAGATCGGAGAAGGCAAGACTTATTTCGATGCCCTGGACGAGCTGGACAGAATCGAGAAACAATTCGAAGAAATAGAATCCGGATATACTCAGGGAATACTAAAAACATACAGGATGGAAGAAAAAACCCTGGAGGATAATCTGGCTCGTCTTGACAAAGCCAAAAGATATAAAGCTTTCCTTATATCGGAGAAAATAAAAGAACTGGATTCAAAGTTAAAATATATTCCTGATGACGAATTAAGAAAGACAGAAAATGAGCTTTCTTTATACAAAAGCAAGAAGGAATATTTTAGCCAGCTGGATGAAAAATACAAAAACGCTCTCGAAAAAAGCAGAGACTTTAAATGGCTTGAGAGTGCTCTTCCTTATTATAAAGATTTATCATTAAGAACAATAAAAAAACCAGGCAATTTCCTACTTTTTGTATGTGGACTTTTTGCAGCTGCCGGCATAGCTGCTGCGGTAATTTTATTTTCGTATTATCAGAAAACTTCCATAACTGCAACAATCCTTTATCTAGCCATTATATGTTTTTGTTTTCTGGGTTTGCTTGCCTCTTCTTTTGTATATATTAAAAAATTCCAAAATTATTCAAAACAGGCAGGTCAAACTGTTGAACTTAATAAAATCAAGAAAGAATTTAAAACGAGGATTGGCAAAGAATTATCGAATATAGCACTACTTGAATCCGCTTTAAATGAAGAAAGAGGATTTTACAGTGAATCGATAGTAATAAAGGAACAAGCAGGCAGTCTTAATGAGGAACTTCTGAAGCTAAATTCTTCCATCAATCAGAAAATAGCAGGTTTTACCGGAAAGGAATTCAAAGAAAAGGACCGTGAAGCAATACTAAAAGATTTACTGCTATATAACAGAAACATCAAGGATAGGATCGATAAAGAAACACGGGAACTGTATAAACTGGCAATACCGGAAACAGGTTACATTTCTGAAGATATCGGAACCATATATAACGAGCAGGAATATGAGAAGCTTCGATCGACACTTGAAAGTGTCAGATTAGGAGTCAAAGATCAGGAAGACAGGATTCAAAGGTTAAAAATAAAAATTTGTGAAAAGACCGGAGATGATCTAAGTATCAGTTGGGAAGA
>DATBWH010000045.1:0-11571 GCA_036514895.1 Candidatus Humimicrobiaceae bacterium
TATGGTAAGTTTTTTCATTTCACTCAGACGGATTGCTTCCGGCACGGCATTTTCTATGCCGCCCTGCTGAATGCCATTATTTACTATATTCGACATATAGTCCGGAAGCGAGAGGTCAGCTATTCCCTGAACAAACAACAGGACAATAGCAATCAAAATCATAAGAGTGAAAGGTTTAAGGTATCTGGCCAGTCGGATCATTTATTTTTTCTCTTTTCAATCTGTTCCTTGAGCAATATCTTACTTGCAATTTTATCGTTAAGTTCGCAATATTTTAAAAGCTCATCATCATCCAGAACACTAAATATCAAAGATAATGTCTTAAAACTTTTATTTTTTATTGAATCAAATTGATTCTTAAATTTCTCGGATAATTCTATTTTTAAAGTACGGCGGTCATCGGGATTTCTTTTTCTCAGGAGCAGTCCTTTATTTACCAGGCCATCAACAATCTGTGTAACTGCGCTGCTTGTGGTATCGAGTAGATTAGCAAGATCCTTGATATTTATGGTTCCATTAATTTTTACAAGATGTAAGACCAGCCACTGTGAATGCGTGATTTGTATATCAGGAGAAAAAAGGTGGATTTCAGTAGCAATCTGGTGCTTTATTGTATGGATATTCTCGAGAATTCTTTCAATCGATTTTCTTCTATTATTCATATAAATTCATAAGATTACGATTCAAATCAATTACTTTAGAAATTAGTTAAGCTACTAATCAAATTAGTATCTTAACTAAATAATTTTTTTTGTCAAGATAATTTAGGATAAACTTCTAAATTTTAGGTTCTAATAACACCTACAATATCTTTAGTTAAAACTTTCCTTATTTTGAAGACTCGGAGCAGGTAAAATATTTGATAGAAGGTTGGTAAAATCATAGCTGAATTTTTTGGATGATCCTGAATAGTATTAATGTAAATACAAGATCCCTAATAGTCTCACCCGGAGACAGATAGGATATATAGTTCCACATATTGACATTAGTTACCAGACATATGATAATAAATTAATAATTGTCTGGTAACCAGGCAAAAATTACCAGACAGTATCTTAAAAATAATAGATTGCCTGGTAAAATTGGTGAGAAATATGGAAGTTTTAAATGGGATCTTAAAAGAAGAGCTAAGAAGACTAATAAACCTTAAAAAAAATTATGAGAATAAATTAAAGAAGTATCTAAAAGGTAGCCTGATAAAAAAGAGAATAAAGGGGCATATTTATTATTATCTAAATTATAGGGATAATAAAAAAAATATTTTTAAATATTTAGGAAAATTAGATAAAGATGAAATTTCCAAGCTTGAGGATACTATACAGGAAAGAAGAAAGATTCAAAAATTATATAGCCAGGTTAAAAGAAATATAATAAAACTGGAAAAGATATCTCGTGAAAAGAAAAAGTAGTTTATTTTTCAAAATATTAAATTCTCTTCATAATGCAGGTGTGCTGGAAGATATTATTCTTATTGGAAGCTGGTGCCATTATTTCTACAAAGATTATTTTTCTAATGCTCCTGAGATACCACTTCTTAGGACTTTGGATATTGACTTTTTAATTCCAAATCCACCTAGAATACAAAAAGAAGTAAATATACCGGAAATGCTAGAAAATTTAAATTTTATGCCCTTTCATAATTACTTGACCGGCTATACAAAATATGTTCATCCAGAACTTGAGTTAGAATTTTTAATTGCTGATCTTGGAAAGGGAAAAGGCAATAAGCCATACCGGATTCCAAAATTACATATTAATGCCCAGGGTTTAAGATTCCTAAATCTTCTTCAATCTCATACGATAAAAATTAAATATCTGGATATAACAGTTGTAGTTCCTGAACCTGCGGCTTACGTGCTTCATAAATTTATTATATATAAAAGACGGTCAAGCAAGGAAAAACAATTAAGAGATTTATTATCCGCCAAAGAAATAGGAGAATTTTTATTGGGAAATAATACACAGCAAAGAAAGATTGCCGAGATTTTTATTTCTTTACCTGCTAATTGGCAAAAAGTGATTTTAAGGAATTTAAAGGATAATTCAAAACTACTTTATGATTTTTTGTTAAAATATAACCAGACAGATAAATAATAGAATTTAAAAAAACGAAGGTGATAGATATTTTTATTTCTGTAAATACTTCAAATCTTTTTACATGGTAGCCTAATAAAAGTTAGATAAAATCAGGTTATCAGTAATTTAATAGAAGTTAATAAATTGAAATTTTCTTAAATAGTTTTAATAATAATCATTGAGGTAACACTTTTGATAAAAAAATAATCGTTATTATCTTTAAAAGTGCCCCATTAATTTTTTAAAATAAATGGATAAATTTCTAACTAAAGAAACCATAGAATTGTTAAAAAACTTCGCTAAGAATAGATGAGCAGTCAGATCTGTATTAAATAATCATCTATTTTATTATTTACCATGTATAATTCTTTATTAAAAGCCAATAAAATAAAATAGTGATATAATTTCTTACTATAGCTTTCTAATGCACCTTCCATTTCTTTATTTTTGTAAAAAAAGTCTAAATCTGAATAAAGTAATTTTAATTCATCATTAAATCTAAAAAAATTGAATATCTTGTCTTTAAAATCATCAAATTCCAAATTAGCCCATTTTAATATTTTAGAAAAATCTTTATCATATTTACTCACAATAACCAAATGAATTATATTTAACTTAGTATAGATTTCTAAACTTCTTTTATTGGGTTGAGTAAATAGAATTAAGGATCCAATGTCTTCTTTATTAATTTTATCTAAATATAATAAAAAATTTTTAACTTCATCAAACGCTGCAATAACAGCTTCATTTATCCATTGTTTTGTAAATTCATTAAATTTATATTCTTTTAGCTTAGTTAATATTTTAAGAGATACTTTTCCGAGGTATTCTTCTATTTTATTTATATTCATTTCATCCATTTAATTTTATTTTAAAAATAATTATTTCTCTTTTTAGATATTTCCTAAACGAATTTCTCTCCTTATGAGAGCATTAAAACTAGAAGAGTTTTCACAATCTGATCTAAACTTTTCAAAATCATCTCTTGTTCGTTTTAAAATATATTCATTTACCCTATTCATTAACGAAGGTGGAAGTGGTTTATCATCACCAGAACCTCTCTTTAGGTCAAGGGGATCACCCCATTTTGGACGGTGTTTGAATAATTTCTTTACTGCATCTTTTTCTGATAGGTCCCTTGAAGCATATTCTTCATATAGGGTTATTCTATAAAATGTATCAATTTTATCAAGTATTCTTCTTTCTACTTCGTGCATATTGTAATACCATAAAATATCCTTATCAGTAACTCCCTCTTCTCTTTCAGGTTTTAAACTATTACTACCTTCTTTTTCTTCTTTCAGTAAAATATTCCCATAATTTAAGGGTCGGTTAAAAGTACCAGCCTGTTTTGACTCTCTAATTGAATCTTTTAAAAAGTCTAAAACTAATTTTTTAGCTCGCCTTTCTCCTATTTTAGTTGTATCAGCCAACCCGGGCCAGAACTCATTAAAAATATCTTTTTCCCGTTGTTTCATTTTCGCTCCATATTTAAATATTAAATAGTTCAAATTATACTTAATTTAAATATAAAGATATATATGTAATTGTATCATAGGGGTAAGGGATAGTGATAGATTTCAAAAAAATTGAGGGTAAGTGGATAGCATTAGATGATAAAGATAGATTTATGTCCATTGGTAAAGAATTAGATGATGTTGTAGAAGATTGTTGAATGTGTATGAATGTTAAGGAATGTTAAGGATAGATTGAATTTTAAAATCTATTTAAGAATTATGCTGATAGATGTATTAAACTGGTAGCTCATAGAGGACTCAAACTTTTTAAAGATTTATGAATTATTCTATTGTAAATAATCCAGCAGTTCTCCGATCTGTTTCTTATCTCCGGTAGCAAGTGTCGTGACCATTACGGCCGGACTGTTTTCTCTTGCTTTCTTATAAGCTTTATAGATGGCCTGATAAAGCTTTTCTTCATCATCACCCCAGGTTATGGTGGAGAGAGGTGTGACCTTATGGTTTATATTTTCCTCTTTAAGCACGTTCCAGAAGGCATCAAGGGATTTCTTTATATCTTTTTCTCCGATGGGATAAAGACTTACCTGAATTGCAATCATTTTTGGTCCTTTCTCTTATTATCTTAAACTTCTATAACCCCAGTTTAGAATTCCAAACCAGGTGAGTGTTATAAATATAATGGCACATATCGATGTAAAAATAATTATATAGTAGACATCTGCTTTTCTTATCCTTATATCCCGCAGGTAAGTCCTCCTCGGATATGCATAAAAACATTTACTGTCCATTGCGATGGCAACTCTCTGAGCTTTTCTTGTTGCGGTTACCATAAGAGGAACCGCAAATTTTTTAAATCTTTTTATTTTCGCAATAGCTCCTGTACGTTCTTCCATTCCTCTCACCCTGTGGGCTTCAAATATATTCTGATATTCGGTAGAAAGAAGCGGTACGAATCTGTATCCCGCAAGTGTTCCAAATCCTATCCGGGGACTAACCTTAAACTGAAGAATCAGGCTTATAATAAAATCAGTAGGGTCGGTAGTAGCCACAAACAGGAGGGAATATAACAAAAAGCAAAGTATCCTCAGTCCAATGGTGAGCCCGAACTTGATGCTGTTTAACGAGATTTCTATTTTTCCCATAGTAAATAGTATTCTGGGTGCTTCTTCCATACCGGTATTGAAAGAAATGATACTTGTTATTGTTATACCCGCGAGAATTAGTAAGAGTGGTAGGATCATTTTTATTACCTGCTTGAATGGTATTCTGGCCAAAACGGTGATCTGCAGGAAAGCCAGAACCGAAAAAATAAATGGGGTGTAGGGATCATATACAAAAGTGATCGCAAGCATCAGTATAAAAATAAGAACCAGTTTGACCGCAGGATTTATCCTGTGGATGATGGAGTCTCCTTCATAATATTCAAAGAACTGCATAACTCTCGACCTCCCGGTACAGTCTGTAAAGCTGCGGTACGGAAAGGTGGCAGTCATCTAGTAGATCTGTTTTACGCAGAAGCCTGTGTGTGTAATCGAAATCTACCAGTTTTCCTTCTTTTAGGATAGCTGCTTTATGAGTATATTTGAATATCAGATTCATATCATGTGTTATGATTATAATGGTCGTGCCCTGGCTGTTAAGTTTTGTTAGTATATCCATTAAACTGGCAGTTGTCCTGCGGTCCATTCCGAAAGTGGGTTCATCCAGAATCAAAATAGGATGATCCATGACCAGGATTGAAGCTACACTTAACCTTCTTTTTTGTCCCTGGCTAAGATTAAAGGGATTTGCATTTTTAAGATCAGCAAGTTCCAGCAGTTCCAGCGCTTTATTGATTTTTAAATCGGAAGTAGAGTCATCAAGGGATCTGGTTTTAAGTCCATAATTTATTTCCTTGTAAACGGTATCCTCTACGAATTGATGTTCCGGATTTTGAAAAGCAAAACCTGTGAATTGCAGTATCTCGTTTCCCTTTGCCGGGCTGTCGGATTTTTTATCGGGATGATAAACCTCGATTTTAGAAGGCGGGCTTGCCTTATACAGGTTTATTATGAGTTTTGCAAGGGTGGTCTTTCCTGAACCATTCTGGCCAACTATACCTAAAAAATCACCCCGGTATATGGAAAAACTGATATCTTTAAGTACCCAATTGTCGCTTTTCCTGAATTTATGACTTAAATTTTTAACACTGATAACCGGTCTTGCAGCAAAACAAGCTGCAGCCGCAGGACGGTTTCTTATATTCACCCTGAGTTCTTCTCTCAGGATATTTATGGCTTTTTCTCTATCCGGGAGATTTGTGATTTCTGTCTTTGCCTCTTCTATATTAATAGGGAAGTTGTTTACTGCAATGCCGCTTTTATACAATTTATAAATATATTTTGGTATCTGTGGTATCCATACTCCCAGGTTTTGAAGCTCATCATAATGGTTTTTAAAGATCTCCCTGGGACTGCCGGAAGCAATCAATTTTCCTCCGGCGTTAAGAAGCAGGATTTTATCGAATATATCAATAAATTCATCCAGCTTATGTTCTATTATTATAAGAGTTTTGTTTTCCGGAAGTTTTCTTATTGTATCCGATACCTCTGCGGTTCCCCTGGGATCCAGATTGGAAGTGGGTTCATCAAAAATCATTATTTCCTGGTTAATTGCCAGAAGCGAGGCAATAGATACTCTCTGCATCATCCCTCCGGAAAGCCTATTTAGAAGCCAGTCCTTATGGTCCAGAAGATCCACGCTGCCAAGTGATTTCATTATTTTTTCCTTCATGACCTTTCTTTCGTACAGCAGGTTTTCAAGACCGAATGCTACTTCATCTTCGACCTTAAGCACGCAGAATTGACTTTCAGGATCCTGAAAAACAATGCCTATATGACGGGATAGAGTAGAAAGTGGAGTATCCAGGACATCCATGTCATCGACTGTGATATTTCCTTCGATTTTACCATCGATTAGCTGAGGGATTATGCCATTAAGGCAAAGGGTTAATGTACTTTTCCCGCAGCCTGATGGTCCCAGTATCAAAACTCTCTCTCCCTCTCTGATATCAAATGTAATATCATCCAGTATTTTGTTTTTTCCGTCATAGGAAAAAGAAAAGTTTTCAAATTTTATTTTTATTTCTTCCGGCATTTATTTTATCTTTTAAAATTTCTTCTTATTTCTTGATAATTTCCACCTGTTAATAGTGATTTCTTTTGCCTATACTGAAATTACGCAGTATTCCGGTTCTGGCAACAGCATCTGTTAGGGCTTTGCCTGCTGCTCCTCCAAGAAGCCCGCCGCTTATCGTTCTTACTATAAGCATTGCTATTATTATAAGCACTCTATATTGCAGATAACCTTCCGTGACGGATTCGGGAAAGAAAAAGCTCACAAGTGCGGTTACTACACCAGCAAGCGATACAATAAAATAATTGAATTTTTTCCATTTAAAACATGCAAAAACGGCTTCGGTGGCCGCACCCTGGACCAGACCGGAAACCAGTATCCACACTCCCCATATACTTCCCAGCATCATTGAGATTATTGCCGCTATGACTTCCCCCAGAAAAGCTGCACCGGGTTTCTGGATTATACATGCCGCAGCAGTTCCGGCAATAAACCAGAAGCCAACAAAGGCCTGTACGGTTACAGGTGATGCGCTTATGAATGGAAATAGAAATGCAAAAAGCTGGTTATAGGCCCAGTAAAGTACGGCAAAGACTACGCCTACCACAGCCACCATTACTATATCCAGAGTGGTCCATTTGTATTGATCCGATAATCTTTGTTCCATTTTTTCTCCTTATTTTTATTTGTAATCTCTATAACTGTTTCATAACCAGTAGAGTTCCTCCCCTGATTTTTATATATGCTTTTTTTTCTGTAAAAACATTGCTGATTCCCCTTACAGGGCTGAATATAAGCTTTTCGTTTTCAAGTTCGTATTTTAACCCTTTTGTCTTTATAAAATATATATAAGGGCTGAGAGAGATGAGGGTCACCGTGCCGCCGATATTCCCGGTTAGAGTCCCGGAATTTCTCATGATAAATATCTCGCTCGTATCAGTCAAAATCCTTATATCTATATCCCTTAAAAAAGAAGATGTCAGGAGTAAAATATTTGCCATGGTATGATCTATCCTATCGCCCAGCGCACCCAGTATTATCATTTTCTTTATTCCAAGATCAAGCGCGTACTCCACTGCAAGCTGAGTATCACTCTTGTCCTTATCGGCAGATGTGGAAATATATCTCGTCTTGTGTGACTTCTCTCTGATATTTTCTTTGACAGTAGCTTTTATGCTATCCATATCTCCTATGACTACGTCAGGCACGAGACTCAGCTTAAGCGCATTTTCTGCACCCCCATCGGCACTTATGACAATACAATCCACGAAATCAAATAATTCTGTTACCCTTTTATAAGTCAGGCCGGGATCACTAATAACACCATTTGCAACTATTATTGCCCGTTCATTTTTTTTATTGCTCATAAATACTCCTTAAAAAAATAAAAAACTACTAATCCGGCTTTGATTAGTAGTTTACATGTCTCTACTTTTCCTACGCTAGTATTAGCTAGTTCAGGTTTAAGGGTCGACAGTTTGATTTGAATTACTGTCCTCTCAGCCGGATAAGCTCCCCTAAGTATTTATAAATATTTAATTTTCAAAGGAATTTCTTTATAATATAAAAAATAAAGAAATAAACTTACTGGATATTATCACAAAAAGTTTACATTAACAATTATAGAAGGATAATATTATTTACAAAGGATTATAATATTAAGAAAGACCTAAATATCAGAGAAGTGATTATTAAATGGAATTTACAGGAAGAAAAATAGAGATTTTAAAAGAAGTCGTTGGAAGATTTATTGCGAAGGCCGATCCCGTTTCCTCCAAAAGAATAGCCCTGGATTCGGAATTCGACCTTAGTTCGGCAACAATAAGAAAAGAAATGGCCGAATTGGAAGAGATGGGTTATCTTACTCATCCCCATACATCAGCGGGGAGAACACCTACCGATAAAGGGTATAGATTTTATGTGGATAATGTAATTAAAGAACAGATGGAGCTGGACACCGATGACAACAAGATTGAACTGACTTTTGATATGGCTATCGGAAAAGATATGGAGATAGAAATGGTACTTCAAAGATCCGCCGAGATGCTTGCCAGGTTTACAAACTACTTATCATTAGTCGTGGCTCCTACGATTCAACAAAGCAGGTTTAAACATATAGAACTTTTAGAATTCAATGGTGGAAATCTGTTAATGGTCCTGATCACGGATACCGGTAGAGTATACAAAAGAAACTCTGTCCTGACGGGTAAATACACAGAACTGGATCTGCAGGGGGCAGCAAATATTTTAAATGTACAACTCAGGGATAAAAATATCATCGATATCGGTATGGAAGATGTAAAGATTAATAAGGGTGACTCATATCTGATACTGCTTGTAAATAAAATCATTGAACTTATAAAAGATTGTATTAAGGAAGATTTTCAGCACAACAGGATTTTCATGCATGGTGCATCTGTCATTTTACAGCAGCCGGAATTCATAGACCTTAAAAAGATCCAGAATGTCTTAAAGGTTATAGAAAATGAATATTTACTCATGAAATTACTGTGCGATTTTTCCCGTGATAAAGACTTTGTTGTTAAAATTGGTACCGAATTATTCGAGGAAGGTACAGAGGACCTTAGTCTTATTGCATCAAAGTATAAGATTTATGGTAATTCTACAGGAGCTATAGGTATTCTTGGACCAAAAAGAATGGATTATAGCAGGGTTATAAGGAATCTTGATCTTTTTAGAAAAAATCTTACAGAGATTTTCAGTTCGAAAGCATAAGTGCCAAAAGGATATTTCCCGATCCTGTCATTGGAGCAGCAACTGGAAAAAAAAATCAAAATGGGTTATTATTTCCAGGCTGCATCTCATAAATCTTATTGAATCTAATATTTATTTTTTTTAAATTTTTAAGGTGAATTAAGCGGTGGCAAATAAAAAAGATTATTATGAAGTTCTTGGACTCCCCCGTGACTGTACACTGTCTGATATAAAGAGGGAATACAGGACGCTTGCCCGCAAGTATCATCCTGATGTAAATGGCGGTAATCCTGAATCAGAGGAAAAGTTCAAGGAGATTTCCGAAGCATATGCAGTGCTTAGCAATGAAGATAAAAGAAGACAGTATGACCAGTTTGGGTTCAGCAGGAACCTATTTGATGATTTCGATTTCGGGAGCGTATTCTCTGAGTTTGGATTTGGAGATATATTCAATAACCTATTTGGCTCCGGATTTGGTAGTGTTTTCTCCGGAGGGCGAAAAAGCAGCCGAAGGAAACGAGGGTCGGATATCGGTATCGGAATAAAAATCAGTTTCAAAGAGTCTGCATACGGAGTTAAAAAGACAGTAGAATATAATGCCGATGATATTTGCGAATCATGTAAAGGTAAAGGCAGTACATCTGAAGATGGAATAATCACTTGCAGCGAATGCGGTGGTTCGGGGAGCGTAAGGACCGCAAGACAGACTTTTATTGGAAATGTAATAACCACATCAGCCTGCAGCATGTGCGAAGGTTCGGGAAAAATAATAAAGGACCCATGTAAAGTATGCAGAGGGAAAGGATACAGAGCAGTAAAGAAAAAAGTCGAACTGGATATCCCCGGCGGGATACATGATGGGGACAGTCTGAGAATTTCCGGTAAAGGAAACTCGCTTGGTAAAGACTCTATAAACGGAGATCTTTTTGTGACCGTAAGGGTAACTCCGCATCCCGGTCTCAAAAGAGTTGGAGATGATATACTTTCCAATATCGAAATATCGTTTGCCCAGGCAGCTATTGGCTGTAAAGTAGAGGTTGAGACTCTTGACGGCAAGGAAGAAATAATTATAAGACCCGGAATACAGCCAAATGAAAAAATTATTCTCAAGTCAAGCGGGATGGTTCAGCTTAATGGATACAGAAGAGGCAATCATATAATCAATATAGATGTAAAGATTCCCAAAAGACTTTCCAGGGAAGAAATAACACTTCTGAAAAAATATGCAGAGGGAAGAAAAGAAGTAGTTGGATGAGTCACCCATACTTTTTTATAGATCCTCACGGTATCGAAGGAGATAAAATAAAAATCGAGAGTGAGGATCGAAACCATCTTATAAACGTACTTAGAAGTAAAATCGGCGATGTGGTTTATGTATCTGATAACGCTGACCATAGATATGAAACAGAGATTCTGGATATCAAAAAAACCGAAGTAGTACTGCTTATAAAAGATAAAATAAGAATTTTCAGAAAGACTCCCCTGATGACCCTTTTCCAGTGCGTGCTTAAAAAAAATTCCATGGAACTTGTCATCCAGAAATCCACCGAAATAGGAGTTGACCGAATAATACCGGTAATAAGCACAAGGGTGATTACTGATAAGAAAAATATTTCCCGTAAGACCTCCCGATGGCAGAAAATTTCAGACGGAGCTTCGAAGCAGAGCAAAAGAGACTATAAATGCGAAGTACTCCCCCCGGAAGAAATCCATGATATCAGGGTTTCTGATTATGATTTATTTTATATCCCCTATGAAGAAAGTTCCTGCAGCAGTGAAAACCTTTTGGATGTTAAAAATGCTTCCAGCATTGGATACGTGATAGGACCTGAAGGAGGTTTCGAAAACTCAGAACTGGTTTTTTTAAAGCAAAGAGGTGCCAGGGAAATAAATTTCGGAAAAAATATTTATCGTTCCGAAACTGCAGCAATTTATTTCTTATCTGTATTGGATTATTTGACCGGTAATCAAAAATGAAAAAAATAAAGTTTTCTGTAGATACTCTCGGATGCAAGGTCAATCTCAGTGAATCTGATTTTATTATAAAAGAACTTCAAAAAAGGGGAATGGACCATGTTCCCTGCAGTGAGAATCCTGATTTCTGTATAATCAATACATGTACCGTTACCTCTCAGAGCGACAGGAAAGCCAGGCAGATAATCAGAAGGATCAAATCAAAGAACAAGAA
>DATBWH010000046.1:0-2132 GCA_036514895.1 Candidatus Humimicrobiaceae bacterium
ATAATAAAAATAATAAGATAGAGAATGCGAGAGATATCATAGAGGCGCTTTCCAGGATAAGCGAAGCTATGACATCGGATCTATATCTCGAAGATGTATTGAAACTGATAGTGACCGTGACCGCAGAGGTCATGGGATCCAAGATATGCTCACTAATGCTTCTAGATCCCAAAAAGAAGGAACTCTCCATAAAAGCTACCCAGAGCATCAATAAAGAATATATCAACAAAAATCCTCTTAAACTCGGAGAGGGAATTGCAGGAAAAGTGGCTCAGGAAGGTAAACCTATATCTGTATTTAATATTGCAGAGGATAAAAATTATAAGTATCAGGAAATAGCCCATCGTGAAGGTCTGGTATCCCTTCTCTGTGTACCCCTTCATGTCAAGGGAAAGATTATAGGAGTTCTTACAATATACACATCGGAACCCCATCACTTCAGTGATTATGAGGTAAATATCTTAAAGACTGTAGCGGACCAGGCAGCTATAGTAATCGAAAACTACCGGCTGGTAATGGAAACCAGAGTTATAAGGGAAGAGCTCGAAACCAGAAAAGCAGTAGAGCGGGCAAAGGGGATACTGATGAAAGAGCAAAACCTTAATGAAGAAGAAGCTTTCAGGAAAATACAGAAATTTTCCATGGACAACAGGAGAACCATGAGGGAAGTGGCGGAGGCAATAGTGCTTTCCCACGAGATGAAAAATCTATAAATACCATTCGCACAATATGTAAATAATCTTGTAGAAATTCATTTATATAATGATATAATTATAAAAATTTTTAATACAAATTCTTTTTTTTAAGGAGGATCAATGCCATTAGTACCGATGAAACAGGTTCTGGATGAAGCCATAAAAGGTGATTATGGAGTAGGAGCATATAATGTCAATAATATGGAACAGATTCAGGGAATAATGAGGGCGGCAAGTGAGACCCGATCGCCCGTGATCCTTCAGGCAAGCCGGGGAGCATTAAAATACACTAACATGGCTTATATCAAATACCTGGCTGCTGCTGCCGTTGAAGATAATCCCGGTATACCTATCGTATTGCACCTTGATCATGGTAACAGTCTGGAAACCTGCAAAGAAGCAATTGCGTTGGGCTTTACATCTGTCATGATAGATGGGTCCTTAAAAGAAGATTCAAAGACTCCCACAAACTTCGAAGAGAATGTCAGGGTAACCAAAGAGGTCGTAGATTACGCTCACAGGCTGGGAGTGACAGTCGAAGGTGAGCTGGGAACACTTGGGGGGATAGAAGATGGTGTTGGTTCCGGAATGGTAAAGCTTACCGACCCGGATGAGGCGGCCAAGTTTGTAAAGCTTACCGGTGTGGATGCTCTTGCTCTTGCTATCGGGACCAGTCACGGAGCATACAAATTTAAGGCAAAGCCGACCCTGGCTATGGACATAATAAATGAAGTGGTAAAAAAGATTCCGGGATTTCCCCTGGTCATGCATGGTTCATCTTCGGTACCCATTGAACTTATCGAAATCATAAATAAGTACGGAGGGAAAATGGAGAAGACAATGGGTGTGCCGATGGAAAGCATCAAGGAAGGCATAAAGAGAGGAATCAGAAAAATAAATGTGGACACAGACGGCAGGCTCGCTATGACAGGTGCAATTAGAAAATATCTTTCCGAGCATCCCGATGCTTTTGACCCCAGATCCTATTTTGGGGCTGCCAGGGAAGCAGTATACCAGATAGTAAAAGGAAAGATGATCGATTTTGGGACTGCCGGCCATGCAGGAGATTACAGACCGATGACCCTTGAAGAAATGAAGGCAGTTTATAAGTAGCATAAGAACAAGAACCTTATTAAAAAATATTTGACAAATAGCAATATATTGGTATTATTTTCAATTGAATATTAAAAATTCTGTCTGCATATAGCAGTGCAGGTGGAAATAAGAGGTAAAGAAGCCTTCTTAAAACAGAGATGTTTTAGGGAGGTTTTTGTTTTTGGGGAATTAATTATATAAGGTAAAGACAAAAAATGAATGGATTGAATGATATGAATAAAATCAATAGAGATACGCAGGAATATTTTTCCCGGTTCAAGATTCCGTCAGGTTGCGCCATATTCGGAGTGATAAATGAAGCCGGAGAAAGATTTTCTGGCC
>DATBWH010000047.1:0-13368 GCA_036514895.1 Candidatus Humimicrobiaceae bacterium
TTAGTCGGGATCTGCGATATCAGCTTGAATACCCAGTTAATAACCTTGGAAATAATAGAAAAAATCTGCCGGGAGAAGAAGATAAAGCATCGAATAATAGTTATGGTGGAAACAGATGACAGAAGAGAAGGACTGCTTCCGGGAGAAGTAGCGAATTTTTGTAAGAAGATAGTAGATATTTTCCCATCTATCGAATTATACGGTTTGGGGACAAATGCAAGGTGTGTCACTAAAAACGGTCCGGACCCGGAAAGTCTAAAAATGCTTGTAGATCTGAGCCAGGATGTTAAAAAGATTACAGGGATAACTATACCGGTAATTTCGGGTGGAAATTCAAGTGTCTGGAATTTAATAGAAGAAGGTTCGATTTCTGAAGGAGTCAATCAGGTAAGGATAGGTGAAGCTATACTCCTGGGGCATAATACTGTAAATTACGAGACTATCAAGGGAGCATTTACGGACTCGTTTATTCTTGAAGCCGAAATAATAGAAGTCAAAAAAAGAAATGACGATATATATAAAGTGATATTGGCACTGGGACTTCAGGATGCAAACAGTAAGAATATTCACTGCCGCAGCGATTATTTGAATGTCGTAAACCAGAGCAGCGACCACACTATTTTAAGTGTAATGGAAGAAAGACTAAAAAAACACGGAGAAGATGCTTCAAATCTTGAAGCAGGCGGAATAATTTCTTTTAATCTTGATTATTTTGGTTTATTATCCTGTATGACCTCACCATTTGTTAAGAAAAAGTATATAGAAGGATGATTTATAAAAGGAGTAGTAATGCTTAAGTCCGAAGATTTCTTTGATCTTTCCCAGACAAGGTTCAAAAGCCTTTTTGATGACACTGAATATGTATGGGATGCCCTTAAAAAACTAAAAAAATACATCGGGGATAACATAAGACCGAATGTTTCTGATTTAAGAAAGAAAGGCGAAATATTCATAAGCAAAACCCTTGTCTTATATGATGATAAGGCCATCGAATCAGGGTTTGATATCAGAATATTAAAAAAGAAGCTTGTCGTAGAAAAAGATGGCGAGATTCTCGATGGTGCAAGCGTGATTTATGCCGGTGCCATTCTTATGGATAATGAAATATATATCGGGAGAGGCACAATTGTAGAACCAGGTGCATTGATAAAAGGACCGGCTATTATTGGTGATAATACAGAAATACGCCAGGGAGCATATTTAAGGGGTGATGCCCTTGTCGGAGACGGATGTATGGTCGGGCATACAACTGAATTAAAATCCTCTGTAATGCTTGGGGAAAGTAAAGCGGGACATTTTGCTTATATTGGAGATAGTATTCTTGGTAAAGTAAATCTGGGTGCAGGAACAAAACTGGCAAATTTAAAGATAGTCGAATCAGATGTCGTGATTAGCATAGAAGGCAAAAAATACGAAACGGGTTTAAGGAAATTCGGAGCAATATTTGCAGATGGCGTAGAAACGGGATGCAATAGCGTTACAACTCCGGGGACCATACTCGGGAAAGATGTACTCTTATACCCGAATACGACTGCAAGGGGCTACTATCCTCCGAAAACTATAATAAAACTGAAACAGACGCAAATATTAAAAAAAAGATTATAGCTTTATAAGTGTTGAAATCAGGAAGATAAACAGTGACTATAAAAAAGGAGATAAAGATATGAGTAAGTTATTCGGAACAGATGGAATCAGAGGAGTTGCGAATCAATATCCAATAACTCCTGACATGGTTGCGCAAATCGGGCAGGCCACTGCTTATATATTAAAAAAAAGAGAACACCGGTCGAGGATTGTCATAGGCAAAGACACAAGACTTTCCGGTTATATGATAGAAAGCGCTCTTGTATCGGGTATATGTTCAATGGGGACAGATGTAATACTTATTGGTCCCGTACCAACACCCGGTATAGCTTTTCTGACCATTAACCTGAATGCCGATGCAGGAATAGTCATTTCCGCGTCACATAATCCCTATCAGGACAATGGAATCAAAATATTTTCAAAAGACGGATATAAGTTGAACGATGAAGCAGAATTGAAAATCGAAGAGCTGATACTGTCACAGAAACTTCCGACTCTCCTTACAAATGCCGAAAACCTTGGTCATGTTTATAGAGAAGAGGATGCCAGCGGAAGGTATATCGTATTTCTCAAAAATTCTTTTCCCCCCAATCTTAATCTCGAAGGAATGAAGATTGTGCTTGATTGTGCAAATGGAGCCACTTATAAAGTCGCTCCTACACTCTTCAGGGAAATGAGGGCTGAAATCATTGCTTTAAATATAAGCCCGGATGGGCAGAATATAAACCTGAATTGCGGTTCTCTATATCCCGAAACTCTTGCAAAAAAAGTAGTCGAATCCGGGGCAGATATTGGGCTTGCTTTTGACGGTGACGGAGACAGACTGATAGCAATAGATGAAAAGGGCGATATAGTCAGTGGCGATAAGATAATTGCAATTTGTACAAAGAAATTAAAGGAAGAAGGCAAGCTGAAGAATAACACGGTAATTACGACTGTGATGAGCAATCTGGGGCTCTCCGTTGCATTCCAGGAGATGGATATAAAGAATGTGACAACAAAAGTCGGCGACAGATATGTTCTCGAAGAAATGATAAAAAATGACAGTATTATTGGGGGAGAAGATTCAGGACATGTAATTTTTAAGGAACATCATACTACGGGAGATGGTATTTTAACTGCATTGCAGCTTTTATCTGTTATGAAAAAAGATAAAAAAACACTTTCGGAACTGGCAGGGATTATAAAGACAGTCCCTCAGGTTTTGATAAACGTAAAGGTCAAAAGGAAAGCCCCGCTTGAAGAAATACCTGAACTGAAGAGTATAATTGCAGAAGTCGAAAAGGAACTCGCTGGTAAGGGCAGGGTCCTTGTAAGATATTCCGGCACCCAGTCTGTTTGCAGGGTAATGCTAGAAAGCACCAATAAAAGTGATACTGAAAGACTTGCAGATAAAATAGCAAGAGTGGTGGAAGATAAATTAAATTAACAAACTGGCTATTATGATCAGGCAGGCACCAAAGTTTTAAATATCACCTTGTTTGTTATATAATCACTCTGAATTATTCATATGTGAATGGAAACAGGAGAAAAAATGAAAAATAAAATTAAAAAAATATCATTGTTTTTTATAGTCTCATTAATTTTGGTCTTTACGGCAGTGACCCTTTCGGGGTGCCTGGATGGAGAAATCGCTCCCTACAGCACCGGAGAAGGTGGTTTGACTGCAAACATGCAGAATACGATATCGGTAACAGGTTCGGGTACGGTCAAAGTTGTGCCGGATGAAGTCTTTATAGATATATCGGTAATAACGGAAAGACCCACGACGCAGAGTGCCGTAGATGAAAATAGCCAGGTCTCCGGAGAAATAATTTCCGCGATAGAAAATTTAAACATTGAAAATCTTACCATAGAGACAACCGGTTTTAACCTCAATCCATTATACGATTACTCGCAGAAAAATAAACCGCCAAGGATTTATGCCTATCAGGTTACGAGCACCCTCGAGGTAACGACAGCTGATCTGGAAAAAATCGGAGAAATAATTGCCACTGCAACAGAGTCAGGGGCAAATGATATCTCATCGATAGGTTTTGACCTTACGGATGAATCGAAAAAGACAGCAATAAATGATGCACTCGCAGAAGCATCAAAAGACGCAGATGATAAGGCACATGCGATTGCAAATTCAACGGGTCTGAGAATAAGCCGGATTCTTTACATATCCGAAAGCGAGACATCATATCCGGGGCCTCTTTTTTCGACATTGAAAACGGCAGAAGAAGTAGCAGATTTGGATGGGGTCACACCCCCTGCAATTTTGCCTCAGGAAATTGAAATCACGGCTGGTATAAATATTGTATATTTATTTGAATAACCTTACGAATTTTTAACCGGTTAAACTTATAGTTAATTTTTAAGTAAAATTTAACAATAAATACTGCGGGGGATATTAATGTGCGGAATTGTTGCATGTGTGGGAAATAAGAAATGCAGAGAAATTTTAATAAAAGGACTCAAACGATTGGAGTACAGAGGTTACGATTCGGCCGGTATTGCCATAATAGGGGAAGATTCGGGTAAAGGTGAACGTTCCACAAATTTAAAGATTAATGTCGTAAAGGAAGCAGGAAAAATCAGAATACTGGAAAAGGAAGTAAATGATTCAAAAATAGAGGGAAATTGCGGTATCGGACATACAAGATGGGCAACCCATGGTGAACCGACCAAGATAAACGCTCACCCCCACCTCGATGGAAAAGGCAGTATTGCAGTTATTCATAACGGCATAATAGAAAACTATGCTGAACTAAGGGAAGAACTTAAAAAAGAAGGCCATAAATTTATTTCACAAACCGATACCGAAGTATTGCCGCACCTGTTAGAGAAATACTACGATGGAGATCTGCTTTTAGCAATGCAGAAAGTAATAAAGAAAATAAAAGGATCGGGAGCCATTGTGGCAATTTCTGCGAAGAATCCGGGTGAAATAATCGGAGCAAGGATCACAAGCCCCCTGGTCGTGGGAATTTCAGATAATGGAAACTTCCTTGCTTCGGATATGCCTGCAGTGCTGGAATATACAAGGAATTTTATTGTAATAAATGATTTCGAGACCGTAAGGCTGACCGCGGCTAAAGCGGAAATTTTTGATGGTGAGGGAAAACCAGTCAAAAGAGAACCCTTTAAAGTCGACTGGGACATTTTAAGTGCCGAAAAAAGCGGATATGAAGATTTTATGTTGAAAGAAATATTCGAACAGCCTTATGGAGTCAAAGAGACGATGAGGGGAAGACTGGTAGATGGAAAGTTGAATTTTGATGAACTTGATATGACACCGGAACAGATCAGAAGCCTAAAGAAGGTTCAGATAATCGCCTGTGGGACATCGTCTCATGCGGCTTTAATCGGAAAACAGGTTATAGAGAAATGGGCGAGAATTCCGGTTGAAGTGGATTTTTCTTCAGAATATAGGTATAGAGACCCGCTAGTTGAGGATAATTCTTTATTTGTGGCCATAACCCAATCAGGAGAAACTATTGATACTCTGGCTGCAATAAGAGAAGCAAAATCCAAAGGGGCAAAAATAGTAGCTATTACCAATGTAGTAGGGAGTACCGTAGCCAGAGAATCCAATTCTGTGATTTATACCCATGCCGGTCCGGAAATAGGCGTGTGTGCCACAAAAACATATACAGCACAGATCATTGTCTTGTATCTTATGGCTTTATATTTTGCCAGAGTCAAAAGGCTTGTCGATAAAAATAAATTTCAAAGAATAATCGGGCAGTTGGAAACCATACCCGATAAAATACAAAATATACTCGAACGCGCAGATGAAATAAAGAAAATTGCCGATAAGACTTATAAGCATACATGTTTTCTCTTTTTGGGCAGGATTTTTGGGCTTCCCACTGCACTGGAAGGAGCCTTAAAACTTAAAGAAATTTCATATATTCATGCGGAAGGATATCCGGCCGGTGAGATGAAGCATGGTCCTATAGCGCTTACGGATTCCAAAACGGTAGTGGTAGGAATTATGCCTCATGATTCGGTTTACGAAAAGATATTGAGTAATATTCAGGAAGTAAAAGCAAGAAAAGCCACTATATTTTCCATAATCAGTGAAAGTGATAAAAATACGCAAAAATATTCCGATTATATTTTCTGGATACCGGAGACCCTGGAGGAATTATACGCTATCTTAACCATTATCCCTATTCAATTATATTCTTATTACATAGCCAAAGACTTAAATAGAAATGTTGATCAGCCAAGAAATCTTGCAAAGAGTGTTACGGTGGAGTGAAGACTTATGGAAATATTCGGAGTTGGCACGGATATAATAGAAGTAAAAAGAATAAAATCCGCCATTAAGAATAATTCGGGATTTTTGCACAGGGTCTATACTGAAAATGAGATAAATTATTGCGACAGGAAAAATAAAGGCATGTATCAGAGTCTTGCAGCACGTTTCGCGGCAAAAGAGGCGGTTTCCAAATCACTGGCTGAAGGGATAAGCAAAAACGTATCCTTAAACGAGATCGAACTTATGAATATGGAAAGCGGGGCACCGTATATAAAATTATACGGAAAGACCTTTGAGTTTGTAAGGAGTCTAAGGATAAAAGAAATAAAAATATCGGTCTCAACAACAGAAAATTTTGCTGTTGCTTATGCAGTTGCAATTATATGATTTATAAGGAAAAATAGTTGTTAAGAATCAGCAGGTGATACACTTTTTGTAAAGTGACCGGCAGGTAATATACAAGTTGAACAAGTTATAAATTAAATAGAAATGAGATTAACAAGAATTTTACAGGGCAGCAGAATTGCAGAGATCGATACAAAAGCCATTGCCGGGGGAATCGATTCAAAATTGCTTATGAAAAATGCGGGCAATGGAGTTTCTAAAAAGATTATAAGTGATTTTGAAAATAAAAAACTGAAGAGGGCTGCCAGAGGTCTTGTTATTTGCGGGAGCGGGAACAATGGCGGCGATGGATTGGTTGCAGCCGGCGATTTGCTCGATTATGGAATGAAGGTAAGTATATTTTACCTGTCTCCTATAAACAAATTCAGTCCTGACAGTTTATTTTATTTTAAAAGGCTCCAGTCAAACAGAGGCAGTGATATATATCATTTAAATCCCGAAGATAATAAAATATTTTCCTTTTTTGAAGAAGAGATCAAGAAAGCTGATTTTGTCATAGATGCCATATTCGGGACCGGTCTTCACGGTGAGGATGTTCGCGGGCCTTCGAAGGAGGTTATCGGTCTCATAAATTCAGCAAAGGAGCAAACCGGAGATCTCGAGATTTATTCCGTTGATATTCCTTCGGGTATCGATTCCGATACCGGAAAAGTCCTGGGAACGGCAGTAAGGGCGGATAAAACCGTAACCTTTGGCTGCAAGAAGATAGGACTGGTAAATTATCCCGGAGCGGATTTTGCAGGAGAGATCGAAATTATCGATATAGGTATTCCGGAAAATTATTACGACCGGTATGAACAAATCTTTGAGCCAAATTTTCGATGGGTGGCTGAAAACATTCCCGCTAAAGAATCATGGACATATAAACATAAGGTAGGAAATCTACTGGTGATAGCAGGTTCGATTGGATTTACAGGCGCTGCATCCATGACCTGCATGGGTGCATTGAGATCAGGTGCCGGGATGGTATCGCTTATCTGTCCCCGTGATTTAAATAATATTTACGAGGAGAAATTGACCGAAGTCATTACCTACCCGGTGGAACAAACGAAGGATATTTCCTTACATCCGGATAGTCTAAATAAAATACTGGAACTTGCCGACAGATTCGATGCCGTGGCCGTGGGACCGGGGTTATCAAGGAATCCCGACACCATACATCTTGTAAAAGAACTGCTTAAGAAAATAAAAAAACCGTTAGTGCTAGATGCCGATGGTCTTGCTGTCTTTTACGGACAGGATAATGTCAGGAAGAATGATAAAGGCGACATGGAAAATCTGGACCTTAAAAACATTGTGATAACACCTCACGCCGGAGAAATGGCATCGATAATGGATGTGGATAGAATCAATCCGGAAGACAGGATCAAAATAAATATGGAAATCGCCAGAAAATATAAATTAATATCTGTACTTAAAGGAGCCAGGACAGTGATTTCCGATTATAAAGATACCACTTTTATAAACCCTACCGGAAACTGGGGTCTGGCATCGGCCGGCACCGGTGATATTCTGACCGGTATCATTGGTTCTTTGCTCTGTCAGGGGATGGGACTACTGGAAGGTGCGGTTTGCGGGGCTTATATCCATGGTATGGCGGCAGATATTATGGTAAAAGAAACCAGCAGGACCTCACTTATTGCAACGGATCTTTTGGATGGCTTGAAGAGAGTTTTTTTGGAAATAGAGAGGATCAAATATAAAAATATTTGATTAAAAAAATATAAATGATAGGAGATCGAAATGGCAGAGCTTTTAGCAAAGAAAATCATGGTAAAAAAAGTCATTACTATTAAAAAAGATGCTTCTATAGAAAAGCTTTCGGAATTGCTTTTGAAAAATAAAATAAGCGGAGTTCCAGTGGTCGATGATGATGGGAAACTTGTGGGAATTGCCACGGAAGGGGATCTGATCATTAGAGATTCCGATCTGCATTTTCCCAGGTATTTCAAGTTGCTGGACAGTATTATATATCTTGAGAGCCTGAATAAATTCAAAAGTAATCTTAAAAAATATCTGGGAACAAAGGTAGAGGATGTCATGACAGTTAAGGTCAGGACAGTCAGGCAAGATACGCCGGTCAGTGAGGTCGCAAATATAATGATAAGAAATAATGTGAACAGAGTACCAGTCCTGAACCGTAAAGGTGATCTGGTCGGTATAATTACAAGAGCGGATATAGTCAAATCAATGGTTTGAAAACATTTTTTGATCAGATTAAATGAACAAAAATCAGATAATAGGTAAAAGATTTGCATGGGCAGAGATAAATCTTGCCAACCTGAGCCATAATCTAAAAATAATCCGGTCGTTTACCGCTTCCAAAGATACAAAAGTAATGGCAGTTGTCAAAGCCGATGCCTATGGTCATGGGGCTATCGAAGTGTCAAGAAGGGCCATGAAATGCGGTGTAAATGCACTGGGAGTGGCCATAGTCGAAGAAGGGGTGGAATTAAGGAAATCGGGAATTAAGATACCTATTTATGTTTTAGGTGAGAGTCCTCCGGAAGCCGTGGAAGAGGCAATAAAACGTAATCTTATTCTTAATATAAATTCATATAAGTCGGCACAATTTGTTTCGAAAGAATGCGAAAGAATAAGAAAAAAAGTAATGATCAATATAAATATAGATACAGGCATGAACAGGATAGGAATAAACTTTAAGGATGCTGTAAGTAAGATTCTAAAGATATTTTCACTTCCCAATCTGAAACTGGAAGCTGTCTCTACTCATTTTTCCTGTGCCGGCAGCAGGGACGACTATTATACGGAACAACAATGGAAAAGGTTCAGTGAAATTATTGAAAAGTTGAAGGATACCAAGATAGCGATAAAGAATTTTCATTGTGCAAATAGTGCAGCGTTTCTTAAACATAAACATATGCATCTGGACATGGTTAGGACCGGGATATCAGTATATGGATTGAATCCTTATGACGAAGATTATGCGGACTGGTTGGACACTGAAGCAAGTAATGCGGTATCCGGACTAAAACCCGTGTTCAGCCTTAAGACAAGAATTACTTTTATCAAAGAGGTTCCTCCCGGTGAGTTGATTTCATATTGCGGAACTTTTAAAACAAAAAGAGAGAGCATAATCGCTACCGTGCCTGTAGGCTATGCTGATGGATATTCAAGATTGCTGGCTAATAAAGCCGTGGTTTTAATTAACGGAAAGTCTGCACCTGTTGTAGGAAATATCACGATGGATCAGTTTATGATAGATATCACAGATGCAGCAAAAGGAAGCCATATAAATGTTGGAGATGAAGTCGTTCTGATAGGTGATTCCGGAGGCAAGAAAATAACTGCAGATAATATTGCCAGGCTAATGGACACCATAAACTATGAAGTCGTATGTATGATCAAAAAGAGGATCCCCAGAATATATGTAGGATAAGAATAGTCCGCGTTTAAATATTTTACAATTTATCTATACTGTGCATAATTAAATATTACTATTATTAATTGGAAAGGTGTTTATTATGGCATCGAAAAGGAGTACTAAATCAAAATTACTATTCACAGCTATATTTTTATTATTGATCATTACATTTATCGGTACATCATGCGCATGTCCTTTATTCTCATATATTGAAAGGATTACCGGATTTGAAATAAAAACCGGTAAGGAAATCGATCAGAGTCTTGTTAATGATGAGTTGATTTATCCCGATTCGACGGTCCTTGTCCAGGTAGAAGGCAACATTAAGGAGATTTTGGATTTAATAGAGAAATATGGTGCAAGTTTATCCGACGCAGATCTTTCGATTTTGGATAACCTGCCCCAGGATATAAAAGACGAAGAATTTACGACCACAATATACTCTACCCCTGATAATGAAACTGAAGTCCTGGATTATTATGATTCACTTTACAGTAAAGGATGGTTGATACTGAAATTAGAGGATATAGCAGAAAGTGAAAATGAGGGACAGGGTACGATACTCCTTGCTTCGAAAGAAGAATATGAGCAAGCTTTTGTACTGGCTGAAACCAGTAATAACACTTTTATAATATTTATAGATATCGATCTGCAAGTATTATTGGAAATGCAGAAGTGATTTAAGGGAAGTGGAATATAAATGATTTTTAAAGGTTTGATGGGATATTTTATTAATGTTAGAATAATAAAAAATTTTACTTATATTATTCATAATAAACAGGAGGCATAATGAAAAGAGTATTATTATGGGCTTCACTCTTGATACTTGCTGCGGTTTCGCTTCTTGGCACCGGTTGCACAAGTAGATGGATGGCAAGTAAATGGAGCGCAGAGGAATTTTTTGGAGGGATGGCTGTTAGTGGATTTACGGGTGTATTTATATGCATTGCGGTAATCGGTGGTCTGATAGGGCTATTCTTCTTCGTAGTATGGATCATCGCGCTGGTTGATTGCGCAAAGAGGAAACCTAATGAGTTCCCTCCCGGAACCGGCGGAGAGAATGCCAAAACTATGTGGCTCGTGATCTTGATTGCGACTTTTTTTGTAAGTCAATTGAATGGTGTGGCAGCGATAATTTATTATTTTATGGTAATGAAGAAAAAGCCCAGAAAGTAACTGATAAAAAAATAAAGCCACTACATAAATACTTTTAAGGCAATTATATTTGATTCCCTGTTGAATTAATTTTAAATATAGCAGGGAGTTATTCTTCTGATTCTCTATCAGAGGTAAATTCTTTCAGTAAGTTTGAAATTGAGGAAGGAATGATTTCTTTCTTTTTTAACATACTCATCAAGTTTTTTATACCTACCCTGCTTATAATATAACCGGCGATTGCTCCTATTATTGCTCCTCCTATAATGTAGCTTAAATCCTTCTTATCAAGTTTATTCTTTTCATCCATTTTAAAACCCCCGGTGTATAAAAAATTAATTAAATATCATTTAAATCATTATAACCCAATATATACCATTATTTCAAAATTTAATTCGGCAATACCTTCCTGAGGTTCTATTTGAGTACAAACAGGTATTTTTTGTTGTATAATATAAAATTCATGGATTTGATCATCAAAATATAATAATGGACATAAAACAATGAAAATTAATATCAATAAGACAGTAAGCAATCTCAACCCCGAAAGATTCAAGTATTTGGACCTGATAACAGGTCTTTTTGTCGCGGTGCTTCTTATTTCCAATATAGCTTCATCTAAAATCGTGGAAATCTGGAAATTTACTTTTGATGGCGGAACGATCCTCTTTCCGCTGTCCTATATTTTTGGGGATATATTGACAGAAGTCTATGGATTCAGACGAAGCAGACGTGTCATATGGATAGGGTTTTTCTGTGCGGCTCTTATGTCTTTGACTCTGGGACTGGTAGGTTTGATCAAACCCGCAGGCGGCTGGGTATATCAGGAAGCTTACATGAGAATACTCGGACAGACGCCGAGAATAGTCACTGCTTCTCTTATTGCTTATTTTGCAGGAGAATTTTCGAATTCCTTTGTTCTGGCAAAAATGAAGATCCTTACAAAAGGTAAATGGCTTTTTATGAGGACAATCGGCTCTACTATTGTTGGCCAGGGAATCGATACCGTCATTTTTGTACTCATTGCTTTTCTGGGAGTATATCCAAATGATCTGGTGCTACTTATCATTATTTCTAATTACATTTTTAAAGTTTCCCTTGAGGTTGTCTTTACACCGCTTACCTATAAGATTGTCGGATTTTTAAAGAGAGTCGAAAAAGTGGATTGGTTTGATTACAGGACCAACTTTAATCCTTTTATTTTTTCGTAGCAAATACGGTAAAATCTAATTGACTACAGGCGGCGGGTAGCGATAGTGTCCCACAATTTCATATTCCTGAAGTACATCGGCTTCTTCCAGCACATTATTTTCAGGTGAGATCATTATAACCAGATTGACCCCGTTGTCATTGGTATGTGGAGAAATGAATCCCCCACGGTCCTTATCAATATTGTTTTCATCAAAACGAAAATAAACTATATCGCCCGGCTGCCACAGGAGATCCCTGTTTTCATCAGTAAGATCAAATTCATGGGGAAGCGTAGTCAGGGCATTACGGCCAAAAAATCTTTCCTGGAAAATGACATCTCTGGAATCGATATATTTTATAGGTGTCTTTCTGCCTGTCTTATCCATAGGGTAATCTTCTTTATGTTCGACCATATCCTGATATATCAGTTCAAGAAGATCGATTTCGCATTCATTATATGTCATGGAGATCACATCGGTGGAGATCCATACATTACCGCTGGGGTAACCCGTATCGGGATAAAGCTGATATCCATATTCTATACCTCTATCAAGCATTTCCAGAGCCTTTAAAACAATACTCTTCTGGGTATCGGTAAGGTTCTGAATTCCCGTTTCATCTGTCTCGCTTTCTTCTGCCTCTTCCGGAATTTCTTCCGTAACAGCAGTTTCTCCATCTCCGGTAATTTCGGGTTCCGCATCGCCGGAAGTTATATCAAGAGTCAGTCCGGAAATAGGGAAATCTACTACCGAAGAAAATAACCTTTCAGGCAGTTCGTATACTTTTTCTGTGTAGCACGCCCTCAGGGTAAGTAACTGCATTACGGCTATTACCGCAACTACATAAATAAAATATCTATAGCTTATGCTTCTGAGATATTGTTTTTTTCTGATTCTTTCTTCCATACCCTGATATATTATATTAAAAGCAAAATAAAATTAAGAGGCTAAACATTTTTTTAAGTGGAAAGTATCAAGGAATTATTGTAATATGTTAAAAATTAGAAATTTCCTGGTTTAAAATATCAATGTATATGAAAAAATGAAATAAATAAGTTGGATGGGGAGGAGAAAATGCCCATAAAACAATTGACGGTCTTTCTGGAGAATCAAGCAGGCCGGTTGGCGGAAGTCGCAAAAATTTTGAAAGACCGGAATATAAATTTACTGGGATTTTCTACAACCGAGGCAAGAGATTATGGAATCCTGCGATTAGTGGTATCGGATGTAGAATCAGCACGACAGTTGCTTAAAGAATCTGGATTCACCACTCACCTGGCTGAAGTCATCTGTTTGGAAGTTGAGGACAAACCGGGTGGGCTCTATGAAATCCTTGATATTCTGGCAAGGGAAAGTGTAAGTATAGATTACATATATGTTATTGCCGGAAACAGGAT
>DATBWH010000048.1:0-7972 GCA_036514895.1 Candidatus Humimicrobiaceae bacterium
CAGCCGGGACTATTTAGGGACCGTTTTTCGGGAAGACGATTATATTTCTCCCGGTATTGGGAACATGGATCTGGTGAGGAAAATCAGTAAGGATGTGGAAGATATAATAGGTGGTCTGAAAGAAGCGGCTTATATAAAATCAAACATAATCAAAAAATATTATAGGAAAAATATTTCTAATGTCAGACTCCATTCGAATCTTACCCGGCGAAATTATATTAAAAAGGTACTTAAAACAAAAGACTATATCCATGATGGTGATATTTATCAGGCTAATTTCAGTCAGAGATTCGAAGCGGACCTGCCGGTGGATCCCATGGACCTCTATTATATCTTAAGAGAGAAAAATGCCGCTCCTTTCTCTGCTTTTCTGGGATTTCCGGATTTCAGTATTGGCAGTTCTTCCCCGGAAAGATTTTTATATCTGAAAAAAGATACTATAGAAACCCGGCCAATAAAAGGGACCAGACCGAGAGGGAAAGATAAAAAAGATGATCATAAAAATATGATGGAATTAAAAAATAGCATCAAGGACAGAGCAGAATTGAATATGATCGTGGATTTGGAAAGAAATGATATTGGGAAATTCTGTTACTATGGAACAGTCAAAGTTTCCGCGCATGCGGTAATTGAAAAATTTGCAAAGGTTTTTCATTCAGTATCCACGGTAACCGGCAGGGTAAAAAAAGGAGTAGATATTTCCAATATAATAAAGGCAGCATTTCCGGGTGGTTCAATAACAGGTGCCCCGAAAATAAGGGCAATGGAGATAATCGATGAACTGGAGCCGGTAGCCAGGAATATATATACCGGTTCGATCGGCTATATCGGAATCGATTCTACCATGGATTTGAATATCGTAATAAGAACGTTTATCATTAAAGGAAATAAGTTTTATTATAATGTGGGTGGGGGCATCGTAGAAGATTCGGTACCGGAAGAAGAGTACAAGGAAACCCTGGATAAGGGAATTGCCCTTGAGGAAACTCTGAAGTTTTTCGGTTCAAAGAATTTAAAAAAGTTACTCTAAAATTTCTGCATAAGGAATTTATCATGATGAGTCAAATTTTTATCAATGGAAAACTTTTTATTGGAAGCAGAGCCGCGGTATCGGTCAGAGACAGGGGTTTCTTATATGGTGATGGACTTTTCGAGACTTTGAGAAGTTATAGAGGGTCTGTATTTATGCTGGATCCTCATCTCGATAGGCTGTTCCATTCGATGAAGATTTTAAAATATGGTACTCCGTTTGATAAGGAATATATAAAAGAGGCTTTAAAAAAGACAATTACCAGAAATTGTCTTGCCGGGAAGGACGCATATATAAAAATAATCGTGACCAGAGGCATTCATAGAGGGGAACTGCATTTCAGAGGGAAATATAGGACCAATCTTATAATAATCGCAGATGCGCTTAATGAGTATCCGGAAAAAGACTACACGGAAGGGATAAGAATTATCTCTTCTTCTATCAGAAGAACTTCTCTGGGAAATCCTCTTTATTCTCATAAACTTCTAAACTATTTTGAAAATATTTTTGCAAAGGATGAAGCCCATCATAATGAGGCGCAGGAAGCTATATTCCTGACGGGGGACCATCTGGTTCTGGAAGGAGCATCAAGCAATATTTTTTATGTAAAAAGAAATACGGTCTATACTCCACCGCTAACTCAAAATATCTTACCCGGGATAACAAGACAAACGGTTATAGATATATGTAATGAAAATAGAATAAGGATAAGACAGAAGAAGATCCATTACAGGGATATGATAAATGCGGACGAGGTATTCAAGACCAGTTCGGTTGCCGGGATCGTGCCGGTAAAAAAAATTGATCGGTTTATGCTTGCTGGAGAAGTTCCCGGACACATTACCGCGAAGCTTATGGAATTATATAGCAGTAGAATTGATTATTCGAAATTGGATAGTAAATCTTTTTTATTCGAATCATAAAGCATTATAAATCATTGAAACATTATAATAACTGTACTATTATTTTTATTATAAATGTATAAGATTCAAATTTTATTAGAAACCATAACTATTTTAAAGTGAGAAAGGAGAAACAAATGAAGATTATATTAATCATAGCAGCTATTATTTTGCTTGTAGTGGGAATTTTAGGTCTTTTCCCTTCAATCGGCTGGGCTAATGTGCCATTGTGGCGTGCAATATTAGAAATAGTTGTAGGTGGCCTTGTATTAGTAATAGGTGTAAGAAGTCGTTAGGGTTTTAAGATTTCCGTCCTGATTTAAAAATTAAATAAGAAAGAGGAAAGATGAGTACAATATTAATCATAATAGGCTTTATCTTGCTTGTGCTGGGGTTTTTGGGCTTAGGAGTTATCCGTACCCTGAAATGGGCTAAAATGCAACAGTGGCATGCAGTAGTAGAAATGGTTCTGGGGATTATAGTTCTAGTAATAGGTTTTATAAGGTTATAAGCCTGAAAGCTTTGGTTAAATGACCTTTCTCCCCCAAAACTAGTCCAATTTGAAAGTTAGAATAAAGGCCAGTTACATATACATAAATACTTACCTATATGTTTCTTATTTCTTTATGCATTAGGTGGATTTATTGTTACAATAAAAATGCTCTTCTATCTATTAAGTGATTTCAAATAATTAAAGAGGTCAAGATTAAGGAAGGGTAATTATGAAATATAGGATATTGGGAAAAACAGGTTTCAAGGTTTCTGAAATCTCCCTGGGTACCTGGCAGCTTGGCGGCAGGTGGGGAGAGAAATTTAATTTTGATACTGCAAGAGAAATTCTATATGAAGCAGTGGAAAAAGGAGTAAATTTTATCGATACTGCGGATGTATATAATGAAGGACAGAGCGAAGAAGCCATAGGAAAATTTTTAAAAACGGTAAGAGAGAGAATTTATGTAGCTACAAAAGCCGGAAGGAGACTGGCTCCACATACTACTGAAGGTTACAACAGGGAAAATTTAACAAAGTTCATAGACGATAGTTTGAAGAATATGGACCTTGAAGCAATAGACCTTGTCCAGCTTCATAGTCCCACTACAGAGGTCTATTACAGAGAGGAAGTCTTTGGTATTCTGGACGAACTGGTAGAAAAAGGTAAAATTTTAAATTATGGGGTCAGTGTCGAAAAAGTAGAAGAAGCATTGAAAGCAATCGAATACCCCAATTTGGCTACTGTCCAGATCATATATAATATGTTCAGAAATAAGCCAGCCGAAAAATTCTTCACTCTGGCAAAAAGTAAAAATGTTGGAATCATCGCAAGGGTCCCGCTGGCAAGCGGTATGCTGACCGGAAAATTCGATAGGGACACAATGTTTTCAAAAGGGGATCATAGATACTATAACCGCGAAGGTCAGGCTTTTGATAAAGGAGAAACATTTTCCGGAGTTCCCTATGAAGTAGGTCTTGAGGCAGTTGAAGAGCTCAAGAAGATATTTCCCGAAGAAAAACTTGCTGAATTCGCCCTGCGCTGGATTCTTATGAATGATAATGTGAGCTGTATCATTCCCGGAGCAAGCAGAGTATCGCAGGTCGAAGATAATATCAAGGCTTCGGACCTTCCGCCTCTTACTGATGATCAAATGAATGGGGTAGATGAGATTTACCAAAGGTATATAAAAAAATATGTCTATGATTTATGGTAAAAAAATTTTACTTAAAAAAATCATAATGCTAATATAAAGTAGTCTCTACTTAAATATTAAAAATTAGTATTAAGTCACAAACGCTAGTAAAGAAATATTTTTGGGTTCGGATTTATAAATGAAAGGGGTAATGAGCAATGAAGCAGTTCTGCAGCTTCCTGGATCTTGTAGAAACAAGAAGGAGCATAAGGTCTTATAAATCCAGGGAAGTTGAAGAGGAAAAATTGAATTATGTTCTGCAAGCTTTCAGGAGAGCTCCATCGGCTAAGAACCTTCAACCGTGGAAACTGATTGTAGTCAAAGATAAGAAAAAAATAAGGGACCTTTCCATTGCATGTAATAATCAGACTTTTTTAACGGAAGCCCCGATACTGATTGTGGCCTGTGCCAGGGAGGATGATGCCTATGGTGTAATGGGAGGGTATATGAATAGTTTTCCCATAGATCTTGGTATTGCTCTGGAGCATTTGATCCTGGCTGCAACAGAAAAAGGGCTCGGTACTTGTTGGATCGGAGCATTCAAGGAAAAACTTGTAAAAGACCTGCTTGATGTTCCGGGCAGTGTAAGAGTGGTGGCCCTGACTCCGCTGGGCTATCCGGCTATGGAAGGCAGGGATAGGGAGAGAAAACCCCTTTCCGAAATAGTCTGCTATGATAAATACATAGAATAACTAAGGGTACGTATGCCCTAAAACCAATGGAAATAATAGTAACCCATTTAAGTTCCGACTTTGATTCCTTTGCAGGTATGGTAGCAGCCAGGAAAGTATATCCGCAGGCTCAAATTGTACTACCCACAGCTATAAATCAAAATGTAAGGAAGTTTCTTGCACTTTATGAGGACGAGCTTCCGCCGCTTATCGATCCTAAAGATATCGATTTTTCGATAGTGACAAGAGTGATCATTATTGACACAAGATATGCTTCGAGACTCGGTCCGGCAAGAAAAGCACTTGATAACGAAAATGTCGAAGTTATAGTTTATGACCACCATCACAAATCACTTCAGGATCTGAAATCGATCCATGATTATTCCAGGGAAGTCGGAGCTACTACGACCATACTGGTAGATATCATAAAAAATAAAAAAATTTCTATTTCTCCGCTTGAAGCTACCCTGTTGACTCTTGGTATTTATGAAGATACGGGATCATTTACTTATCCGGGGACCACTCCCGGGGATCTTGAAGCAGCTTCTTTTCTTATGAAAAAAGAATCCAATCTATTTATCGTATTGAAATTTTTGAATCTTTCCCTGTCGGAAGACCAACACAGACTTCTTGAGAAACTGATAATGAACTATAAGAAAATAAAGATCAACGAAATAGAGATTTTGATCTCACAGGCAGAAATACCAGGTTATATTGAAGGATTATCAGTATTGACAAGAAAGCTGTCCCAGATCGAAGATGTAAGCGTGGTATTATGCTGGGCTAAAATGAAGGAAAAAATTTACCTGGTCGCAAGAAGCGATGATAAAGATGTAGATGTATCCGAGGTCCTTAAAGTTGTCGGAGGCGGAGGCCATCCCCAGGCAGCATCAGCGGTTATTACTGATATGAGATTCGAAGATATAGAAAATAAACTCGTAAGTTCACTTAAGAAAAATATCAAGAAACCTGTACTGGCAAGGGATGTTATGTCTTACCCGGTACAGGTAGTAAAAGAGAATCTGAACATATCCCGTGTCAATGAAATCTTAAAAAAATATGGCCATTCGGGAATACCGATTGTTGATAAAAATGACTATCTGGTAGGGATAATAACCAGAAAAGATGTAGATAAAGCTATAGGGCATGGCTTGTCTCATGCTCCGGTCAAAGGTTTTAAATCCCGGGGTATAATCACGGCCGGTCCAAATACCAGTATCGGTGAAATACAAAATCTAATGATAGAAAATGGGATCGGAAGAATACCCATTACAGATAAGAAGAAAATCATTGGAATAGTCACAAGAAAAGATATATTGAGATTTTTACATGGACGTAGTTATGAAGATCTATGGGGATTTTTCCCTGCCAGAGTCAGGAAAATATTGAAAGAGATTTCAAGTGTTGCCAGAATCTTGAAATATAATACATATCTTGTAGGGGGGATAGTAAGGGACACACTGCTGAAAATACCGAATTTTGACATCGATATCGTAGTAGAAGGCGACGGGATAAGATTTGGCCGGGAACTTTCGGCAAGACTTGACTGCAAATTCGAATCTCATCGAAAATTTGGAACTTCGGTACTTGTACTGGAAGATGGTCAGCATATAGACATAGCCACGGCGAGAGTAGAATATTATAAAAGTCCGGCTGCCCTTCCCACGGTAGAATCAGGGAATATACGTCAGGATCTTTCAAGGAGAGATTTTACAATTAATACCATGGCAGTTTCTTTGAATAAGAAAAACTTTGGGGAGATCCTTGATTTCTTTGGAGGGCGGGAGGATTTAAAAAATAAAAAAATAAAAGTTCTGCATAAAATGAGTTTTATAGAAGACCCTACGAGGATCTTCAGGGCAGTAAGATTTGAGAAGAGGCTGGGATTTAAAATGGATCGTCAGACGGAAGAGTTGGCGAGAACTACTATCAATATGGATATAGTATCGAGATTGAACGGTGTCAGGATAAGGGATGAACTGATATTTATTTTTAATGAAGCAAATCCTCCGGAAGCGATCAAGAGGCTGGATGAACTGGGTGCCCTGAAAAAAATAGGAATAAAGGTAAGAGTAGATGAGGAATTTGTAAGTAGGGTAAAAAAGGTTCTAAGTTACTATGAGAAATTAAAAGATTTTTATGGGAAAGATGGGAAAGAAGTCAAAAAATGGAGACTGCTTCTCATTATTTTGCTGCAGGGTATCAAACCCGATGGGATCAAAAGTTGGTGTTCAGAAATGAAGGTTAAAAATAAAGATGTGGATGTTATACTCGAAACATCTGGCAGATGGAACGAGGTTAGGAAAAGTCTTAAAAATATAATAAAAAGAAACTCAGTTCTTTATCATATTTTAAGAAAAGTTCCTCCGGAACTCCAGATAATCGCCTGCAGCTGGGGCAGTGTTTATTATAAGAATATCAAAAAATACCTGACCGAACTTTCCGGGATTCATCTGGAGGTAAGCGGCGAGACACTTAAAGATATGGGTTACCGGCCATCCGAGAAATTCAGAAGTGTCCTCTCTCAGCTTTTTGAAATGAAGCTGAATGGAAAAATAAAAAGCAGGGAAGATGAGATAAGCAACTTAAAGAAATTGATAAGAGCTCTGGATTGAGCATATCAATGAATTTTTTAAAATAATTTTTGAAACAAAGTGATTTAAAGTGATTGACTTGAGTAATATTATACACTATAATATACTCAAAATTTTACGGAGGATTTATTATGATTACATACACAAGAGATGAGATAGTATCATCCAGCAAAACCAGTAAAAATTTTGGTGAAATTTTAGAGAAATTGAAGTCAGGAAAGGTTGAAAAGATAGTAGTATCAAAAAACAATAAGCTTGAGGCAGTAATATTACCTATAGAAGAATTTGAAAAAATAAAGCAAGCTTCTGAAATTATCGAGCATATTGAGATTTTTTGGTTAATCAATGAAAGAAAAAATAAAAAAGCCACTATAGCTCTCGATGATTTGATATCAGAATATGATGCTGAATTAAAAGAATAATAAAGGAAAAGATTTTGTGAAATTTAAGGTATTATTGATTTCAGAAGCTAAAGAGGACTTTAAGAAACTTGACGGAAGTCAAAAAAAGCATATCTTGAAAAAACTGATCCAGCTTGAAACAAACCCATTTATCGGAGAGCCGCTTGGAAATAAAGCAGGGATGGACCTAACAGGATATTTTAAACTATATGCATATAAGAAGAAAATAAGAATTGTTTATGAAATAAAAGAAAGTAGTTTGATTATAAGAATAATTTCAATAGGTAAAAGAGAGAATTTTACAGTATACATACAGGCTTTTTTAAGAAGAAACATCAAATAATTATATAAAAATAACTCACCAAGCAAGAAAGCAAGGATTAAACTGAAGTATTTGGGGGAACTCATCAACACAAGGTTTCAGAATATATATGTGAAAAAGTTTTTTGCGGTACAGGGGTGTAAAATTCATGGTCAGTACTTAAGGATAAGATAGTTGTAGTATAATACACCTTATGAGAAAGATATTTTTAATAGCAATAATAGTAATATCCGTACTTTTAACAGGGTGCATGGACCCTGATGATTTTGTGCCTGTTGAAGATTATAACGAAGTTCATCTAGCCTACGTAGAGGCAAAGCAGGATAGGACTGACCTTGAGAATGAAAATAAAAGTTTAAAAACAGAT
>DATBWH010000049.1:0-9262 GCA_036514895.1 Candidatus Humimicrobiaceae bacterium
TTATGTATTATGGTTAAGGGTGCAAAATTTGCTATCGGAAGAGGAATGGCTGAAAAAATCCAAATCAGGGAGGCATAATGGCTGACAAGGAAATAACCGTCGCACTTTCAGGAAACCCTAATTCCGGTAAAACAACCATCTTCAACAACTTAACAGGCTTGAGACAGCACGTAGGAAATTATCCCGGTGTCACTGTCGAAAAAAAGACCGGTACGGTTGACTATAAAGGATACAGAATAAATATAGTCGACCTGCCGGGAATTTACAGTATTACTGCATACTCTCTTGAAGAGATCGTAACCCGAAATTATATTATTAACGAGAAGCCGGATGTAGTCATTGATGTTGTTGATTCCTCCAACCTGGAACGCAATCTTTATCTTGCGACTCAGCTCATGGAACTAGAAGTGCCCCTGATTCTAGCATTCAACATGGCAGATATAGTGAAAAAAAGCGGTAAAAAAATTGATATTGGTCTGCTTTCCGAACTTTTCGGTGTATTTATTGTAGAAATGGTTGGATCAAGAGGATCGGGAAGTAAGGAACTGTTAGAAACAGTGATCGGAGTAGTAAGCAGCAAAAAAGAAAAAAAAGTAGAATTGAAATATGGCGAGGAAGTAGAAAATGAAATTGAAAGGATCATATCGGTTTTAAAAAAACAAAAAGTTTCAATATTTAATTTTGATGCAAGGTGGATAGCGGTAAAATTACTTGAACAGGATAGGGAGATAATAGACACCATAAAAAAAGCGTCTGGTCCGGAATATTCGAAGATTGACGAAACGGTCAGAAGTTCAATAAATCATCTAACCAGTATTCTAAGAGATTCTCCCGAGGTAATAATGGCCGATGCACGATATGGATTTATCAAAGGGGCTCTTCTGGAGGCATATAAAGAAACCGGTCCGGTAAAACTTGATAGAAGTGAGAAGATAGACAGGATACTTACTAACCGGATACTGGGAATACCTATATTTGCTCTTATAATCTGGCTTATGTTTCAATTTGTGTTTACCCTTGGGAAATATCCTGCGAGCTGGCTGGGACTGGGTTTTGAAAAATTAAGCATTCTTGTCACTAATGTCGTACCTCAGGGTCTTCTGAGGTCACTACTGGTTGATGGGATTATTGGTGGAGTAGGGGGAGTAATTACATTCACTCCCAATATAATACTGCTGTTTTTTGCAATAGCTGTCCTTGAAGATTCCGGATATATGGCAAGAGCAGCTTTTGTCATGGACAGAGTAATGCATAAAATAGGGCTTCATGGAAAATCTTTTATCCCGCTGGTCATTGGATTTGGCTGTACTGTCCCGGCGTATATGGGTTCCAGGATTCTTGAAAATAAAAAAGATCGGCTGGTCACAATGCACATAAATACTTTTATGAGTTGTGGTGCACGTCTTCCTGTATATATACTTTTCGCAGGGGCATTTTTCCCTGCCGTGGCCGGGAATGTGATATTTTCAATTTATTTTATAGGGATAATAATGGCTGTAATAATGGCCAAAATTCTGCGGGCAACCAGGTTTAGGGGTGAGTCGGATCCTTTTGTCATGGAACTCCCAGCTTATCGCATACCAACACTTAAAGGAATACTGATCCATACCTGGGAAAGAGCCTGGATGTATGTGAAGAAAGCCGGAACCATAATACTTGCTATAGCTATACTGATGTGGATACTTTTTACTTTTCCTATGATCGGCAACAATTACTCAAAGGATTATGCAGGTGAGATTGAAGAAACCAACCAGTTATATCAATCAGGTGAAATAACGAGTACAGAACAGGATAGGGAAATAGCTGCAGTAGAGGCCGAAATGGCAGGTGAAAGGCTGGCTTATTCGGCGGCAGGAAGAATAGGCCGTATCCTTGAACCGGTGTTCAAACCGCTTGGCTTTGACTGGAAATTGGTAGTTGCAACCATATCGGGAGTCGCTGCAAAAGAAGTAATCGTATCTACATTGAGTACTATTTACAGCATACAGGGAACGGGCGAAGAAGCCGATTCTCTAAAGGCAGCCCTTAATGAACATTATCCTCCCCTGGTAGGATATAACTTCATGTTATTTACGCTGCTATACTTTCCATGTATGGCTGGTATGGTTATGTTTAGAAAAGAAGCTGGAACTAAAGAGATGCTGTTCCAGATAGGATATACTTTGCTGCTTGCCTGGACCGTATCTTTTCTGGTTTTTCAGATAGGAAGAATTTTTATCTAACGATACAATAAGAAATATGCTAATAAGAAATGAATTTTTGAATGAAAATTGGTGATACAAATGTGGGAAATAGCTTTGATAATAATTATAGGCCTGGCCGCACTGGGTTATTTAATAATATTTTTTATAAGACAGTCGAAGAAGAAGAGCATTTGTATGGGATGCCCGTATGCCGATGAGTGCAAGAAACATACTTCGGATAGATTAAATAAACGTTAGATCTACTGTCGGAAAATGGCTTTAAAGGATAACAATATCTTAAAATATAAAAAGAGGGCACTTATACTCTCATATTTTACGGTTGGCTATAATGTTCTTGAGGGTTTGTTCTCTATTATTGCCGGGGTACTGGCGAATAGTATAGCGCTTAAAGGTTTTGGTCTGGATAGTTTTATAGAATCACTCTCCGGTTCGGTTATGATCTGGAGATTCAGAAAGTATGGAAGATTATCCAGGGAGATAGAAGAAAGAATAGAAAAAAGAGCGGCAAAACTGGTAGCCATATCATTCTTTATTCTGGCTGTTTATATCATGTATGAATCCATAAGAAAATTATATTTAAAAGAAATACCTGCTCCTAGTCTCATTGGTCTGGTTGTAGTTATTCTGTCCATAATAGTAATGCCGGTTTTATTTTATTTTAAATACAGGACAGGCGTGCTTATAAAAAGTAAAAGTCTTATTGCAGATTCCAAAGAAACTCTTGCTTGCGTGCTGTTATCCATTGCAGTACTTTTTGGCATAGGGTTGAATTATCTATATGGTTTCTGGCAGGCAGATCCCATAGCAGGGATATTCATAGCAGGCTATCTGGTAAAGGAAGGTTTCTCCACTTTAAAAGAATAATGCAACATGAGACAGTATTTATTTAATATAAAAAGACCCCACCCGAAGTGGGGTCTTTTTTGATTATCAAATTAATCTTACATATATCTAATTAATTTAATATCTTCTGTAGTTATTGTCTGTTCTCTCTTTTCGAGGACGGGCTTCATCAACTTTCAATGTACGACCTTCAAAGGACGATCCATCGAGAGCTTCTTTAGCCTTTTCGGCTTCTGCTGTATCAGACATTTCGACAAATCCAAATCCTTTACTTCCGATTATGGTGACTTCTTTGATTTGTCCGTACTGAGAGAAAAGTTCTTCCAGCTGCTTATCTGTAACAGAGTAGCTTAAATTTCCTACATATAACTTGTTACTTTGCATTCTTACCTCCTTTTATTATTTTAGTCTCTCTAAGCTTCATAATATTTCTTTTAGGTAGGTAATCACGAGTAACAAATCCTAACTCTTAATCAAAACATCATTAAACAAAAGAGAGCCCTAATTATAATCTTTTTAAAAAACATATGTCAATATATATATATTTATGTATAATTTGTGTTCTAAAACAGATTTTATATAAATCCCTATTAAAATTGTATAAAATAGAAAATATAATATATAATTAATATGCAGGGATTGATATTTTACGATTGATTTAAATTAGCAGTAGAATTGTTATTAAATAATGGATTAGTGTAAGAGTCCGCGTTTTTTAGCGAACCTTCCAAAGTAAAGTCAGTATTTTTTAACATTATTTTTAATGTTGCTGTTTTTTATATAAAGATAATTTTTAACAAGACGAAAGGAAGTCGGAGTGAATAAAAGATTGTATGTTGGTAATCTGGAATACACTACTATAGATAAAGAACTGGAAGAATTATTTTCCAGTGAAGGGTCTGTGGTATATGCAAAAGTGATTAGAAGTCTGGACGGCAAGTCAAAAGGTTTTGGATTCGTAGAAATGGGAACCGAGGAAGAAGCAGCCAAAGCCGTAGAAAAGTATAATCAGAGCAGTTTCAAAGAAAGAACCATAGCAGTAACTGAAGCCAGACCGCAGAAGACCAGAAGTTTTGAGGGGAACCGAAGAGGTGGTAATTACCGGAATGCACCTAAAGATGATCTTAATTACAAATTAAGAAAAATACGAAGAAGATCCAGATAAGTTATTTTTTTCCGGCCACGTGAAGACCAAATAAAAATTTCCTCCCATTTTTTATTAGGAAAACAATTGTATTTGAAATTAAGTTGTTTAAAAAAATAGAGATTGATGATCAGTTAAAAACATAAGAAGAAATGGGCAGGAAATTTCCAAATTCAAATTGTCATTAATCATTTCTATTGTTTATAATCTAATTAATCTAACTATTATGGGGGTTGATTATGAAAACAAAGAAATTTACCATACTTCATTCCAATGATATACATGGAGACTTTATGGCAGAATTAAGAGAAGGGCAGGGAAATCTGGTTGGAGGATTGGCGCTGCTTTCCGGTTTTATCAATAAAGTAAGAGCAGAAGAAGAAAATGTCCTTTATATTATTTCCGGGGATATGGTACAGGGATCACTGATAGATCTGGAATACAAAGGAATTTCCACAATAGAGATTATGAATTACCTGGCTCCCGACGTGGTTTCACTGGGAAACCATGAACTTGATTATGGCCTGCCGCACTTATTATTTTTGGAAAAGATTGCTAATTTTCCTCTGGTGAATGCCAATTTGTACGTAAAAAAATACAATAAAAGGTTAATGATGCCATATGTCATTATCAATAAAGCCGGTTTTGATATATTGTTTACCGGTATTATTACAGAGAAGGTTCTGGATTCCATCAAGCAGGATGAACTCATTGGCAGCTTCATATCTCTGGAAGAAGCCAGCAAGGAAGTGGGTAAAATAACCAACGCTTATAAAAATGATGATATTGATTTAACCATCCTGCTTACTCATATTGGTTTTGAATCTGATATAGAGCTTGCCAGATTATTAAAGCCGGAATGGGGAGTGGATATGATAATCGGAGGTCATTCTCATACTATTCTGGACCAGCCTAAAAAGGTCAATAATATCCTGATAGCCCAGGCAGGAGTAGGTTCTGACCAGGTCGGAAGGTTTGATATAGCGGTGGATGACGAAACAAACAGCATCGTCGATTTTAAGTGGCAGCTTATTCCCATAGACGGTAATCTTGCTGAGCCTGATAAAAATCTTCAGGATTATATCGACTCTTTTAAAGATGTAATTGACAGGAAGTATAATACCATAATCTGTAAACTATCCAGAAAACTAACCCACCCGGCCCGTGAAATCGAGACCTCACTGGGAAATTTAATTGCAGATGCTTTTGCAGAAACCTCCCAGGCAAATGTTGTGCTGGTAGGAAGCGGTTCCATAAGAGTAAAAGAGATAGGTCCTCTTATAACTTTAAAGGACTTTAAGACCTGCTTCCCTTATGATGATTTTTTAAACCGGTATAACGTAGAAGGTTCTACTCTTAAACAAATATTCTCTCATATTATGAGAAAGGAAAATAGAAACAGTGAAGGGGAATGCTATCAGGTAAATAGCGCTGTAAGAGCGGAGTATGATGAAGCCGAAGGACAGCTCATATCATTAACTATAAATGGCAACACTGTTGAGGATAATGGGCATTATACTATCTGTCTTCAGGGATATCATTTTAGTAATTCCGCCACTTATTTAAATGTAACTAATGAAAAATTACTGGAAGCAGGCCAGCATAAAGTAATAACCACTTCAGCACAGGAAGTACTGGAAGAATACTTAAGAAATAACCAGAATATTTCCAGAAGTGTAGAGGGAAGACTGGTCTATCGATGAAATGTAAAATTCGATTCTTTTAAAGGAAATAAAAATGCCTTGTAAAATTGTAGGCATTGGAGAGATATTGTGGGATGTCTTTCCACAGGGAAGAAAGCTTGGCGGAGCACCTGCAAATTTTACCTATTTTGTAAAAAATCTTAGACAGAATGGACTCACTGCCAGCAGAGTTGGAAATGATCCGCTGGGCGCAGAGATCATTGATTCAATAAAGGGTATTGGGCTGGATGAGGAATTCATACAGGTTGACTCAAAATATCCCACCGGGACAGTTATGATAAAAATTAGAAGCGGTCAGCCTGATTATATAATAAGCGAAAAGGCAGCATGGGATTTCCTGGAATTGAGTGACAGCTGGAAGAGACTTTCCGGAGAGGCCGATGTCATATGTTTTGGCACTCTTGCTCAGAGGTCCTTAAAATCCCGGAATACTATTACGGATTTTTTGAAATTATCCGGCAATAGTGTCATCAGGGTATTTGATATAAACTTAAGAAATGACTTCTATTCTCTTAAAATAATTTCCCAATCACTGGAACTGACTACAATACTAAAATTAAATCAAGATGAACTTGAACTGTTAAAAATCTCTGATGGTTTTCCCCATATTAAAGATGATATCAGCTTCTGCAGAAAACTTATGGGAATATACGATATAAGACTTGTATGTGTTACCAGAGGAAAAGATGGAAGCTTGCTTGTAGATAAAAATTGTCATTATGACCATCCGGGTTATAAAGTAACTGTTGCCGATATGGTGGGCGCCGGTGACGCTTTTACAGCTGCGATTGTGATAAGGTATCTCCAGGGAGGGACACTAGAAGATATGAGCATATTAGCCAACAGGCTGGGATCATGGGTGTCATCCCATACCGGACCCACGCCGGAATTGGATGAAGAAATAAAAAGATACTTGAAATGAATAGAATTGTTTTAGATATTATTACCAGTAAATTTATAAGTGGCTTCGATTACTTAAGCTTTCATCTTCCATCTGGTCAGGATATTTTCACGGTCAAAAATCTTTACTGCAAGTTTTAATACAAGCGGGCATATTGCCAGCAGTACCAGGCATCCTATGAGGAGATAGGTGATATTTAAGAGAAAGAATCCTGCCAGCTGGAGTCCGATTATAAGATAAATTGGAAATATTATAATTGCGCCTATTCCCTGTGCAGATCTTATATCAGTTGACCTCGAAGAAACAATTATACTGGCCATGGTGAGTATAAAGGACAGGATCGGACTTAACAAAAAGGCGACTATTACCCACTCGGCATTGGGAAGAGGAGCATAACCCAGTTTGATTAAAGCTGCAGTATCCACCACTATGGTAAGTAAAATAAAATTAATGGTGGATATAATAAAAGCCGGAACCCAGGCTGTAAGGGATTTCCCCAAAAGTAATTCGGATGTTTTTACAGGTGTTGCCAGAAGCGGTTCAAGTGTATTATTCTCCTTTTCCATGATTATCGAGGAAGGAGCAATAAGACTGGGGACCATTGCCGGAAGTACCAGCAGGAAAATGAGTAATTGCTTCAGGATAAACTCTATTAGTACCTTCATCGGATCGTCAACCTGCCCAAAAATTTTATTTATAAAATTCATGGTATCCTCATCACCCAGTACGGAACCGCTTCCAAGAATAATAAGAAGCGGCATTGCAATCGAAAATATGGCAGTGATTATAAGAATGGGCAGCCATATGTTTTTATTCTTTATGACTTCTTTTATTTCTTTTTTGAAAATAATTCCTGCTTTTTTCATTTTTTCTTTTCGTCTTTTATTAAATCAAGATATATTTCCTCAAGAGTTGCCTTTACCTCATTAAAATAAAGGATACCGGCTCCGCTGTCGATAAGTTTTTTAATTATCATAGGATTTGAGATTTCCGGTTTTTCAATCACCACTGTAGCCCTATTTTTTTCGGTGTGAACAGTCTTTATCCCAGGGATCTCTTCCACCAGTTTGACATATCTGGCTGCATCATCGGTAAAAATAATTTCGGCCCTTTTATTTTTATCATCATTCTGTAACTCGGAAAGGGTGGCGATCCTTATGATCTTTTTCTTTATAATGCAAACCCTGTCGGATAGATTGGAAGCTTCTTCCAGATTATGGGTACAGAGAAAAACTGTTGTCTTTTCTTTTTTTAAGCTCTCGATGAAGATTCTTACCATATGGGCGCTTTCCGGATCAAGACCGGCAGTAGGTTCATCCAGCAGCAATATCTTTGGTTCATGTATAAGTGCCCGGGACAGGGCGAGTTTCTGTTTCATACCTTTGGAAAAAGTACCGGCGAGGTCGTCTTTTCTGTCCCATAGATCAAACATTTTGAGATACTTTTCAATATTATTTTTTCTGGTGCTGTTGGGAATATTATAAAAGCTTGAATAATATTCAAGGTTGTCATAAGCAGAGATCTTCTCATACATCCCGGGAGATTCGGTCAGCAGCCCGGTTATCGATCTTATGTATTCGCCACTGGTGCGGTTATCTCTGTTATCTATGGTTATCTTTCCCGAAGTCGGGGAAATAAGTGTTGAAAGTATCCTTATGGTCGTGGTCTTTCCGGCTCCATTTGGTCCCAGAAATCCGAATATCTCACTTTCGTTTATATCGAAGGAGATATTTTCAATCGCAGTGATGTTTCCAAATTTTTTAGTCAGATTTTCTACGGATATCATAAGCAAGGATTTTACCTTTAAATTGTTAATTTATCAATTGGAGGAACTGGGTTGGGATATAGAAATATTTTTGTGATTTTATCCGGCTTTTAATATAATCTCTTTTATCTGAATATATCAGATGGCCAATTTTTTTTATAAAAATGATGATAATTTAAAAGAAAATCTGGAGAAGTCATGAATACAAATATCAAAAACAAAAAGATAGATCTTCTTATGATAGATAATTATGACTCTTTTACTTTCAATCTTGTTCAGTGTCTCGGGATCTTAGGAGAGAACATATAGGTCAGCAGGAATGATAAAATCACCCTGGATGAGATTGAAAATATGGCACCTTCGAAAATAGTCATCTCACCTGGTCCCGGAAGACCAGTTGATGCAGGAATATCAAAAGATATGATCAGGTATTTTTATAAAAAAATACCCATACTTGGTGTCTGTCTGGGACATCAGTGCATTGGGGAAGTATTTGGTGCGGAAGTGATCAATTCGGGAACAGTTGTTCATGGAAAGACATCTCTTATTTATCATGACGGAAAAAGCATTTTTACAGGTATTAAAAATCCTTTCGAAGCCGCAAGATATCATTCTTTGATCTTGAAAAAAGATACCATCCCCGACTGTCTGGAAGTAACCGCCCGTACGGAAGACGGGATCGTAATGGGGGTAAGACATAAA